>DATDBB010000329.1:0-58300 GCA_036525085.1 Allobosea sp.
GCAGATGCGCGGCGAGCCGTCGACATGGGGGATGATCTTGATCATGAAGGCGGGCTTGGCCATCGCCTTGGCGAGCGGCGCCAGATCGAGCTCGCGATGCTTGTAGCCCATGGTGGCGCTGACGCAGAGCACCGAGCCGTAGTGCAGGGTACCGACGAGCGTCTCCTGCTCATGCGCCAGCTTCGGCGTCGCCAGCTTCTTCGGGAAGCCCCAGATCTCGCGCCCGCCGGCAATGGGTGAATTGTCGTCGAGATACATGGCGTGGACATAGCCACCCTCCTGCACCTCGCCCGACGCCGTGGTGAAGCGCACCGGAACGACCTGCCCGGTCTCGGTGTAGTCACCGAAGCCGGTCGAATCCGGCATGCGGATGAACTCATAGGCAACGGTGTCGCCAATGACCTCCAGTGGCTCGGGAACGAGCGCGCGCAGCCGCTCGGGATCGGTGCGGTAATTGATGACGACGAATTCGCGATTGTAGAACTTGTAAGGCGGCCGCGGATAGGCGGGATTGTTCAGGGGCATCGCAAAGGCATTGGCGCGCACATCGGCGATCTTCATGGTGGCTTGTCCTCGTTGCTCGTCGTCGATCTGAACCCGGCGGCGAAACGGCCGCAAGCCATGATCCGTGCTGTTGCGCGCCTCGGCTGATGCGATGTCAGTTCAGGCAGCCAATCGCCTTGTGCTCAAATGCCTGAAGCGGGTGGAGAGCGGTCTTCGCGTATCGCCAAGACCGCTCTCTTGTCTCAGGTCGCGTCGAACCCGGCGTGGAATGCGACTTCGCCCTTTGGCGCATCGGCCGTGAACACCAATCGCTGGAAATACTCGGGCGGCACGTCACCATACCGGAGTTCAGGATCACTCATGAACCCGAAGCGGCTGTAGTAGGCGGGGTCACCGAGGACGACGCATCCTTGCGCGTTCAAGCGTCTAAGACGGTCAAGGCCATCGCCGATCAAGGCCTGGCCGATGCCTTTCCGCTGCTGATTGGGCCAGACCGAGACCGGGCCAAGGCCATACCAGCCCTTCGCCGTGCCGTTGATCTTAACTGGCGAGAACGCAACATGGCCGACGATCTCGCCGTCCATGTTGGCGACGAGCGAAACGGTCAACGCTCCTGCTTTCCGCAAAGCATCGACGATCGCGGCCTCGGTCTGACTGCTATGGGGCATGTCCTTGAATGCGGCAGTTGTCAGGCTTCGGATCGTGTCGGCGTCTTCTGGGCATTCCAAACGGATTTGCATGGGAAGTCTCCTATCGTTGTTCAGCGATTGTCAGTTTGCGAGCGCACGGCTTCCCGGCCTCGCCGCGAGACGCGGTAAGGACTGGAAGCCCGGGACTCGATCAGGCGTTTGCGACGCAGTCTTGCGAAGACCTCAAGCGTGCAGTCGGTCAGCAGGTGACCGTCTCGCGTGAAGCACTCGATATGAGAAATCCTGCCGTTGTCGCAGCGTTGATGACGGATGAAGCCGCCTTGGGCGAGCACGTGAAGCACGCGCTGCTCGCTCCGCGAAATGTTCATTTTGGTGAGCCTGTAATGGAATCCATGACAAGCATCGGCGCTGGACACTACGCTCCGCGCAGGTCCCCCCCCCAGATGCTTCGACATGTCTCGTCAATTCGAGACGGTCAGCGGATTCTCACAAGCTCTAACATAGACACTTCCCATGCGCCGTTCCGACCGACGCGCGCCCTGTTTAGTTTTGCCCGTTGGATACTGCAATGCGGCGGACGCATCAGTGGGTTGGCTTCCATGCTGTCACAGGCCTATGGCCGAGGGAAGGTTCAGCCCCGTCGACTCGGTGGCGCGGCATCGGCTCGTTTCGCCTCCCTCGAAGGTCTGCAACGGGACGACAGCCGACATAAGCAGCCTACCCGGAAGCGGACATCGCCTGACGTTCGACCGATCGATATCCAGACGACCGTCAGCCAGGCAGAACGCCGTCCGAAGGATCACTTCCTGGCGACGCAGGCGCCGAGGCTCGAAACCGTTCCCGCCGGGCAGGTCTTTACGGTCGTGCTGGATGGCGACATCGCGCTGAAGGATTCACAGCAGGCGCCGCGCATGCGATAGCCGCTCGGGCAGCCATTGGACGGTGCGATCCGATCCTTGCCGTCGCGCGTCGGACGGCAGGAATCCGATGCCAGGGCCTGTTGCGTCGTCAACAGGACGGAGGCTGCGAGCATGGCGGCGATGATTCGGATCATGCTGCATGCTCTCACATCCGGAACTTTCGTCCTACGGTTCCGCAACGGGCCGGCCGGCGGCAGAATGCGCGCGCGATCAAGGCTTCTGGGCGCGCTCGCCCAGCAAGGCGAAGTTCGTCAGGCTGATCAGATGGGCCTGGATCGGCCCGAGATAGCCTTTCCGCCGCAGCGACAGCCAGGCTTCATCCGGGAGCGCGTCGAGACGTTCCTGGCTGATCGCGGAAAAGCCGGCGAAGCTCGAAACCGTGCCATCCGGGGAGCGGATCTCGATGTTGATCGTCTGGAAGAGATCGAGCGCCTTGAGTTCGGCGGTGAAGGCGGTCGTCTGGGTTGCCGCGTCCGCATAGTCGGAGACGAAGGCCACCACGCGCTGCAGCGCCTCGGCCGGCTCCCCCTCCTCCGTGAACAGGCGCTCGCCGCTTTCGCCGTTCAGCGCCGCAAAGCCGCCATCGACGCAGACGACATGCTGCTGCTCCGAGACCTCGCCGCCGATGAACGGGTAGCGCCTGATATAGGCCGGCGCATGCAGGCCGCGCCAGCGCCCCTCGCCATCGACGTAGCAGCTCTCGCCTGGTCGCATCCCGACCATGAAGAGCGGCGAGTGGCGACCATCCTCCTCCAGGAACAGGATCGGCATGTCGCGGCAGCCCATGGCGAATTCGGGCATCAGCGCCGGCAGAACATGGGCGCCGGCCGCAAAGGCATAGGGCCTCTCTGCGGGCGCGATGCGCGCCTCGCGATGGGTGTTGCGATCAAGCACGACGATGCTGGAGTAGAAGAGCGGCAGGGGCGCCATGATCGGTTCCTTGGAAATTCAGACGGTCTCGGAAATTTCAGATGATCTTGGGACAACTCAGATGGTCTTGCGCAGCGTGAGCCGGACATAAAGCTCGACGTCGCGCTGGATCGGCGTGACACGTTCGAGCGGCCGGCCGACGCCGCCCTCGAGCGAGGCCCATTCGATCGGCCGCCAGATCAGCCCGGCGCCGACCGAGGTCGCGCGCATGGTGGTCGTGGCGTTGAGATAGGTCCGGCCGTGATCGAGGAAGACGAAAGCCTCGAGCTGCTTCAGCGGATCGGGTAGCAGGTAATGCAGCTCGGCCTGGCCGTAGAATCCGGAATTGCCGAAGGCCGCGCCGATGGGGTAGCCACGCACCGTCGTCGGCCCGCCGATCTGGAAGATCTGGTCGCCGGGCAGCAGCGTCTCGCGGGTGTATTGCCAGCCGCCGGCGAGCGATCCGTAGACATCCTCCGTCAGGCGCCAGATCGAAGACGTGTTGCCGGTCCAGATCGTGAAGTTGCGTTTCACGCCGGAGATCTTGTCCTCGTGGTCGACCTGGGTCCAGTTCCCGGTCGAGGAATGCGTCAGGTTCGGCAGCGTCACGTTCAGCGACAGGCCGGCGAGGCTGCGGGTGTAGCTGCTCTCGACGGTCGCGATATCGAGCTGCTTGCTGCGACCGCGGCCGAGACCGAGGCCACCCGTCGCCTGCAGCAGAATCGCATCCGTGGCGAAGATGGGCTGCGACAGCGTCAGCGCGCCGCTCTCGGAAATGCCCTCCGGCCGCAATTCGCGGATCGCGCCGTTGACGATGTGATAGGCCGAGCGCGTGAAGCTGAGGCCGAGCCGCGTGCCCCAGGGCGAGACCGGAAGCGTGTAGCTGCCGCTGCCGAGGATGCTGCCGCGCGCCCGCGAGCCATAGAGCACCAGCCTGTCGTCGATGCCGAGCAGGTTGTGATGGCGCAGGAACAGGGTGCCCTGATAGCGCCCGGTCGAAAGCACGCCCTGATTGTCGTAGGAGAACTGGACGACATTGCGCGCCGGCTCGGTGACGGCGAGATCGAGATCGGTCAGGCCGAAGCTGGCGCCGGCGGCGAGCTGGGCCCTGATCTGCAATTCATTGAGCCGGTTGAAAATCGAGACGGAACGGTTGAGGGCCGGCGCGTCGATGACCTCGCCTTCCATGACCGGCACCTGCGAGCGGATATACCAGGGCCAGGTCTGCAAGGGAGAGGTCTGGACCGCGCTGGAGATCGCGATCTTGCCGACACGGCCTTCGACGAGCCGGATCTTCAGGATGCCGCCATCGAGCTTTTGCGGCGGCAGCACGGCGCTCGCCGTGATCTGCCCCTTCTCGGCATAGAGGTCGTTGACCTCCTGGACGAGCCTGCCGATCCCGGCGAGGTCGATGCGGCGGCCGATATGGCGGGCGCGGATGGCGTCGAGTTCGGCCGGCGTCAGAAAATGCGATTCGCCAAAATCGATCCGCTTCAGGACGATCGTCGCGCCGCCGGCCGGGAATTCGAGCCTCGGCCCCGGTGCCGGCGCGATCACCGCCGGGCCGCGCTGGCGCTGCGGAGCGGTCTCGCGCTCGATCTCGCGCCGCTGGCGCGCAGCCTCGTTCTCCAGCGTCTGCGGCAGGACCTGCGCAAACGTCGGCCCCGTCAGGCAGCTCGTCGCGACACCCAGGACGACAAGGCAGGCTAAGCGTCTCGTCCGGCTCAAGGCTGCTCCTCGAAGCCGTCGAGGTTGACCAGCCGTTCCGTGGGCACGTCCGTTGCGAACGATGTCGCGCGTGTCTCGGAGGCGCTGCGCCAGCGGCCGTCCGCCCCGAGCACGAAGCGACGTGCGATCTCGCCGAAGCTGGGGCCGGTCGGCAGCACCACGCCGAGCCGCGCCATGTCGCGAGTGAGCGAACCGCCGCTGGAGGGCGGCACGTCCACCACATCGGAGTCGACGCCGACGATGAAGGCGTTCGTGGTCAGCCGCTTGCCCTGGACGTCGAGCCAGAAAGGCCGGCTCTTCGCGTAGAGCTGCACGTCATAGCCGCCGACCGGAACGAGGCTTCGGTTGTCGGCCAGGATCGTCATCGTCGGCGTCGTCAGCCTGAGGGCGCCGGGAACGAAGGCCTCGGCGATTGCGAAGTCTCTCGCACTCGTCGAGAGCAGACCATTGATGCTGGCAAAGCTTCCGATCCTGAAGCGCTGCGCATCGATATCGAGATCGACTTCGCTGGCGGCGCGCTCGCGGAAGCCGCCGATGTCGAGCGCCAGCGGCAGCCCCGCGCCAGCGGGAAGCTGGAGGATGTCGGCGGCGATCCGCGTGCCCAGGATGACGATGCTGTCGCCTGCGCCGAAGCGGCCGAGCCGGACCTCGTCGGGAGCCTTGACGGCGGCCTGCCGCGCGGCGCCGATGTCGATGGTGATCGAACCCTGGCCGCTGCGCCCCGCCTGCAGCGTCAGCAGATCGGTCGCAACGATGCGCGCTCCCACGATATCGCCATCCGCCGCGATCGTGGCCGAGCGGCCGGCATCGACGAGGTCGAAGGCGATCCCGCGCGCCTGCAGATCCGCGTCCCGCCCGCTGGTCAACGTGCCGATCCGGAGCGTGCCGGCGGAAGCATGCAGCGCGACATCCGTGCCGCCCTTCACCGTGTCGAAGGCGAGATCGCCCTGCGAGCGCAGCGTCACGACGCCGGCCGCTTCGATCACCTCGCCCCGGACCGCGCCACCCTGCGAAGCGATGGTGATCGCGCCGGAGCGCGCCCGGCCGCTGACGAGGGCGATGCCCGCGCCGGCTGAAAGATCGAGATTCTGCTGCGCCGCAAGGCTGCCGGCCGCGATCGTGCCGCCTGCCGCGAGCCGTGCCGAACCGCCGCTGGCGAGCTTGACGACCGACAGATCGGCCGCAGCCTGCAGCGTCGCGTTTCCGCTCGTCTCGACGGCCGTGAACGAGAGCGCCGCTGCCGCCGAGGTCGCATCGAGATTGCGCGCGGTCAGAGCCCTAGCCGAGAGGGCGCCGGACGCGACGAGCGACGCATCGCCCGAGGTGACGATCGTACCCAGCGTGATCCCGGAGGCCAGCGACGTCGCCCGGAAGCCGCCGCTACCCGCGGTGACGACATCGAGAGCGACGGGGCCCGCAGCCTCGGCCGTGCCGCCAGCGCGGGCATTCGCCGCAGCGACCGTGATGGCACCGCCGCTCGAACGCATGGCGAGATCCGTGCCCGCATCGACCGCTTCGGCGGCGATGGCACCAGCCGCCCGCAGCGCGACCGCGCCATCAGCCGAGAGCGAGGTCGCCGTGATGGAACCTGCCGATGCGATCAAGGAGAGATCGCCGCCCGCCGTGCCGGCATTGCGGAGCGTGATCGCCCCCGACGCTGCAAGAGCCGCATCTGCGCCCGCGTCAAGCCCGCCGAGATCGAGCGGGCCGGCATGGGCGGTGATATTCGCAGCGCCTCCGGCGGTGACGCCATGGGTGACGGATACCGTGGTCGCCGCGTTCAGCGCCACAGAGCCGGCGGCATCGACGGATGCCGCGCTGACGCCGGCTCCGGTGGAGGTCAGCGAGACGCTGCCGAGACGGCTCGACACCGCGTCCAGCGCGAGAGCCGCCGAGGAGGTCAGCGTGAGCGAGCCGCCGGCGGTCAGGTCGGCAGCCTGGATCGCACCGTTGCTGGCGGTCACCGTCAGGGAACCGTCGGCGTTGAGCAGGCCGGTCACCGAGACCGAGGTCGCGGCCGTCAATGTCGCGTCGCCGCCGGCATCGATGCTGCTCGCGCTAATGCCAGCGCCCGTCGAGGTCATGGAAAGGCCGCCCGCCGTCGTTTCGACGGAGCCGAGGGTGATCGCGCCGGATGCTTCGAGCGTCGCGCTCGTGCCGGCGCTCAGGCTGCCGAGGCCGAGCGCCCCGGCGCTGGCGGTGACGCCGGCCGCGCCGCCCGCGATCAGGCCGTTCGTCACCGCGACCGAGGTCGCGGCGGTCAGCGTCGCGTCGCCGCCGGCCTCGATGCTGGCGGCAGTGATGCCGGCGCCCGTCGAGGTGATGGTGAGATCACCCGCCGTCGTCGTGGCCGAGGTGAGGGTAACCGCTCCGGTCGCCTCGAGCGCGCTGGAGCCACCGGCCGTCAGCGTAGCGAGGGTGAGCGCGCCATTGCTGGTCGTAAGCGTGGCGCCGGCGCCGCTCGCCGCGGAATCGACGATGAGGTTTCCGCCAGCGGCCAGCCGCAGCGGGCCGGCATCGGCCGCAAGGCTGGTCGCGTGCGTGGCGCCGGCGGTCGACAGGTAGACGCCGCCGGCAAGGCTGCTCGCGGAAAGACCAGGCGCCGCAAAGGCCAGCGCGGTGCTCGAGGTGCCGATGCCGCTGCCGGCGGCCAGCGCGATGACGCCGCCGGCCTGATGGGCATCGAGCCCTGCGCCGGCGTCACCATTGCTCAGGATGGCGCCCGCTACGGTCAACGCGATCGAGGCGCCCCCGGCCGGTGCCGCGAGCGTGCTGGCGATGCGTCCCAAGACGATGCCGGCGCCGGAAGCGAGACCGACGCGCCCGGCTGCCGTGATGTCCGCGCCGCCCGCCATGGCGATGCTGGCGCCGATCAGCGAGACCGCGCCGCTGCCGGAGCGCGCATGGCGCAGCACCTCGATCGCGCCGTCGGCGATCACGCCCAGGCCATCGTCGGCGGAAAGACCACCGATGCGGAAGGCGGCGGGTGACTGGCCAGCGATGGCCGGGCCGGAGAGCCAGGCGGAGCCACCGATGCTGCCCGAAATCTCGCCGGTCGAACCGGCCTGCAGGCCGAGCGCAGCCGTAGGAGAACCGACATCGCCCGAGGCATTCAGCCGGATCGTGCTCGCCGAAATCGCGACGCCCGGGAGATAGCCGCGGATGCCGCCATTGAGCGCCGTCAGCGAGGCCGTGCCGGAGGCGAAGATCCGGCCGATCTCGGCCGTCCCGGCATTGGCGACGAGATAGGCGTCGCCAGCCGCGGCCGAGGCGGAGACCAGCCTGCCGCCGATCTGGTAGGTCAGCGGCGTCGCGGCCGAGCCGATGCCGCCACCGCCCGCGACGAGGACGAGATCGCCATTCGTACGGATCTGGACGGGGTTGCGCGGCGTCGTGCCGTCGGCCTGCGTTCCGACGACGATGCCCTGCGGCGCCTGCAGGCTGACCGTGCCGGTGGCCGTGATGGCGCCGAGCGTCAGCGTGCCGCCGGCCGAGCGCGGCGTCGTGCTCGACTGCACATTGGTGGTCGCCTGCACATAGACGTCGCCCTGCGCCGAGGCCGAGAAGGTGCCGGTCGCGTTGATGAAGAGCGGCGCGGTCTGCTTGACGTCGACGCGGGTCAGCGTGACCCCGGCGGGCACGTTCTGGAGGTCGGATACCTCGACGAGGCTGCCGTCGGAGCGCTGGCCCATGATCTTGACCGTGCCCGGCGTGGTCGCGACCGAGAGCGCGGCGAGCTGGGCGTCGCTGATCGAGCCATTGCGGATGCTGTCCAGCGAGACCTGCATGTCCGGCGCGAGCGAACCGATGCTGCCGGCAATGTTGAGCGTCACGTCATGGCCGACGACCAGGGCCGTGCCGTTGCCGACGACGCCGGAGGCCGGCTGCAGCGCCGACTGGTTGATCGCCGAGACGAGCTGCCGATCGGTCCAGGGCGCGTCACCGGCGATGCGCGTGGTGAGGCCGGCGGCGGCGTCCGTCGCCTGTGTGCTGAAGCTGTAATTGCTGACGAGCGTCGCGGGGTTGAAGCGGGCCATGCTCGTCCAGCCGCTACCATAGGCGGTCTCGAACACGCTGGCATAGGCGGCGTAGCGGCGGGCCGCATAGGCGCTGACCTCGTCCGGCGACGCCGTGCGGCCGAGCTCGGCATTGGCGAAGGCCTGGTAGAGTACCCTCGCATTCGTGTTCAGCGTGAAAACACCGTTGCTGACGCTGCCGTTGCGGATGAGGGCCGAATAGAGCCCATAGCTTTGCGTCACCTGCTTCTCGAAGGCCGCAATGCTGGCCTGCGCGGCCGCGTCTGCCCCGTCCGCCGAGGTCAGCTTGAGGGCACGCGAGACCTGCGAGAGCTGCTCGGCGCTCAGCGCCTGCGCCGAGGTCTGGCCTGTGGCCGAGACGAGTCGGCCGGTATTGACGTCGATCCGGACGTCGCCGGCCTCGCTCTTGATCTCGCCGACGCGCAAATCGCCCGCGAGTTGCGCAATGCCGATGTCGCCGAGCGCCGAGACGTTGACGACGCCGTCGACATAGGAGCCGTTCGGCAGCCGCGTCGCGACGGCGCGCAGCTTCATCAGGTTGGTGAGCGAGCCGATGCTGCCGTTCTCGCTCGCCAGCGTAATGTTGCGGCCGACCACATTGGCGTTGGCCGAGCCCACGGCCTCGAGGCTGCCGGTGGCGCGCACCCTGATGTCGCCATAGGCGTTCGGCGTCTGGTCGGCGCGCAGCGCCAGCACCCGGGCGCCGCCGGTGATGTCGAGATTGATGCCGCCGCTGCCGGCGGTGGCGCTGAGCTCAGCGCCGCTGGTCAGCGTCGCCTTGATCGCCGCCGATTGCGTGCCGATCGAGTCACGCGCGGTCAGGTTGAGGTTATTGCTGAGGATCGTGGCGTTGTTCGTCTGGGTGAAGCTGCCGCCCGAGGCGACGATCGTCGTCGTGCCACTCGGATTGACGATGGTGCCGTTCTGCAGGACGGAGCCGTTCGAGGTGATGTTGACGCGGCCGGCGGCGTTGCCAGCGAAGCTGATGTCGAAGGGGTTATCCGCCTTGACCGAGGCGGTGACCTGCACGAAGGCGCGGGTCACCATCTGATAATTCCAGACTGCGGATGATGCTCCGGGCTGCGCAACGAAATCGCGGTCGCAATGGTTGATCGCCTGCTGGTTGCAGCCGGTGTAATTCGCCTGGTTGTTGATGAAGTCGAGCTGGCCGCCGGTGATCTCCTGCGTCATTCCGACGTTGATCAGGCTACCGTTGTTCGTGACGCGGCCCGACACGCCCGTCGCGCTCGGGGCCTGCGCATTGCGCGACCACCAGTACATCCAGTCCGCGCCCGGATTGGTGCTCGGCGACTGCGCGTCGACATAGACCCAGGGGTTGCCCGACGTGCCGGAGTCATAGCGCCAGTAGGACACGAGGTCGCGCACCTGGGTGGTCTGCGGGGTCAGCCCCTCCTTCTGGAGCAGGACCTGCTGCGTCCACTCATAGCGCGTGCCGGCAACGGGGTTGTACTCCGTCAGGGAGCCAGCGGTGAAGGCGTACGGGGTCGCGCCCTGGGCCGGCAAGGCGCCGTTCCACGTCTTGTAGGTGGCGATGCCGGAGCCCGGCGTATAGGCGTAGATCGTCGTGTTCGGCCCATCCGTCACAAGCCGGTCGATGATCGTGATCTTGCTGACGCTCGCAGCGACGCCGACACCTGTGCCGGTATTGACGCGGTTGACGACGAGGTCGAGCCCGGAGGTGTTGTTCAGGCTGACATCGCCGAAGCCGCCGTTGATCTTGATCGAGCCGAGCGTGTTGGTGCTGATGATTTGGCCGTCGAGCAGCACCGAGCCACCACCCGAGGAGGCATTGATGTCCCAAAGGACCAGTCGATCGTTGGCGAGATCGTAGTATAGCGGCGCCGCACCCTGGTTCGCCCAGGTGCCACCCAAGGCCTCCTTGAGACCGACTTCGACATAGCCGCGATCAAGGTAATATTGGCGCGAGTTCCGAAGGCTGGCGACCATGGCGGAATCGACCGTTCCCGACCAGTTGGTGATACGTCCCGCCTCGATGGCGGCGTTGATGTTGATCGTCGTCGCCTTGATCGCGACCTGGGAGCCGTAGATCTTGGTGCCGCCGCCTGCGGCTGTCGGGTTGCTCGTCTGATAGGTCTGCATCGTCGGGATGACCATGAAGCGGATGTTGTTGCCCATGTCATAGCCGCCGGTGCAGGCGTAGCCGGCATCGCCGATATAGCCGATGCAGTTTCCATAGAACTGCATCGAGAAGTTGCGCGTCGTGCCCTCGTCCTGCTTGCCGTACAGGAAGTAGTTCAGGTCGGTCGCGCCTTGTCTGGCGGCCAGCGCATTGGCGGCGGCAAAGACCGCCTGGTCGACGTTGAGGCTGTCGCCCGGACCGCCGCCGGGATAGTAGATCGCGGATCCGTACTCCGCCTGGGGCGTCGCACCGGCATTGTACATGCCGTTCGGCCCGTTCGAGGAGACCACCACCGCGCCGTTCGGCACGGTGGTGTTGAACTGCAGCGCGTCGATGCGCTGGCCGGAGAAGCCGAACGAGCCCTGCGTGTTGTTGAGCGAGACCACGCCGGCGAGGTTGGTGATGTCGCCGGCGATCAGCAGCGCCGGTCCGTTGCCGCTGGCATCGAGCTGGCCGGTGTAGCTGTTGTCGATGGTGATGACCGGCGTTGCGTCCGGGTTGGTGTGGCGCGTCAGGGACCCGGTGGAGCCGATGATCTGGCCACCGGTCGTCTCGGGGATATAGGCGCCGCCGTCGAGGATGAGATAGGCGTTGCTGCGGTTGATGACGGTGATCGAGGGGCCGCCCTTGGCGTTCAGTGTGCCGTTGCCCTGGACCGTGCTGCCGCTGACATAGACGTTGCCGCCCGCCGCGTAGAGCTGGCTCAGGCGCACCGCCTTGACCGGCGAATGGCTGACGCCGGAGAGCAGCGTCGGGGCGACGGTGGGGTCGTAATTGGCGTTGATGTAGCCGATGGTGTCGAAGCCGGTGAGGTAGCCAGCGGTGACCGGCGCGCCGCTGACGAAGCGGATCGTCGGCGTATCGTTCGGGCCGCACTGCACCGAGGCGTTGGCGCCGCAGCCGATCTCGATGCGCTGCGTGTTGTAGATGCCGGCGGTCGCCGTGCCGTTCATCACCAGCGTCGAGGTCGAGGAGAAGCCGGGGCTGCTCGAGCCTTCCGTCACCGGGATGAAGTAGAGCTGGTAGCCATGGCCGGTGCCGTCGGCGCGGGCGTTGATCAACCCGTCATAGGCGCCGAACGTGACGTTCTGCGCGCTGGAGATCGTGGCGCCGCTGCCGATGTCGACCTTGGCGTGGTTCTGCAGGTTGGTCGAGGCCTCGGCATCGGGCACCGCGATCAGGCCGCGGACAAAGCCGAGCGCCGTCGCATTGCCCGAAAGGGAGTTGGTGCGCTGGCCCGAGCCGTCGCGGCCGGCGGTGACGTTGACGTCGTAGAGGCCGAGCAACGCCGAATTGGCGCCGACCGTCACGTCGTTGTCGGTGATGATGGTGACGTCCGCGCCGGCGAGGCCCACGCTGGCGAGACCATAGGTGCTGACATAGGCGTTCGCCCGGACATCGGCGATCGTATAGGTGCCGAGGTTGATGACGCCGTAGGAGTTCAGCGCATTGCGCTCGCCGAGCGTCACCGCGTTGTCGACATCCGCCCGATAGCGCGCGGATACGCCGGCGCCCTGCAGCAGGCCGCCTGTCGTCAGCGTCGCCGTGTCCTTGCCGGTCAGCTCGCTCCAGGCCTGGACGAGGATCGGCCCCGGCGCCGCGGTCGGGCTCGTGCCGGCGATCAACGTGACGTCGTCGCCGAGCACGACGCGCGAGGTGCCGGTGATCGCGGTCTTCGAGGTCGCGCCAGCGCCGTTGATGCCGCCGCCGGCGGCGGCCTGCACGGAATCGCCGAGATCGAGCTGGGTGAAGACGTTCTTGGCTGTCAGCGAGATCGCCTGGAGGCAGCTCGTGAGATAGCAGCCGGCCGTGTTCGGACCGGCGGCGGTGATGCGGCTGCCGGCGCCGAGCGAGGTCAGCACATGGGCGATTGCGCCGCTCTCCGCCAGCGAGGCGCTGGCGCCGAGCGCGGAGGCCTGCAGGCTGTCGACAAGCGCGGCGTAGCGGGTGTCGTGGCTGGCGCCGATGGTGACGATGCCGGTTCCGATCACCACGTCGTCGCCGAGCGAGGCGGTGACGGTCGAGGCATTCGAGGTCTTGCCCTCGGCGCCCGAGCCGGCATAGAGGCCGCCACTGCCGGCCTCGGCACGGACGATCTGCGTGTCGCTGCCGGTCGCGGTCAGGGTGAAGCTGCCGGTCCCGCTGCCGATCATCGTCGCGCCGGTGCCAAGCGAGGCGATCGTCGTCGTGGTCGCATCGGCGACCGCCTTGACGACGCCGATCGCGGCCGTGCCGGCCACCGCGATGCCGCTCGCAGTCGCTCCCTGGAGCGTGGTGTTGCTGGCGCTGACGGTGACGACGCCCGATGGCAGGCGGACATAATCGCCGACCGAGGCCGTGACCGAGCTGGTGTTGTGCGCCTGGGCATCGGTGCCGGTGGCGCTGACGTAATAGGCGCCGGAACCGGCGATCGCCGAGGCCGAGGCCGACATGCCGCCGCGCGTAAAGCCGTCGGTGTTGTCGTCGAGTTCGGCCGCGTTGCCGAGCGCGGTGCCGAAGATCGAGCCCGTCGCCAGCACGGAGAGCGTGCCGGCCGTGAACTGCGCCGCCGTCGGCAGGCTGGCATTGCCCTCGATGGCGGCGCGGACGATCGGATTGACCGTCGCGTTGGCTTTGGCCACGCCGACCGCGAGGCCACCGGCGACCGCGACGCCGCGGGCGGAAGCCTTGGCGTCAGGCGAGGCGGTCGCCGCGACGCTGATCGTGCCGGTGCCGACATTGGCCCTGGCACCGGTGCCGATCTGTGCGGTGACAATCGCGGTGTCGGTCGCGAGCGCCTCCGCGCCGGACCCAGCGGCGAGCAATCCGCCGACACCCGCAACTGCAGCCGCATGGGCTGCGCCCGTGCTGCTCGCGCCGACGTTCAGCCCGGTGCCGGTCAGGCTGGAGCCGGCGGCGTAGGTCGCCTGAACCGTGCTGCTGGCGCTGCTGGAGGCGAGCGAAACTCCGAGTGCGAGGCCGCCGGCCACCGTTGCTCCGAAGGCGTCCGAACGGCCGGTCTGGGTGTTGCCGGCGTTCACCGAGGATGTGCCGGTCACGGTCAGGTTGCCGCCGAGCGTCGCCGTGACAGTGTTGGCGATCGTACCCCGGGCGACCGCTGCTCCGGCCGCGGCCGCCAGTGCTCCAGCTCCCGCGGTCGCCTCGACGCGGGCGGCGGAGCCCGTGCCGTCGGTCGAGTTCGCGGTCACGGCGATGGAACCCGTGGTCACGACGATCTGGTCGAGCCGCGCCGAGACCTGATCGCCGACATCGGTATAGGCGGTCGCCGCACCGACGCCTGCGCCTCCGCCGGCGACGCCCACGCCGCTGGCGACGTTGCTCGTCGCCGTCCGCGACAGCGCGGTGACGGCGACGCTACCACTCGCGATGCTGCCGCCAGTGACGGTCGCCGCCGTGGCGGATGCGGCGCTTTCGAGCAGCGACGATGCGCTCTGCGAAGAGGGCGCGACGATGCGGCTGCGATTGGCGGTGAAGAAGCTGTATTGCTCCGCCGCATAGGCGCGGACCTCGGCATCGCTCGCGCTATGGCCGAGGCTTGCCGTGGCCTCGGTGCGATAGGCGGCGATGCCGGCGCTGGTCAGCGTCAGTACGCCGTTGCTGACGGCGCCGTTGGCAAGGAGGCGCGCATAGGCGTCGTTCGCAGCGCTGCGGACCTGGTCGTCGCTCGCGTCCGGCGTCGTCGCGGTGACGCTGGACCGATAGGCCGTGACGCCTGCATCGCTCATCAGATAGCCGACTGCGCCGCCGCTCAGCGCCGCATAGCGCTGCGCCGCCCAGTCGCGCACCTGCGTATCGGTGGGATTGGCGATGCCCAGCGCCGTCGCCGCCGCATTGCGCAGGGCCGCGATCCCCGAACTCGTCAGCGTCAGCGCGCCGCCGGAGACGGAGCCGTTGGCCAGCAGCTGGTTGTATTCCGCCTGCGCGGCCTCGCGCAGCGCGCTCTCACTCATCCCCGCGCCGGCCGCGCCGCGATAGCTGCGATAGGTCGTGAGCCCCGCCGCACTGAGCACGAGATCGGCGCTACCGGCGGTGAGCTGGTTGACGCGCGAAAGCGTGCCGTCGCCGCCGGCGTTGATCTCGCCCTGCGCGCCGGAGGGCGTGCCGGTGCCGACCGAGACGAGTGCGACGGCGGCGCCGATACCGGCCGTCCCGCCAACGGCATAGGTCACGGTCTGCGCATCGACCATGCGGTCGGAGGTCGCCGAGGCCGAGACTGCGCCGGGCATGGAAAGCGTCGAGCCGGTGATCTCCGCCAGCACCCGGCTGTCGAGGCTCGCTATATTGGCGGCTGCGCCAAGGCCGAGGCTGCCATTCGCGCCGGCACCCGTCGTCGGCGTGATGCTGGTCGTCTCGCGGGCCGTGACGCTGATCCCTGCGGCCACGCTCGCGCCATTGACGGTCTGCATCGCGCCCGGGCGGAGCGTCGCCGTGACGCCATAGAGCCCGGCGCGGGTCTCGTTCTCGGCATCGACGAAGCTGACCATGCCGGCCACGCCCGCAAAACCGCCTGCCGCGCCGCCCGCCGCCAATGTAGCGAAGGCGTTGCCGCTGGTCGCAGCGACATTGAGCCCGCCATTCAGGTTGAGCGTGGTCTGGCCGGAGCCGCCCCCGACCGTCGCCAGCGTCGCGTTGCGGCTGGTGCCGACGACGAAGGCGCTGCCCAGGCCGACGCCGCCTCCGGCACCGACGGCCGCCTGAGCGTAGAAACCGTTGCGACTCTCGGCGGTGACGCCGACCCGCCCGGCGGTGACGAGGCCCTGGTCGAGCGTCGCGCTGGTCAGTGCCTGGAAGCTGTTGACGACGCCGGCAGCAGCCGCGCCGCCGAGGCCGACGGCGAAGCCAATCACATTGCTCGCCGCCGATTGCGAGGCGTTGGCGGCGATGTCGAGCGCGCTGACGCCGGTGCCGGTGAAGCCCGGCGTGGTCGTGCCCAGCGTCGAATGGGTGAGCGCGGCGCGGGTGCTGCGCTCCATGATCGTATTGGCGTCGGCACCAGCTGCCGCAACGCCGCCGATCGAGCCGACCGTGATGAAGGTTCCCGCGTAGGAATGGCTCGCTGCATCGATGACGACCGTCGTCGAATCCGTGCCGGTCAGGCGCGTGTTGACCCGGCTGTCGTCGATGGTGGCGCTGGTGCTGCCCGCGAGCACGTTGCGGATCGGCACGATCGCGACCGCCGCGCTGACCGGGAAGATCGCGAGGCCGCTCGTCACCGCGTTCGCGAGCACCGATTGCTGCGAGGTGGCGACCACGCCAAGGCCATGGACGCTGCGCGCCGTCATCGCGAGAGAAGGCTGGGCCGTGCTCAGGGTGTTCGCCGACGTCAGATCGAAGGCGGTCACAAGCTGGCCGGCAGTGTAGCTCAGCGAACTGGTTCCGCCAGCGCGCGCATCGACAGTGCTGTCGTCCCCGATCGAGGCGGTGGTTTCGCCGGCGATCGTGTTGTTGACGACGCCGACGCCGCCCGCGACGCTGGGCGCCCCGACGGTCACGCCGAGCGCATTGGCGATGACGGTGATGCGGTCCGCATTCGTCGCGAACAGCCCGAGATTGTTGCCGGCGATGATGTCGGCACCGCGGACGATCGCACTGACATCGGTGGCGACGCTGTTGTTGGCGACCGCGCCGGCGAGACCGACATTGCGGGAGATCGCGACGCCCATGGCGAAGGTGTCGATCGTCGCGGTTGAACCGGCGCGCAGCACCACATCGCCGGTGGCATTGAGCGTCGCGTCGTCGACCTCGGACGAAACCGTGTTGGCGACATTGTTCTCGACGACGGACAGGCCGAGCGCCGCCGCCCCGAAGCCGGCCGCCAGCGTGCCGGCGGCGCCGCGGATCGCAGATGTCGCGGCGCTCGCGACCTCGATGCCTGCCGCCGTCACGACAGTACCCGTCCCGCCGATGCGCGCCTGCGCGACGTTCTCGATCGACTGCAGCACGACCGAGGCGGTTCCGGCGAACTGGCCCGTCGCTGCGCCGAGACCGACAGCGACGCCGGTCAGGGTCGCCCCGTCCCGCGCGAGGACGCTGACATTGCCTGATGCCGTGACCGTGGCGAAGTCGATCGAGGCGATATGCGCCTGGGCGATCGTGTTGCTGAGCAGCGCGACGCCGGCATTGTTGCGGCCGATCTGGACGAGGGTGCCGATCGCGACGACCGCCGCTCCCTGCGGATTCGCGACGCCGTCATTGGCGGCCGCGCCCGTGAAGTCGATCTCCGATTCATCGGTCGCGGAGACGGTTTGACGGCCGGCGATGAGAGCGTCGTAGACGCCGATGCGGCTGCCATCGGCGAGCACCCCGACATCACCCGAGACCGAGACGCTCGCGAGCGAGCCGGCCAGGCCCGCGATCGCCGCGCGCGTCGTCGGCTTGACGCTGTTGATGACGAAGACGCCGCCAAGCCCGTTGCCGCCGAGGCCGGCGGTGGCTGCCGACGAAATGATGCGGCTGGCGTTGGAGGCGCGGACCTGAAGGCCGTCGAGGCCGGTGAGGCTCGAACGCGCCACCTTCGCGCTGACGGCATCCTCGCCGTCGGGATCGCGGATGTCGACATAGGTGAGCGCCATGCCGACGCCGACCTGGCCGCCGGCATAGCCGGCCCCGCCGCCTATGCCGATATCAGTGGTCTGATAGGCGCTGACCCGGGCGACCTGCGAGGCGGAGAGGCCCGCGACGCCGGAGATGATCGAATCCTCGATGCTGGCGGCGACCCGGTTGGTGACGAGGCCGAGCGCAGCCGAGATCGCGATCGCGCCGCCATTCGAGCTCGCGCCGGCAACGCCGAGGCCGACGACGGTCGCCCGCCCGCCGGCGATCGCCTGCACCGTCGTGTCGTAGACGCCAGTCAACTGCGAGCCGGCGATGCGCGCATCGGTGCTGTTGTCGAACTGGGCCATCGCGACCGCGCCCGCCAGGCTGCCGCTGAGCGGGCTGTTGTTGCCGGCGAGATTGATTGCGGCCGAGCCGGCGCCGATCTCGGCGATGGTCGAATTCAGGGCGGTGACGGTCGTCGTCAGCCCGTCCGCGCCCTTGGCGACGATCACCGCGCCGTCGATCCAGGCCGAGGTGCCGAGCGTCGTCAGCGCCACGGATGAGGCGCCGGCCCCTGTCAGGCTGACCGAGGAGGAGGTCGTGCGGTTGGAGGTCGCGATCGCGTCCCTGACGAAGTCGGGCGTGCCCGGCGGCAGGAAGTTCTCGAGCCCGCCTCCGCCGACGCCAGCCGCCGCGCCGGCGGCGGAGGCGACGGTGATGCGTCCCTCGGTCGTCGCCGTCACATCGACCGTGTTCGCGGTGATCAGGCCCTGCGCGGCGCTGCCGGCCAGGCGATGATCGGCGAGATCGTCGCGATTGTCGCCGATATAGGCCCGGGTGACCGTCGCGGCATCGAGCACCGCGACCGACGCCCCGATTGCGTTGGAGCCGCCTGCGACCAGCGCGCCGCTCAGTCCGAAGACCGAGACGATCTGGTCCGCCTTCACGGCGAGGCTGGACGTCGTGATCGTCGCGAGATTGCTGACCGAGGCCAGCGTGCGGTTGCTCAGGCCCGAGAGCGAGACGATGCCGTTGAGTCCGATCGTGCCGGCGGATTCGCCCGAGGTCGTGGCGATCACGAACATCTTGTCGCTGGTCACCGCCGTGACCGCGACGCCGGTCGCCTCGATGGTCGCGCCCGCAGCGACGGCCGCCACCGTGTTGCTGCTGCGGCCGATGTTCAGCATCGAGCCGCCCGCCGCCGAGCCGCCGCCGGTCGTGCCACCGAGGAAGGCGAAATTGCCGCCGACGTCAATGCTGTGCGTCACCGTGTCGGCGTCGATATGGACGGCCTTGTCCCACTCCTGCTCGTAGCCGTAATCGAGATGCGTCGACCAGGCGCCGGTATAGCCGGCCTGCTTCAGCCTCACGCCGCTGGCGACATAGGCGGAGCTCTCGCTGTCGACGCGGAAGTAGTTGATCGCGCCGGCGAGCCCGAGCTGCGACGCCTGGCCGGAGGCGTTGGCATAGCTGGTCATTATATCGGCGACGGCGCCCATATTGCCGTTGACGTGCGAGAGCGTTTCGCCGAGCCCGCTCCAGTTCTCCCAGGTGTTGGAGATCGGCATCTCGTTGAGCGCCGCGACGCCGATGCGCTGCGCATCGATGAAAACGCCCGAGCCGATCGAGGCCGTGGCCTTGTGTTTGAACTCGCCGACGCCGATGCCGAAGGAGACCGAGATCGGCGTGGAGGGGTTCGCCGCCGTCGGATCCTTGGAGGTCGAATTGGTCGAGCTGTCGGCAATGACGCGCACGGCGAAATCGCGCTGGCGCGCGGCGACGACGACATCGCCCGCGGCATAGATCGACGGCGCAGAGGCGCCCGCATCGGCCGCGATCGTCGCGCTGGCGCTCAGGCTGCTGTTGGCGACCGCGATCGCGCTACCGACCTTCGCGGGAACGCTCGAACTGCCGGTCTTCAGCTTGCCGAAGATCTGGGTCAGGAGATCCGAGACGGTCGAACCGGTGGGGCCCGCGTTGAAGAGGGCGTTGTTGCCGACCGTGGTCGAGGCGCTGGTCGCGTTCTTTTCGGTGTCGGAGGTCGCCTGGACCGTCAGGCTGCCGATCTTGGCCCCGCTGGAGCCGAGCGACGCGCCGAACTGCGCATCCGCGCTCGCCTTGTAGTCGGAACAGGCGAAGGCGATGCCGCCGACGCTGCCGGCCGAGGCCATCGCCGTGGCCGAGGTCGAGAAGGTGTTCGAGTTGCCGGCGGAGACGTTGATGTTGCTGGTGGTGGCGCCCGTGATGATGGCGCCCGAATGCACCTTCGCGGAGGTCGCGACGTCGACCGCGCCATAGGCGACCGTCGCCGCGACGAGGCTCGAACCAGTCGTCACCGTCAGCGCCGTCGCCATCAGGTTGACGTCGTTGAAGGCATTGACGTCGAGATTGCGGCCGATGGTGATCCTGGCGCCGGAGGCGACATCCGCCTTCACCTCGCCCAAGATCTCGCCGATCGAGACCGCCGCGCCCCAGGGGAAATTGCCGGTAATTGTGATGGCCGGCAGCGAGGCTTCCTGGACGCCGTTGGCCAGGATCTTCACGTCGCGCGTCGCCGTGATCTCGGCGCCATCCTCGATCTCGATCTTGGCGCTGACGGTGCTGCCGACATAGCCGCCGTTCAGGCCGAACATCAGTCCGCCGACGGTCTGGGCCGCGAGCGCGGCCAGCGCCCCGGCGTTGGGGTCGGCATAGGAGGATTTCGCCCGTGCATCGGCGGTCATCGTGATGTCGCGGCCGGTGATCGTGCCGGAGACCTTGATGCCGGCACTGGCGCTGGCCATGCCGGCGATCAGCGTCTGCGACTGGCTGGCGGTGAGCGTGACGTCGCCGGCGGAATAGGACGACCCCGCATTCACGACATCGGTCAGCAGCTTGCCGCGCACCTCGATGGTCGGCGCGGTGAGCGTGATGTTGCCGGAATTGCCGGTCGTCGGGTTGAGGGCCGAGAGTGCCCCGTTGTCCCGGTTGAACTGCCTCGTGTCGATGATGCCGTCGGCGGCGATGGTGATCTTGTTCGTGGCCTCCAGCGACACATTCGTGCCGTTGGTGATCATGTTGGCGCTGCCGCCGGTGCCGATGACGATGTTGGCCGGGTCGATATAGAGCAGGCCGGCCTTGCCGCTGCGCGCGGAGAGGTCGACGTCGATGGCGCCGAGCGTGACCGTGTCCCTGGCGCTCAGCTCGAGGAAGCCGCCATCGCCGCTCGTCCCGGCTGTGCCCCGGAAGAGCGCGCCGCTCTCCACGTTCAGGTTGGTGTCGGCGAAGACGACCGCTGAGCCGGCCTTGCCCGCCACGCCCTGCGCTGCGCTGACATCGACCAGCGCCCCGCGGGCAATCGCGATCTCCGCCTGCGACGTGATCGAGATCGTCCCGCCATCGGCCGTGTTCACGGGCGGGGCTCCGGCCAGTGGGCTTCCGGCCTGTGTCGCAGGAGCGGTTCCGGCCGCCGTGATCCTCGCGGTCGACGCAACCGTCGTGCCCCGGCCCGAGCGGATGGCGACGGTTCCGGCGGCTCGGCGCGCCGTCGCATTGGCGCTGAGCTGACCGGAAATGCTGGCGGTGCCCGCCGCAACGATCTCGATGCCACCGCCCTTGCGCGCGACCATCGCGCCGCCATGGCTGAGGCCGGCCGTGTTGACGCTCTGGGCGAAGGCCTCGCGATGCCGCTGCCGACGCTCGGCGATGTCGACGGGGGCGCTGTTGGCGCGGATCTGGCCGGCGACGCTGACCGACTGCCCGTGCAGCGTGACGCCGCGGCGCGCATTGATGGCGCCGTCGACGACGATCCTGCCATCGGGCGAGACCGGCACGTCATTGGCCCGCAGCCGCGCCGCCAGCGCCTCGTTGACGACGCCACCCGAACCGATGACCTGGTCGAGGAATTCGCGCGTCGGCGTGTTGACCGTGAGCTGGCCGGTATTGATGACGCCGCTCGGCCCGACGGTGAAGCCGGCCGAATCCGAGAAGTAGATGTGGCCGCCAATCTGGCCGTTCCGGTAGGAATTCAGGATGCCGTTGACGACGACCGGACCGTCCCGGACGATGTTGACGAGCGCGCCCGTATTCTGCGGCAGGTGCATGTTGACGGTCGTGCCGGCCGCCTGCTCGAAGCGCGAGAAGGAGTTGTAGCCGGCGCCGCCCGAGATCGTCTGCGTCGTGATCGTCGTCGTCGTGCCGCTGACCGCGACATTGGTCTGCGTGCGCCCGTCCGGGGTGATGATGTTCTGCGCGAAGGCCGGCGCGTTCCAGAGCGCAAGCGCCATCGCCTGGCCGACGAGGCAGCGCTGGCGCCAGGAGGCGAGGATGGAACGACGAGCTGCCGCACCCGCCGGCATGCGCAAGGCTGCGCCGCTCGCCTCCCTGACCGAGATGGAACGCTCTGCGCGGCGGCGGGACATGGTTACAGCCGCTCCTTGGCGAGCGCCTCGACGGCCTGGTCGAGGCCACGGGCCGAAAGCGGAAGCGCGAGGTCGCGGCCGGCGGCATCCTTGAAGACGATCCGGCCCGCCTCGGTCGCCTTGCGCCATTGCCGGATGATGTCGTCGGCCGGCGCGGCATCGGCGAAGCAGCCGCTGGGAATGCAGCGGCGCCACGGCAGGTCGAGCGGCTTGGCATCCTTGTCGCCCATCGCGATCTGGACGCTGCTCGGGAAGGAGACGCTGACCGGCATCACCGCCGTGACCCGCAAGGGCTCGCCGGCAGCCAGCCGGCCGAGCGCGACCTGGGCGATCGGAGCCTGCTGCCCCTGTGCCTGCAGGACCTGTGCGACCTCGCAGACGCGGCCGGGTCTGGCGGGGTCGCCGCCGCGCTGGCAACGCAGCGTCCAGTCGCCGAAGCTGGCGGTCGTGCTGCTGGGCTCGGCCGAAACCGGCTGGGTGGCCGGTGCGGCAGCAGCGGCCGGCTTTGGCGCGGCCGTCTGGGGGGCAGCCTGGTTGGTGGCCACCATCAAAAACATGCCCAGCGACGCCAGGCCGACTCTCATTCGCAATGCCGTCTCGCTCCATCCCGATCCAGGCCGGACCGCCCCCCGGAGCGCTACGGCCGCTCATT
The DNA here is from genome assembly GCA_036525085.1 of Allobosea sp. GTDB lineage: Bacteria > Pseudomonadota > Alphaproteobacteria > Rhizobiales > Beijerinckiaceae > Allobosea. Next base: position 22,499 of record DATDBB010000329.1, read on the forward strand.
CCGGCGCCGGCGCCTAGACCACCTCCCGATTGCTCGAAGGGTGCGGTCAGGGCGCATCACGGCGCGCGTCGAAACGGGCTATCCCGCTCGAATGAACCAGCCAGATTTCTCAGAATGCTCTAATATGCGCAATACGAGAATCAAAAATGGTCACAGCGATGAGCGGGCATTCCACGGAAAGGTGAATCGCGCGGGCCGCGGCGGCCGTAGCGGCCAGTGCTTCAGGCGACTGCCTGCCGCGAGCGCCCCTGAGGCCCCGCCACTGCAACCAAGGTCGCGCTGAGGCTCAAGGCCGCCGCGATCAGCCCGAACATCGCCCAAACGCCGACGTGATGCATGAGCGCGAAGAAGACCAGGGGGACGAAGACCGAGACCAGGCGGCCCAGTCCCCAGGCGATGGAGGTGCGCGAAGCCCGCAATCCGGTCGGGACGATTTCGGCGGCGTAGACGCCCAGCACGCTGGCATAGATCGCGCTGCAGAAGGCGAAGGCGATGCCGATGCCGACCAGCGGGACGAACGTCGTGGCCGCCGCGAAGGCGAGCCCCAGGACAGACATCGCCACGGCACAGGCGATCAGGCTGGCCCTGCGCCCGACCCGGTCGATCACCGGAGCAACGAGCAGGTTGCCGATGACCGGCCCGAACATGATCAGCCCCGCCGCCACCACCGAATCGCCGATGCTGAAGCGCTTGGCCACCATGACGGCGCCGCTCATCAGCGGAAAGCCGATCGTCGCCCAGGGCGCCAGCGCGTAGAGACTGCAGAGGAAGAGCAATGGAGCCCCCGCGCCGGCAGTGTCGCGATGGCGCACCGCCTCCCGCATCTGCCCGGCCAAGCCAGAGGCCACAGCCGGGGCCGCCGACCGACCGGCGGTTCGTCTGCCGAAGCGCAGCAGGGCAGCCTCGGCTTCAGCGGATCGGCCGGTAGCGGCGAGCCAGCGCGGCGATTCCGGCAGCAGGGCCAGCAGCGCCGCCGCGAGCAGCGCGAGCAGCGCACCCGAGCCGAGCGCCCAGCGCCAGCCCTCGAGGCCGAGAGCGGCCGGCGAGGTCGCGCGCATCAGGAAGATGATGGCCGGTGCCCCCAGGAAGGCGAACCCCGCACATAGGCAGACCATGGTTCCGCGCCAGCGGGGCGGCATGACGTCGGCGAGGTAGGCCGCGATCAACGGCGGGCAGGCCCCGATGCCGAGGCCCGAGAGGAAGCGAAAGCCGATCAGCGTCGCGGCGTCCTCGCTCGCCGCCGCGCCGAGCGATCCGACGGCGACCATGACGAGCGCCGCCTGCAACGCCAGACGGCGGCCGAGCCTGTCTCCGAGCGTACCAAAGATGGGCGCGCCGACCGCGCCGCCGGCGAAGATCGCGGCCAGGAAGAACGATAGCTCGGTCTGCGTCATGCTGCGCGGCGGCGCCTGGAACACCGCGCCCAGCGCATTGCCCACCGCGACCTCGGCGATGTCGGCGAAGAGCGCGAGCGTCGCGACGGCGAAGATCGCAAGCCGCAGCCGGCAGAAGGGCAGCGCATCGAGACGCTCGGCAATGGTCGCTTCCGGCGGGGCCGCCATCCGGGGCGCTTCGCCCCCTGCCCTGTTCAGCACGCCGGCATGTCCCAGGCTTCGCCGACGGAGCCCGCCGGAACGACGATAGCCTGAAGATCCGACTCGGCGACCCCAACCGCTTTGTCGAAGGCATCGCCGATGATGGCGAGCTTGACGGCCTGGACCTGCGCGTACTCCATGCGGAAGCCCCGCGACAGCCAGATCGGGGAGCGCCCGGGCGCTCCGCTCCAGCCGAGGCTACCGATCGCCGCCGCGGCTGCCAGCGTCCGGCCGGCATGGGTCCGGGAGAGATTGAGCGGACGGGCGAGCGACGACACCGAGGTCACGTCGGTAACCGCCCTCTCCTGATGCTGCGCAGCGGTCATATCCAGGCCGGCGATCAGGCGATCCATCAGGCTGCCGCCTTCATCGACCGAGGCGAACACGGCGTAGATCGGCGCCGGCGTGCGGATGATGCGGCAGGACAGCAGGCCTTCGGCAACGGACGGCTCCATGAGCATCAGCAGGGACGCGTCGGCTTCCCGCAAACGCGCCGATCTGGCGCCACCGTCAAGAGAATCGAGCGCCGCCAGATGCAGGCTGTACCATTCGCCCAACGCCCACAAGGTCGAGGGCGCGGGCTCCGCAAGGAGCGTCGTGCCGCCGGCCACCGGCTTGCGCGCCTGGATGATGCCGTAGTGGAGCACCTCGTCGAAGAAGGCGGCGGCGGTGTTCCGGCTTGCGAGCCCATGCGCGACCGCTTTGTCGGTGAACTCGCGGCGCGAGATCCCCATCCGCCCGGCCTGCCGCCCGCGGAAATAGTGGGACAGCGCCGCATGCGACATGAGCCAGCGCTGCTGGGTCGAGAACTGGGAGGCGAGCCGCGGCGCCGCCGCCTGAACGGCCTGGAAGCCCGCTGCCAGACGATGGGCGACGTGATCGAACTGTGGATGCGCGAGCAAGCGTTCGATCTTCGAGTCGAGTAGCTGCATCCGATCCCCACAGCCCGGCGCCGCGCCGCCATTCTGGTGCGCCTGCTCTGGCCATTTTGGATCATATTGCACATTATTGTGCAAACTGTGAATCTCGGATCTCCCGCCATCATTTCGCCGGCGGCGCCCGGCGCGTCAGGCGATGCCGTCCACCGTGCCGTGCAGCAGCGCATGGACCATGTCGCGATAGCGCTGGTGGAGCATGTCCGGCGCGATCGGCGGCAGGCTCTGATTGGTGCCGCGCGCCCCGTCCGCCAGCAGCTGGGCGAGGCGGTCGGGGCTGGAACTCGCCTTGACCCGCAGGATGTCCACGGCCTCCAGCTCGATGATGAAGCCCGCCAGTTCGGATTGGAACGCAAGCGCGGAAGCGACCATCAGGTCCCTGCAGCGCCGGAAGGCCTGATCGTTGATCTCGACGGCGTGAGGCGATGTCGCGAGCCGACGGCGGTTGTTGCCGTAGCGGGTGTCGAGAATGGTCGCGAGGATTTCGACCGCATCGCTTCCGTCGGCCAGTGCCGCGCGGCCGGCGGCCATGCCGGCCGCGACCGCCTGCGCATTGACGCTCTCGATCAGGAAGCGAAAGGCGTCCTCCTTGCCGCTGAAGTAATTGTACAGCGTCCGCCGGGTGACATCGACGGCCGTGGCGAGGCCCGTCATGGTGAGCTGCTCATAGCCATGGTTCAGGAACGCCCGCTCCAACCGCGATACGAGCTCTGCGCGTGTGACCATCTGACCTTCCGGGTGCCCGCCGGACCATCGGCGCGACGATCGCGGCCGCGGCGACGATGCGGCCTCGTGTTCTTGCCCCGCCTCGTGCGGGAAAAGCAATCCTGCCTAGCCCGATACTCACGGAAAGCACGCCCGGATGGCAAGCCGGCCGGGCAAAGCCCGCCCTTCGAAGCCCAGAGCGTCGCAACAGTACTCCGCCCAGCTATTGCCTTGAAGAATGAAGAGATGACGAGCCCTCCCGGCATAGAACAGCGATTCTGTAAATGACTTTTTTGAAATTTCGAACACATGCCGAATGACTATTTTTGAATCCGCAATTCTAAGCTTTGCCTCAACCTTGACAGACCTTCACGGCGAATGATGTTTCCGACGCCGCCATGATCTGCGGTCATTTTCAGAGGTCAATCATGAACTTCAAGCTTTCGGCGCTGCTGCTCGCAGGCAGCGTTTGCATCGGCTCGGCCGCTTTCGGCCAGACGGCCGACGACAGGAAATGGATCAACCAGTGCCTGAGCGACAATCAGGACGCCAAGGCCTCGGCTTCCGTCGTGGCCGCCTACTGCACCTGCATGAACGGCAAGATGAGCGACAGCGAGACGCGCTCGATCACGCAATGGGAAAAGGCCAACCCCAATGCGCGCCGGGCCTGCGAACGCGAGTCGGGCTGGAACTGACGCCGGCAAAACGTCCGGCGATCCCTCGCCAGCCGGTGGGTCGCCGGATTCAAAAGGGGGTGCTGGGCGCGCATCCCGACGACGCGCCGCGCATACAGGCGCCCGGCGCCGGTTCCGCTTCGCCCTGCGAGGTTCTAGAACGGTTGCGAATCCAGCGCTCCGAGGAACCGGACATGACCCAGAAAGTAGCGATCGTCACCGCCGGCGGCAGTGGCATGGGCGCGGCGACGGCGCGCCGCCTCGCCAAGGACGGCTACCATGTCGCGATCCTGTCCTCCTCGGGCAAGGGCGAGGCGCTGGCCAAGGAACTCGGCGGCATCGGCGTCACCGGCTCGAACCTCTCTCAGGACGACATCAAGCGCCTCGTCGACCTGACGGTCGAGCGCTGGGGTCGGGTCGACGCGCTGGTCAACAGCGCCGGCCATGGACCGAGGGCGCCGATTCTCGAGATCCCCGACGAGGACTGGCATCGCGGCCTCGACGTCTATTTCCTCAGCGCCGTGCGGGCGATCCGGCTGGTGACGCCGATCATGCAGGCGCAGAAATCCGGCGCCATCGTCAACATCTCGACCGCCTGGGCCTTCGAGCCCGATGCGATGTTCCCGACCTCGGCGATGGCGCGTGCGGGGCTCGCCGCCTTCACCAAGATTTTCGTCGACAAATATGCGCCCGACAACATCCGCATGAACAATGTCCAGCCAGGCTGGATCGACAGCCTGCCGGCGACCGACGAGCGCCGTCAGCGCGTGCCGATGCAGCGCTACGGCACCAGCGAGGAGATCGCCGGGACGATCGCCTTCCTCCTCTCCGCGGATGCCGGCTACATCACCGGGCAGAACATCCGGGTGGATGGCGGCGTCACGAAATCGATCTGACGGCGAGGTGCGTTCGAGCGGGCCATGTCGGCTTGGCACGGCATTGGCTTGCACCGAGCCGGGGCAAACCGGAGCTCAAGCCTTGGCCACGATACCTCGCCGATTTTCCCATGTCGCCTTCGGCATCATCCAGGCCGGGCTGACTTCGGCCATCGCGACGGGCGTCGCGGTTCTGGCCGGCCCGGACGCAAGCGCCTCGCTGCTGCGCTGGGCGTCGTCATGGCTGCTGTCCTGGGGGATGATGCTGCCGGTCGTCATCTTCGCCGCGCCGTTCATCCGGCGGGCCGTCGAAGCCATGACGGGCGAGTAGAGAACGGCCCCGGGGCTACGAGCCGGGGCCGCTGGATTCAGTCCGGCTTGCGGGCCGAGACGATGAAGCGGTCCTGGCTGGCGCGCTCGAGCCGCTGATAAAGCGGCATGAAGCGCCCCTGCGCGCGGTGGATCGCGCCGAGATCGCGGTCGATGACGACATCGACGAAGCCGGCTTCAGCGAGCAGGCGAGCGACCTCTTCCGGCCGGCATCCATTCGAGAAGTAGACGCGCGAGACGATGTCCTCATGCGTCGCAAGGTAGGGCGCCGGCGGCTTCGGCGTGGACAGGCGCTTGACGAAGCGCGCCAGCAGCCGCAGCGCCCGGCCGTTGCCGGGGCGCGGATTGGTCATGTCGACGTCGACGATGGAGACACGCCCGCCGGGCTTCAGAACCCGATGCCATTCGCGGAAGGCGGCCGGCGGATCGGGCAGCGTCCAGACCAGATGGCGCGTCGCGACGGCGTCATAGGTGTCGGACGCCTCCAGCGTGTCCTCGGCATCGCCGGCATAAAGCTTGATCGGCTTGCCCGCGGTCTTGGCACGGGCCCGGGCGAGCATCGCCTCCGAGAGATCGAGCCCGGTGACGCCGTAGCCGAGTTCTGCCAGCAGCAGCGAGATGACGCCCGTGCCGCTGGCGAGGTCGAGCGCCCTGGCGCCGGGCGCAGCGGCGCCGAGATGGCGGCCGAACAGGGCGAGCCAGGCCTGGCGCTCCTGCGGCGAGAAGATCTCGTGGCCGGGCTGGGTGTCGAAGGTCTCCGAGCGCATCGACCAGAAGTCGCGGATCTCGTCCTTGAGGCTGAGATTGTGATGCAGCGTCGTCATGGCGGAATGGCTTTTCCGTTGGAGCTATGCGCATTCGAGAACCACGGAATCCGGTCGCAAGGCAAGGGCCGTTCAGCGTTGCGGGGCAGAATCGAACGCATCATCTCATTGTTTTGTTTGCAATAATTCTAAAACATAAAGATTGACCACCTCCGGTGCCGCACCTAGGAGCCAGCAACTTCGCCCGGAGTTCTCCCCATGCTGTTCCTGCGCGCCATCCTCGGCACGGCCATGCTCGCGGCCTCGCTCCTTGCCGCCTCGCCCGAAGCTCTCGCCGACAAGATCTCCGTCACCGACGTTCTCGGCCGCAAGGTCGAGGTCGAGGCGCCGGTGCAGCGCGTCATCCTCGGCGAAGGCCGGCAGATGTACTTCGTCGCCGCGCTGGATAAGGACGACCCGTTCAAGCGCGTCGTCGGCTGGCGCGACGACCTGCCCAAGGCAGACCCCGACAGCTACAAGCAATATCTCGCGCGCTATCCGCAGATCGCCAAGCTGCCGAGCTTCGGCGGCATGAAGGAAGGGGCCTTCGACATCGAGCAGGCGATCGCGCTGAAGCCCGACGTGCTCTTCCTCAATGTCGAGGCGAAGGTCGCCAGCGACGAGGCGAGCCTGGTCGACAAGCTCGCGGCCGTCGGCATCCCCGTCGTTTATGTCGATTTCCGCGAGAAGCCGTTCCAGAACACCGAGCCGTCGATGCGGTTGATCGGAAAGCTCTTCGGCAAGGAGAAGCTCGCCGACGACTTCATCTCCTTTCGCGCCGCCGAGATCGCCCGCGTCACCGACCGGCTCGCCAAGGCCCCGAACCTGAAGCGCCCGCTCGTCATGATGGAGCGCGCCGGCGGCTATTCCGACGATTGCTGCATGTCCTTCGGCAATGAGAATTTCGGCAAGATGGTTGAGATCGCCGGCGGCAAGAACTTCGCCGGCGACCTGATCCCCGGCACCTTCGGCACGGTCAATCCAGAAGCCGTCGTCGCCGCCAATCCTGACGTCGTGATCATCACCGGCGGCAACTGGGGCGCCTATGTCCCCGGCGGCGCCTGGGTCGGGCTCGGGCCCGGCAGCGATCTCACCGAAGCGCGTCGCAAGCTCGCCAATCTCGCAAAGCGGCCCGCTTTCAGCCAGACCCAGGCGGTCAAGAACGGCCGCGTTCATGCGATCTGGCACCAGTTCTACAACAGCCCCTATCAGTTCGTGGCGATCCAGGAGATCGCGAAATGGCTGCATCCCGAGCTTTTCGCCGATCTCGACGCCGATGCCACGCTGAAGACGCTGCATGAGCGCTTCCTGCCCCTGCCCTACGAGCCCGGCTACTGGGTCACGGTCGAGAAGAGCAAGTGAGCCGGCGATGACCGCCACCGCCGCGCGCGAGGCACTGCCAGGCCGGCTGGCCTATCGCTCGCTGACGCTGCGGCGGCGGCTGATCCTGGTCGGCATGTTCGGGCTGCTGCTGGCCAGCCTCGTCGTCGACATGATGCTGGGGCCGGCGCGCTACGATGTCGGCCAGGTGCTGCGGACCTTGCTGAATCCGTCGGAGGCGCCGGCCGCGCTCCGCGTCGTGATCTGGGACATTCGGTTGCCCGTGGCGCTGATGGCCGTCGTCACCGGCGCCTCGCTCGCGGTGGCGGGCGCACAGATGCAGACGATCCTGAACAATCCGCTCGCCAGCCCCTTCACGCTCGGCATCTCGGCGGCGGCGAGCTTCGGGGCGGCGCTGGCGCTGGTCTTCGGCGTCGGCCTGCTGCCGGTCGCGGCCGACTACATCGTGCCGATCAACGCCTTCGTCATGGCGATGGGCGCGGCCATGCTGATCCATCTGCTCAGCCAGTCGCGTGGCGTCACCACCGAGACGGTGATCCTGCTCGGCATCGCGCTGGTCTTCACCTTCAACGCCCTGCTGGCGCTGCTGCAGTTCTTCGCCTCCGAACAGGCGCTCGGCGCCGTCGTGTTCTGGACGATGGGCTCGCTGACCAAGGCGAGCTGGCAGAAGCTCGCGATCACCACGGCGGTGCTCGCCTTCACCCTGCCCTTCTTCCTGCGCCGGGCCTGGGCCCTGACGACGCTGCGCCTGGGCGACGACAAGGCGGCGAGCTTCGGCATCAACGTCAAGCGGCTGCGGCTCGAGATCATGCTGCTGGTCAGCCTGCTCGCCGCCGTGCCGGTTTCCTTCGTCGGCACGATCGGCTTCATCGGCCTCGTCGGGCCCCATATCGCGCGCATGGTCATCGGCGAGGACCAGCGCTTCTTCGTGCCGGCCTCGGCGCTGGCGGGCGCCGCGATCCTGTCCGCCTCGTCCGTGGTCTCGAAGTCGCTGATCCCCGGGCTGATCTTCCCGATCAGCATCGTCACCGCGCTGATCGGCGTGCCCTTCTTCTTCAGCCTGATCATGACCAGCCGGAAGCGCTCATGGTGAGACGCACATGGTAAGGCTTGCGCTGAGCGGCGTCGGCGTCGCCTATGGGCGGCGGCGTGTCCTGCAGGATATCCATGCCGAGGAGTTGCGCGGCGGCGAGGTCGTGGCCGTGATCGGCGCGAATGCGGCCGGCAAGTCGAGCCTCTTCCGCCGGATCGCCGGGCTGGCCTCGGGAGACGGCGAAGTCACCATGAGCGGCGAAAGCCGGATCGCCGGGCGGGCCTCCCCGCGTTGCTGCTACCTGCCGCAGGACACGGCTGTGAATGCCGTGCTGACGGTCTATGAATCGATCCTGCTCGCGCTCAAGCAGGGCGGCTCCTGGTCGGTCAGCGATGACGAACTCCACCGCATCGACCGGGTCCTGCGCGATCTCGAGATCGAGGACCTCGCCTTCCGCGGTCTCGGCGAACTCTCGGGCGGACAGCGCCAGCTCGTCTCGATCGCGCAGACCTTAGCGCGCGAGCCCGACATCCTGCTGCTCGACGAGCCGACCAGCGCGCTCGACCTGCACCGCCAGTTCGAGGTGCTCAGCCTCGTGCGGCGGCTGGCACGCGAGCGCGGCATGCTGGTGCTGATCTCGATCCACGATCTCAACCAGGCGCTGCGCTTCGCCGACCGGGTGATGGTGCTGGCGCATTCACGCCTCGTCGCCCTCGGCGATCCGCGCGCGATCGTGACGCCAGCCCTGCTCGACGAGGTCTATGGCGTCCACGCCCGCGTCGAGACGCTGGCGGGCGGGGAGCCTTTCGTCCTCGTCGAAGGGTCGAGCCGGCAGGTCGTCTGAGCCGCGTCTCAAACCGCGAGGCTGCGCATCTCCTTGATCAGGTCCGCCTTGCCCTCGAAGCCGATGCCCGGCAGATCGGGCATGACGATATGGCCGGCCTCGACGCGCACGCCATCCGGGAAGCCGCCATAGGGCTGGAACAGGTCCGGATAGGATTCGTTGCCGCCGAGCCCCAGCCCCGCCGCGATGTTGAGCGACATCTGGTGGCCGCCATGGGGAATGCAGCGGCGCCAGGACCAGCCGTTTTCCTTGAGCATCTCCAGCGTGCGGAGATATTCGACGAGGCCGTAGCTCAGCGCGCAGTCGAACTGCAGCCAGTCACGATCCGGACGCATGCCGCCATAACGGATCAGGTTGCGGGCGTCCTGCATCGAGAACAGGTTCTCGCCGGTTGCCATCGGGCCGGGATAATGCTCGGCGAGCCTGGCCTGGAGGTCGTAGTCGAGCGGGTCGCCGGCCTCCTCGTACCAGAACAGGTCGTATTGGCGGAGCGCCTTGGCATAGGAGACGGCGGTGTCGAGGTCGAAGCGGCCATTGGCATCGACCGCGAGCTTGCAGCCGGCGGGCAGCAGGCGCAGCACCGTCTCGATGCGCTTGCAGTCATCGGCGAGCGGCGCGCCGCCAATCTTCATCTTCACGACCGTGTAGCCACGGTCGAGATAGCCCTGCATCTCGGCCGCAAGGCCCTCCAGCCCCTTGCCGGGATAGTAGTAGCCGCCGGCGGCATAGACGAAGACCTTCGGATCGGCCTGCGTGCCATGGCGCTCCGCCAACAGGCGGAACAGGGGCTTGCCGGCGATCTTGGCGACGGCGTCCCAGACCGCCATGTCGATCGTGCCCATCGCGACGGAGCGCTCGCCATGGCCGCCCGGCTTCTCATTGGTGAACATCGCCGCCCAGACCTTGCCGGGGTCGAGATTGCCGCCCTCGGCATCGAGCAGACTCTCGGGCGCAGCCTGAAGGATGCGCGGGGCGAAGCGCTCGCGGATCAGGCCACCCTGGCCATAGCGGCCGTTCGAGTTGAAGCCGTAGCCGATGACCGGCTTGCCGTCGCGGATCACGTCGGTGACGACCGCGACGAGGCTCAGCGTCATCTTCGAGAAGTCGATGAAGGCATTGGCGATGGGCGAGGCGATCGGCGCGGTGCGCTCCCGGATGTCGACGATACGCATGTGAAGGGCGTTTCCTTACGCTTATGGATCTGCGATCGGCGCGGATCATAAGAAAACCGGGCGCCTTGTCAGCCATCGCAGGAATGGTCATTTTTCACGACAGGCATTCCCTTTCGAGATGCCTGTATCGTGACGGAGATGATCCATGCGCAGCTTCGATCCGGTCTCGTTGCGGCTCTTCATCGCCGTCTGCGAGGAGCGCAACATCGCGGCTGCCGCGAGGCGCGAGGCGATCGTGCCCTCCGCCGTCAGCAAGCGCATCAGCCAGATGGAAGAGGAGGCCGGCGTCGCCCTGCTGGAACGCGGGCGGCGCGGCGTTTCGCTGACGCCGGCCGGCGAGACGCTCTGCCGCTATGCGCGCGACATGCTCGACCTGCTCGACCGCATGCGGGCGGAGCTCGGCGTCTTCGCCGAGGGCGTGCAGGGGCATGTGCGCGTCTTCGGCAGCAAATCGGCGCTGGCGCAGATGCTGCCCCGCGATGTCGGCCTGTTCGCCCAGCGCTATCGCGACGTCCGCGTCAGCCTGGAGGAGCGCGAGATCTGGGAGGTGGTGCGCGGCGTCGAGGAGGGCCGGGCCGATATCGGCGTCTGCTGGGACGCGGTGGCGTTCGGCGGCCTGCAGACCTTCCCCTACCACCGCGACCATCTCGCGATCGTCGTCCATCCCGAGCATCCGCTCGCCGGCCGCGAGACCGTCGCCTTCGAGGACACGATCGACCACGAGCATGTCGACATCGTCGCGCGCAGCATCATGAAGACGACGCAGCGCAATGCCGCAGCCGCCGCGGGCAAGCAGATGCGCTATCGCATCCAGGTCTCGACGGTCGACGCCGCCTATCGCATCGTCGCGGCAAGGCTCGCGCTCGCTATCGTGCCGCGCGAGGAAGCGGAGCCGATCCACGAGGCTCTGGACCTGCGGGTCATCCCGCTCAGCGACGATTGGGCGAAGCGCCAGTTCGTCATCTGCATGCGGCCGGGGGGCCTCAGCCTGCCGGCGCAACTGCTCGTCCAGAGTCTGCGCGACTCGGCGACGGGCCCGTAGGCAAGGCCAGCGAGGGGCCGTCCGCCCGGCCCGACGGCCGCGCTTGCCTGCCCTGCCGATCCAGACAATATAACCGCGTGTACGGCCGCCTTGCGGGAGCTTTTTGGAATGGCGCAGGATGAGCCCACCGCGCGCTGGATCGGACGCCTCGATCCCGCCGCCGGCCCGCGCTATCTCCAGATCGCGGACCGTATCGCGCAGGCTGTCGCGACGGGGGCGCTGCGCCCCGGCGACCGGCTGCCGCCACAACGGAAGCTGGCCGACCAGCTCGATGTCGACCTGACCACGGTGACGCGCGCCTATGACGAGGCGCGCCGGCGGCAGTTGCTCGACGCCGTCACCGGGCGCGGTTCCTTCGTCGCCGTGCAGCCGGAGCCCTCGGGGCCGCCGATCGATCTCAGCATGAACATCCCGCCCGCCCCGAAGGGCGTGCGACTGGCCGAACTGATGCAGCGGGGTATCACCGAGGTTCTGGCGCGTTCCAGCGCCGATCTTTTGATGACCTATCATGTCGGTCCGGGCTCGCTCTCCGACCGCGCCGCAGGTTGCGCCTGGCTCGAACCCGTGCTGGGGCGGCTCGCGCCGCAACGCCTGATCGTCGCGCCCGGCGCGCAGCCCGCCCTGCTCGCCCTTCTGACCGTGCTCGCGCGCCCGGGCGAGGCGCTGCTATGCGAGCCACTGACCTATCCCGGGCTGCTGGCCGCAGCGCGACAGAGGGGCCTCAAGCCCGTGCCCGTCGCCAGCGACGATGTCGGGCCGCGGCCCGATGCACTCGAGGCGGCGATCCGCACGCATGGTGCGCGGCTGATCTGCCTGACCCCGACGATCCAGAACCCGACCGCCATCACCATGCCCGAACAGCGCCGGCGCGAGATCGTCGTGATCGCGCGGGCGCAAGGCCTCACGCTTCTCGAAGACGACCCCTACAGCCTGCTTGCGGGCAACGCGCCGCCCGCGCTGGCGGTGCTCGCTCCGGAGCGGACCTATCATGTCGCGACGCTCTCGAAGACGCTGACGCCGGGGCTGCGCACCGCCTTCGTGACAATTCCTGAAGCTGCGAATCCCGACGCGCTGATCCAGACCTTGCGGGCGATCACGCTGATGCCGGCGCCGCTGATGACGGCACTGGCGACGCATTGGATCCGGATCGGCGCGGCAAACGACCTGCTCGACGGCGTGCGGCAGGAGGCCGCGGCACGGCAGGCACTGGCGCGCAGGCTCCTGCCGCCATCGGGCCGGAGCCATCCGAACGGGCTGCATATCTGGCAGACGCTGCCGGCGCATTGGGATCGTCACCGCCTGATCGAGGCGGCACGCCAGGAGGGGCTCGGGGTGACGCCTTCGGACGCGTTCAACGTCGAAGGGCGGGCGCCCGATGCCTTCAGGATTTCACTCGGCGGCGTGCCGGACCGGGCGCGTCTCGGCGAGGCGCTGAAGGCGCTGGCGGCGATCATCGACGATCAGCGCGTAGCGGAGCACGCGGTGGTCTGAGGACTGGCTTCCGTCATTGCGAGGAGCGGCAGCGACGAAGCCATCCAGGGCGGCAGCGCTTTACGTCCTCTGGATTGCTTCGCTGCGCTCGCAATGACGGGGTGTTTCAGGCTTCCAGCTTTTCCTGAGGCTTCGGCTTGGCGAGCCGGCCCTCCTCGGCCTTGTGAAAGAACTGCGCCGCGACGAGCCAGCCCTTGAGCGGCTGCAGCGGCGGGATGCAGGTCAGCAGGATCAGCGGCAGCGTGGTGACGAAATGCACCCAGGTCGGCGGGTTGTAGGCGAGTTCCAGCCAGAGCGGGAAGGCGGCCGCCGGCACGCAGACGAACATCATCACGAAGAAGGCCGGACCATCCGCGGGATCGGCGAAGGAATAGTCGAGCCCGCAGGCCTCGCAGCGCGGACGTAGCTTCAGGAAGCCGTCGAACAGGCGCCCTTCCCCGCAGCGCGGACAGCGGCCGCGCAGGCCCGTCTTGAGCGGTGACAGAGGCGGCCATTGCTCGCCGGACATGACACTCTCCCGAAAACGCGCCGCATCCCGGCGCCGCCTTCACATGGGAGCGGAAGAAGACAATGTCAATATTGTATGCATCAGAGCGGCCAGCCTGCGGCAATATGCTCAAATGTGGATGGCATGTCCCAGCGCCTTGAGCGCCGCCTCCTGGAAGCCCTCGCCCTGGGTCGGATGGGCGTGGATCGTGCCGGCGACATCCTCCAGCGTCGCTCCCATCTCGATGGCGAGGCCGAAGGCGGTCGAGAGTTCCGAGATGCCCGAGCCGACTGCCTGGATGCCGAGCACGAGCTGTGTCTGCGCCTGCGCGACGATGCGTACGAAGCCCTGCTCGCCGTCGCGGGTCATGGCGCGGCCATTGGCGGCGAAGGGGAACTGGCCGATCCTGACCTCATGCCCGGCGCGCTTCGCCTCCTCCGGAGACAGGCCGACCGAAACGATTTCGGGATCGGTGAAGCAGATCGCCGGGATGCCGCGCTTGTCCCAGGCGCGGGCCAAGCCGGCCACGATCTCGGCGACCATCTCGCCCTGCGCCATGGCGCGATGCGCCAGCATCGGCTCGCCGGTGACGTCGCCGATCGCATAGATGCCGCGCATCGAGGTCTCGCATTGCTCGCCGATGCGGATGAAGCGGCCATCCATGTCGAGGACCAGTTCCTCCAGGCCGAGGCCTGCGGTCGCCGGTGCGCGGCCGACGGTGACGAGGATTTTGTCGGCGGCGATGCGGCGCTCCTGGCCGTCTGCCGTCTCGATCAGCAGGGCGTCGCCCTTCGGCGCGAGGCCGCGCGCCTTGGCGCCGAGCAGCACCTCGACACCGAGCGAGGTCAGCTTCTTTGCCACCGGGGCGGTGAGATCGGCGTCATAGAGCGGCAGGATGCTCCCTTGAGCCTCGACGACCGTGACCTGGCTGCCGAGCTTGGCGAAGGCGATGCCAAGTTCGAGCCCGATATAGCCGCCGCCGACGACGGCGAGCTTCTTCGGCACCTCGGCCAAAGCGAGCGCTTCCGTCGAGGAGATCACCCGGCCGCCGAAGGGCAGGAAGGGTAATTCGACCGGCACGGAGCCGGTGGCGATGACGATCCGCTCAGCGCGGATCACTTTCGGGCCGGTCTCGGTCTCGACCACGACCGTTTTGCCGTCACGGAAGCGGGCGCGGCCGTGGACGATCTTGACCTTGGCCTTGCGCAGCAGCGCCCCGACGCCGTTGTTCAGGCGCGCGACGATGCCGTCCTTCCAGGCGACGGCCTTGCCGAAATCGAGCGCGGGTGCCCCCGCCGTCAGCCCGAAGGGGGTCTTGCCGGCGGCGGCATGGGCGGCCTTCTCGAACTCCTCGGCGACATGGATCATCGCCTTGGAGGGGATGCAACCGACATTCAGGCAGGTGCCGCCGAGCTTGCCGCTCTCGACGATAACGGTGTCGATGCCGAGCTGGCCGGCGCGGATGGCGCAGACATAGCCGCCGGGGCCGGCGCCGATGACGAGCAGCTTGCAGATGATCTCGGTCATGACTGAACTCCACCCGGAACGGGGAAGGTTTTCCATTGGAAACGCGCCGTCGTCCCGGGCGACCGCAGGGAGACCCGGGACCCATTCCGGAACCGTTCAGGCATGGATCCCGGATCTCCGCTCCGCTGCGTCCGGGATGACCCGGTGAACTTGATGAAGGCCAACATCGAAGCCTCACCCATCGATGAACAGCGTCGCCGGGTTCTCCAGCAATTCCCTGAGCCGCTGCACGAAGACGGCGGCGTCCCAGCCGTCGACGACGCGATGATCGAAACTGCAGGAGAGATTCATCATCTTGCGCGGGACGAAGGTCGTGCCGTCCCAGACCGGACGGACCATCATCTTGTTGACGCCGACGATGGCGACCTCCGGGTGGTTGATCACCGGCGTCGTGGCAATGCCGCCCATCGCCCCCAACGAGGTGATGGTGATGGTCGAGCCGGTGAGCTCGTCGCGGGTCGCGGTGCCCTGCCGGGCACGCTCGGCGATGCGGTTCAGTTCGAGTGCGCAGCCGAAGATGTCGCGCGCCTCGGCGTGCTTCACCACCGGCACCATCAGCCCGCCCGGCGTCTGCGTCGCGATTCCAAGATGGATGCCGGCGTGCTGGCGAACGATGCCGGCCTCGTCGTCATAGAGCGCGTTGTGGTTCGGCTGCTCGGCCAGCGCCTTGACCATGGCCCGCATCAGGAACGGCAGCAGCGTCAGCTTCGGCCGCTCGGGCGTCGGCTTTTTGTTCAGCGTCGCACGCAGGTCTTCGAGCGGGGTGACGTTCACTTCCTCGACGATCGTGATGTGCGGGATGCGCGCCTTGGACAGCGCCATCTTCTCGGCGATCTTGCGCCTGAGGCCGACGACCTTGACCTCGGTGACGCCGCTCTTCTCGGCAAGACCCGGTGCGTGGCCCGGCTCCGGGCCGCGCAGCAGGAAGGCGTCGATGTCCTCGTGCAGGATGCGCCCGGCCGGGCCTGTCCCCGAGACCTGGCGCAGATCGACGCCGGCCTCGCGCGCCTTCAGGCGCACGGCCGGCGAGGCCAGCGGCTTGTCGCCGGGCAGGCGGCGCGGCACGGGCGCCTGCGGCGCCGCCGCCGCGATCGCGCGCGTCGGCTTGGGCACGGTCATGGCCCGTGGCGGCTCGGCGGCGGGCGCTGACTTCGGAGCCGCGGCCGTGGCGGCCTCGGGAACCGCTGGCTTCGCGGTTTCAGCCCTGGGCGCCTCGGCGGCTGGTTCCGGCTCGGCCTCGGCAGGAGCCTCCTCCGCACCGGCTTCGCCGGCGACCTTGAGCTTCACCAGCGCCGAGCCGATCGCGACGGTGTCGCCGACCTCGGCGCCGATCCAGGTGACCTCGCCATCGACGGGGGCGGGAATCTCGACCGTCGCCTTGTCCGTCATCACGGCGGCGAGCAGATCGTCCTCGCGGATGATGTCGCCGACCTTGACGTGCCACTCGACCAGCTCGGCCTCGGCGATGCCTTCGCCGACATCGGGAAGCTTGATGATGCGCTCGGCCATCAGCGGCTCTCCATGATCTCGGCTAAAGCCTGCCCAACACGGGCCGGGCCGGGGAAATAGGCCCATTCCTGCGCATGCGGATAGGGCGTGTCCCAGCCCGCGACGCGCCTGACCGGCGCCTCAAGATGGTAGAAGCAGGTCTCCTGGACGAGCGCGGCCAACTCGGCGCCGAAGCCCGAGGTCAGCGTCGCCTCATGCAGCACCATGCAACGGCCGGTCTTGGCGACGGACGCCGTGATCGTGTCGAGGTCGAGCGGGACGAGGCTCCTGAGGTCGATGATTTCCGCATCGATGCCGGTCTCCTGCGCCACCGCTTCGGCGACATGGACCATGGTGCCATAGGTGACGATGGTGCAGGCAGAGCCCTCGCGCCGGATCACTGCCTTGCCCAGCGGCAGCGAGAAATGTCCCTCTGGCACTTCGCCGAGCGCATGCTTCGACCAGGGCGTCACCGGACGGTCGTGATGGCCGTCGAAGGGACCGTTATAGAGCCGTTTGGGCTCCAGAAAGATCACCGGGTCGGGGTCCTCGATCGCGGCGATCAGCAGCCCCTTCGCATCGTAGGGATTGGACGGCACCACGGTCTTGAGACCCGAGACATGGGTGAAGAGGGCTTCCGGACTCTGGCTATGGGTCTGGCCGCCGAAGATGCCGCCGCCGGTGGGCATGCGGATCACGATCGGGCAGGTAAAGTCGCCGTTCGAGCGGTAGCGCAGGCGGGCGGCCTCCGAGACGATCTGATCATAGGCCGGATACATGTAGTCGGCGAACTGGATCTCGATGCAGGGCCGCAGGCCATAGGCCGCCATGCCGATCGCCGTGCCGACGATGCCGGCCTCACTGATCGGCGCATCGAAGCAGCGGTTGACGCCGTATTTCTGCTGCAGCCCATGGGTGCAGCGGAAGACGCCGCCGAAGAAGCCGACATCCTCGCCATAGACGACGACATTCTCGTCTCGCCCCATCGAGACGTCCATGGCGGAGCGGATCGCCTCGATCATCGTCATGCGTGGCATGGCTCAGACTCCGAGCTGCTGGCGCTGGCGACGCAGATGCGGCGGCAGCTCGGCATAGACGCCCTCGAACATGTCGCGCGCCGAGGGCTTGCCGCCGGAATGCAGCGTGCCGAAGCTTTCCGCCTCCTTCTGGGCGGCGATCACCGTCTCCAGGATTTCGGCCTCGGCCTGCTTGTGGCGCTCCTCGCTCCAAGCGCCGATGGCGATCAGGTGTTCCTTGAGCCGCATCAGCGGATCGCCCAGCGGCCAGCCATCGGATTCGTGCTTCGGCCGGTAGGCGGAGGGGTCGTCCGAGGTCGAATGCGCGCCGGCGCGGTAGGTGACGTATTCCACCAGCGTGGGCCCGAGATTGCGGCGGGCGCGCTCGATCGCCCATTGCGCCACCGCATAGACCGCGAGGTAGTCGTTGCCGTCGACGCGCAGCGCCGGGATGCCGAAGCCGAGGCCGCGCGCCGCGAAGGTACCCGAGCCGCCGCGCGCAATGCCCTGGAAGGTCGAGATCGCCCACTGGTTATTGACCACGTTGAGGACGACGGGCGCCTTGTAGGTCGAGGCGAAGACAAGCGCGGCGTGGAAGTCCGACTCCGCCGTCGAGCCGTCGCCGACCCAGGCGGCAGCGATGCGGGTGTCGCCCTTGATCGCCGAGGCCATGGCCCAGCCGACCGCCTGGACGAACTGCGTCGCGAGATTGCCGGAGATCGAGAAGAAGCCGTGCTCCTTGGACGAATACATCACCGGGAGCTGGCGGCCCTTCAGCGGGTCGCGCTCGTTGGAGTAGATCTGGCACATCATGTCGACGAGCGGATACTCGTCTGCAATCAGGAGCCCGGCCTGGCGGTAGGTCGGGAAATTCATGTCGCCCTTGCCGAGCGCGATGCGGAAGGCGCAGCTCACCGCCTCTTCGCCGGTGTGCTGCATGTAGAACGAGGTCTTGCCCTGGCGCTGGGCCATCTGCATGCGGGCATCGAAGCTGCGGAGCGTCATCATGTGGCGCAGGCCGCGGACCAGATCCTCCTTGGAAAGATCGGGCACCCAGGGACCGACCGCCTCGCCCTCGCTGTTGAGCACGCGGATGATCGAATAGGCGAGATCGCGGATTTCCCTGGGGTCGACATCGACAGGAGGGCGCTCGACCGTGCCGGCCTTCGGGATCACGACATGGGAGAAATCGGGCTTCTCGCCCGGCCGGCTCGCCGGTTCCGGCACATGAAAGCGAAGGGGAGTGTCAGATGCCTTGCTATCGGGGGTCATTGGCAACGCTCCATCCCAGGTTCCCCAGCATTCCGCCGTCCGACCCGGACGGCAAGCTGTATCCTCGTCACGGGGCCTTGGTTCCGCGCTTTGCAAACGGCGCAGGCGAACGCAGCCCTCTTGCGATCAAGCTAGCCCGGCTTCGAAAAAGAGTTCTATCGAAATTGGTTGCGGACGGAACCGACAACGGAAATAATTTCCGCCCTACGACCATTCAGCAGGATGATTTCCCGTGATACCGCGAAGCAGGCGCTCGGACGAACCGGATCAGACCGATCTGCGGATTCTCTCCGCTCTCCAGGAGGACGGCCGGTTGACCACCAACGCGCTGGCGGAAAAGGTCGGGCTATCGCCCTCCCCCTGCTGGACGCGGGTCAAGCGGCTGGAGGAAAGCGGCGCGATCGAGAAATATGTCGCCGTGCTCGACCAGAAGGTGCTGGGCTTCAACAATGTCGTCTTCGTCGAGATCACGCTAGACAAGCATGACGACAAGATCCTCGACCATTTCGGCGAGGCGCTGACGCGGATTCCCGAGGTGGTCGAGGCCTATCTGGTCACGGGGGAATACGATTATCTCGTCAAGGTCGTGGTCAGCGGCACCGACCATTACGAGCGCTTCCTGCGCGAGATGCTCTACCGCATCCCCGGCATCCGCCAGACCCGGACGACCTTCGGCCTGCGGACGCTGAAGCGGGCGATCTCGATCGATCCGCTGAAGATGCCGAGGCCTTGAGGGCTCCAATTCCGCGTTGAACCGCGCCTGTCATTCCGGACGCAGCGGAGCGGAGATCCGGAATCCATGCCTGAATCTCCATCGGAAGTGCTCTGGCATGGATCCCGGGTCAAGCCCGGGATGACAGTGGTGTTTCGAGGATAGACGCGTCAGCCGACCAGCAGGAAACCGTCATCGGCTGTCGCCATCGCGACCGCGGCCTCCAGATCCGGCCCGGCCGAGGCGTGGATGGTGAAGAGCCCCTCGCCGGCCGTGATGTCGTCGCCGACGCCGCGCAACAGGTCGATGCCGGCGCCCTTGTCGAAGGGCGCTCCGGCGCGGCGTGCGATGCCGGCGATGCACCAGCCGTCGATCTCGCCGATCCGGCCGGGGCGGCTCGCCCTGACCGTATGCGTCAGCGCCGCCGGCTTCGGCACGATGTCGCGCCTTCCCTGCGCGGCGACGATGCCGTCGAGGGCCTGCCGCGCCGCGCCCGAGGCAAGCAGTTCCTCTGCGCGTGCCCGGCCGCGTTCGGGTGTCGCGATGGCAGAATCCCAGGACAGGATGCGACCGGCGAAGGCGAGCGCCTTCTCGCGCAGGTCGGCCGGGGCCTGAGCATGACCCTCCAGAACCCAGAGCACGTCGCGAACCTCCAGCGCCGGGCCGATGCCGCGGCCGATCGGACCGGCCCCACAGGTCGGGAAGGCTTCGACATGCAGTCCGACCGAGCGGCCGACACTCTCGAACAGGGCGGCCAGTTCCTGCGCCTCCGCCTCGCTGCGCAGCTTGGCGCGGCGGCCATAGGGCAGGTCGACCGCGACATGGGTCGAGCCTGCCGTCAGCTTCTTCGAGAGGATCGAGGCGACCGACCAGCGGTTGGAATCGATGCCGAGCGGGCGCGTGATCGCGTTCATCACGTCATCGACGGCGGAATGATTGAGACGGCCGTTCCAGGCGATGCAGGCGCGGGCCTGTTCGACCGTGCGGCGGACATCGTCGACGGTGAGATCGACCCTGGCCAGCACCTCCATCGCGTCGGCGGTGCCGGCGGCCGAGGTGATGGCGCGCGAGGAGGTCTTGGGCATGGCGAGGCCATGGGCCGCGACGATCGGCGCGACGATCAGGGTGATGCGGCTGCCGGGGATGCCGCCCATCGAATGCTTGTCGACGACGATCGGCTCGTCCCAGCGCAAAGGCGTCGAGAAGCCGGCACGGACGCTCGCCAACGCGCCGACCTCGGCATCGCTGAGCGAGCGCGTCGCGGCGACGAGGAAGGCCGCGATCTCGCTGTCGGGATAGCGTCCCTCGACGATGTCGCGCAGCACGGTCTCGTAATCGTCCGCGCCGAGTTCGCGGCCCTGGACCTTGGCGCGCAGCGCATCGCGGCTGCGCTGCGGCGGGGTGCGTGTCAGCGAGACCTCGCTGCCAGCGGGGATCCCCAGCGCGGCGAAGGCCTCGCGGGAGAGGCCGATCTCGTGAGGGGCGAGCAGCGTGCCGGCATCGACGACATTGACCCGCGCGCGGATGCTGCGGCGCTCTCCCTGCGCATCGGGCTGGCCGGCGAGATCGGCCTTGCCGGGACCGTCGAACTCCTCGACGCCGAGGACGCCGTCGGCCGGCAGATAGACGATGCTGTCGCGCCAGCCGTCGATCGGCAGCGGCTTCAGGACGAGACGCCGCGTCGCCGCATCGATCGCCGAGAGCAGGTGCTCGATGCCTTCCTCCGGTGCGCCGTCATTGGTGACCGTGATGACTTCGAGTCCGTCCGAGAGGTCGGGCGCGGCACGGGCGAGACGCAGTCCGATCTCTTCCGCGCTCTCGCGTCCGCGACCGGCGAGGCGCTTGGCCACGACATCCGGCGAGGCGGTGATCGAGAGCACGATCATGCGCGGCACCGCCGGCGCCAGATCCTTCAGCACGCCGCGAGAGCCATTGGCGACGACATGGCGCCCGGCCAGGAGATCGCCCCGCAACGATATCGGCAGGCCATAGCGCAGGCCATGCGCGCCCCAGGTGGCGAGCAGTCCGCCCTCGCGCCCGAGCGCGAGCAGGGCCTCCTCGGAGATCGCCTGGTGATCCTCGCCGCCGGCATCGGCCGGGCGGGTGATCAGCCGGCGGGCAAAAACGAAGCGCGGATCGGTGCTCAACGCGGCACGGGCGCCGTCGATCAGCGTGTCCTTGCCGACCCCGCTCGGGCCGACCACGACGAAGAGGATACCGGGCCGCATCGCATTCTTGTCCGTTCAGGCCTCGTCGAGGCCGATGTCGACGGCGGGCGCCGACTGGGTGATCTTGCTGGTCGAGATGTAGTCGACGCCGGTCTCGGCGATGGCGCGGATGGTCTCGTAGCGGATGCCGCCGGAGGCTTCCACCTTGGCGCGGCCCGCGACATAGGCGACCGCTTCCTTCATCTCCGGCACCGGCATGTTGTCGAGCATGATGACGTCGGCGCCGGCCGCAACGGCGTCACGGACCTGCTCCATGCGGTCGCACTCGACCTCGATCTTGGTCAGCACCGGCAGCTTCCTGCGGGCGCGCTCGACCGCCTGGGCGATGCCGCCGCAGACCGCGATGTGGTTGTCCTTGATCATCACGCCGTTATCGAGGCCGAGGCGGTGGTTCAGGCCGCCGCCACAGGCGACCGCATGCTTCTCCAGCATGCGCAGGCCGGGCGTGGTCTTGCGGGTGTCGATCAGGCGGGCCGAGGTGCCCTTGATGATGTCGACATAGCGCGCGGTCTCGGTCGCGATGCCCGACAGGCGCTGGACGATGTTGAGCGCGGTGCGCTCGGCGGTGAGGATGCCCTGTGCCGGGCCCTCGACCAGGATCAGCGTCGCGCCCTTCTCGACTCGATCGCCGTCGGCGGCCTCGACCCTGATCGACAGCCTCGGCTCGTAGCGGCTGAACACGGCGGCGGCGACCTCGATGCCCGCCAGGGTCATCGGCTCGCGGGCATTCATCCGGAAGGAACCCGTCTCGGTCGGCTCGATCATGACCTGCACGGTCAGATCGCAGGAGCCGATATCCTCCCTCAGCCAGAGATCGATCAGCCGGTCGGTGGAGAAACGGTCATACATGCTCAGCCCCTGACGCGCGCTCCCGCAGCCTTGGCGCGGGCTTCGCCATGGAGAGCGAATAGCATGGATGGCCCGTTTTCATTACCGTTTGTGTACCAACGATGCGGACGGCGCCACAGGCTGTCAAGCAGGGAATAGATCACGAAGCCGCCCATCTCAGATCAACCGCGCAACTGCACCAGAATACGAGCCTAACCCAAGGTTGCAGCGCTTATTTCGCAAGCAATTGCTGCGCCGCACGCTGCGCGATTGGGCGGAAACCAGCATTGACAAGCCATATGCACACCAACAAACTTCCCTCTCATGATGCGGAGGGGCCTTGCCCCACCAACAAGACATTCATGCGACGAAGCGGCTTGAAGCCGCAGGGGATAGACAGCTACGGCAGATCGCCGGACGCACACCGCGACCGGCAGGTTATGGGTTTTCAGGCCCGTCATGCGGGCCATCTCTCGTTCCATGCCTGGGAGGGCAATCATGAAGAGACTGGCTATCGCATCCATCGTGGCGGCCGCGCTCGGACTCGGCGCGGGCTTCGCCACGGCCCAGACGGCCGCGACCAAGAAGATCACCCTGACGGGCGGCTCGGTCGGCGGCGCCTGGAGCGCCATCGGCAATGCGATCGGCGAGACGATCCGGCGTGAAGCGCCCGGCGCCTCCTTCGGCTACGAGCCCGGCCGCGAAGCCGCCAATATCCAGCTCGTCTCGACCGGCAAGGTCGAACTCGGCATCGCCCATGCGCAGTTGATCAAGCGCGCCCAGGCCGGCGAGGACCCGTTCAAAGCGCCCGTCAGCAACCTCAAGGCGATCGCGCTGATCGACCCGCAGGCGGCTGTCCAGATCCTGGTGCGCGAGGACGCCGGCATCGAGAGCTTCGAGGCGATCCTGGCCGCCAAGAAGCCGGTCCGCATCGCCCTGAACCAGCGCGGCACGCTGATGGCGGTGACCGGCGAGGAGGTGTTCAAGGCCTATGGCATCACGCCTAAGGACATCGAGGTCTGGGGCGGGCGCATCCACCATGTCGACTACAATGCCGGCCTGGAGATGATGAAGAACGGCCAGATCGACGTCATCATCAACATGCTCGCCTTCCCCTCCGGCCAGATCAACAGCGCGACCCGCGAAATGAAGGTCAAGATGCTCGGCATCAGCCCGGAGGCGAGCGCCAAGCTCGGCGCCCTGCTCGGCACGGCGCCGATCACCGTTCCGGCCGGAACCTATCCCTTCCAGCCGCAGGCGATTTCGACCGTCACCGGCAGCGTCGTGCTGTTCGCGGCAGCAGAAATGAAAAACGAGGACGCAGCCGCGATCGTCGACGGCATGCTCAAGCATTTCGGCTACCTCAAGCAGGCCCATGCCACGCTGGCGCGGCTGGAGCCGATCGACCTGACCAAGGTCGCGCCGCTGGCGCTCCATCCCGGCGCCGAAATGGCGTTTCGAAAGGCCGGCGTCCTGAAGTGAAGAGGACCGCCCTTCCCTGACCCGATCGCCGTCGTCGCGAGGTGTCCCGATGCCTTATCTGCTGAAGATCATCGCTCCGGGACAATCGCGGCGGCTCGACGCTCCCGAGCAATGGGCCGTCCACATCGTCGGCGTCGCCACCGGCGCGCTGTTGCTGGCGATCTCCTTCGGCTGGTATGTCAACCGCGAGATCGCGCTGTTTCTCTTTCTCGGCGCGGTGCTCTCGCTCGCCTTCCTGACCACGACCGCCAATCCGCTGCGCCAGACCGGCCGTTCCTGGCTGGCCTGGGGGCTGGTCGCGCTCTCGATCCTGTCCTGCGGCTACTTCATCCACATGCACCCCGTCCACGAGATGCGGCTGCCGATGATCGACGAGCTCTCAACCGCCGACATAGTCGCCTCGATCGTGCTGATCGCGCTCGTCATGGAAGCGACGCGGCGCTGCATCGGCATGATCCTCGTCGTGCTGGTGACGACCTTCCTCGCCTATGCGATTTTCGGCAGCAAGCTCTCGGGCTCCTTCGCGCATCGCGGTTTCAGTTCGCAGGAGATCGTCGACCATCTGGTTTTCTCGACCAACGGGCTGTTCGGCCCGGCGCTCGAGGTCGCGGCCTTCCTCGTCTTCGTCTTCGTGATCTTCGGCGCGCTGCTCGACCGGGTCGGCGGCGCCGACTTCTTCTATGACGTCGCCAACAGCCTCGTCGGCCGGCAGGTCGGCGGCGCCAGCAAGGTCGCCGTGGTCTCGACCGGCCTCTATGGCTCGATCTCGGGCTCGCCCACGGCCGACGTCGTCACCACCGGCTCGTTCAGCATCCCCCTCATGATCAAGACCGGGATGAGCCGGACCTATGCGGGCGCGATCGAATCCGCGGCCTCGGCCGGCGGAGGTCTGCTGCCGCCGATCATGGGCTCGGCCGCCTTCCTGATGACCGACTTCACCGGCATTCCCTATGCGACGATCGTGCTGGCCGCGCTGGTGCCGGCGCTGCTGTTCTACCAGTCGGTCTTTCTCGCCGTGCATTTCAAGGCGCATCGCGATGGGTTGCAGCCGATGTCGGAAGGCAAGGTTCCGTCCATCCTCGCCATCCTGCGGCGGGACTGGGCCTATCTCGTGCCGATCGGCCTTTTGGTCTGGGGCGTACTCAGCCTGAACCGGCCGGCCTTTGCAGGCGCCATCGCCGTGGCCTCGCTCGTTCCGGTCGCACTCTGGCGCGACCGCAGCCCCAAGCGTTTGATGAAGACGCTGTTCTTCGGTTTCAGCGACGGCATGCGCGGCATGATCGGCGTCGGCGTCGCCTGCGCGATCGCCGGGCTCGTCGTCGGCACGCTCTCGATGACGGACCTGACCGGCAAGATCAGTTCGGGCCTGTTCCACATGGCCGGCGGCAGCCCGATCCTGACCATCATCGTTGCCGCCTTCGTCATCATCGTGCTGGGCATGGGCATGCCGACGCCGGCGGTCTATGCGCTCTCGGCGGTGCTGGCGGCGCCGGCCCTGATCACGCTCGGCATCGAGGTCCTGCCGGCGCATCTCTTCATCGTCTACATCGCCTCGATGTCGGCGATCACGCCGCCGGTCGCGGTCGCGGCCTTCGCCGCGGCCTCGATCGCCAAGGCCAATCCGGTGATGATCGCGGTCGTCGCCTGCCGGATCGCGATGGTCGCCTTCATCCTGCCCTTCGTCTTCATCTACCAGCCGGCCCTGCTGCTGATCGGCTCGGCCTGGACGATCCTGCTGGTCTCGGGAACGGTCGCGCTCGGCGTGCTCGCACTGAACGCGGCGATCGAGGGCTACTACATCGGGATGCTCGACCTGACGAAGCGGGTCCTGCTCTTCGCCGCCGGGCTCGGCCTGTTCCTGCCGTTCCAGACGGCGCAGATCGCCGGCGCCCTGCTGTTGGCGGCGATGACGGCGTGGCTATGGGCCGGAAGGCGGGCCGCGCGGGCGACACCGGGGATCGCCTGAGCCGATCAGGTCCGGCTCGAACCTCGCCGTCATCCCGGACAAGCTGCGTAGCAGCGCAGCTCCGGGATCCATCGTAGAGCGCCGGAGCCCTCCGATGGATCCCGGCGCTCCGCTTCGCTACGGCCGGGATGACGGCGCGTTTCCAGCGAAATAATTGAGCCGGCTGCCGCTCAGTTCCCGAGATCGCGCGCCACTCGAAAACCTGCGACCTGATCACGAATGCCGGGCTCACTGACGATCCGGGCGTCCAGCGTTCGCATCGCCGGCGGATCGGCCCAGGAGCCGCCCCTGAGGATGCGGCCCTCCTCCTCGCGGCAGATCGGCGGCGGAAAGGGCTGGCCTGGCACGGAGGGGTCGGGCGGGCAGGTGTCGACCCACTCCCAGAGATTGCCGCTGAGGTCGGACAGGCCCCAGGCGGTCGCCGCAAAGCTGCCGACGGGCGCGGTGGTGCGGAAGCCGTCGCGGCAGGGCGCGGCGGTCCAGCCGGGCTGCGCCAGCTTCGCCGTCTGGTCCGCGCCGTTGCCGATGACGCAGAGCCGCGCCGGATCGGCCATCTCCTTGGCGGAACCGGCGGCGAGATGGTGCCATTCCGGGTCGCTCAGCAGGCGGTAGCGCTGTCCGGTGCGCTTCGAGAGCCAGGCGAGATAGGCCCTGGCGTCGCCGTAGCTGACGCAGGCGACGGGCTCGGCATCGGTCTGCGGATAGCCCGGATCCTGCCAGGACAGCGTCGGATCGAGCTTCCAGACCGGGGCGCGGACATGACAGCCCAGTTCGACAACATGGCCGGACTGCTGGACGAAAGCGCGATACTGCGCCCGCGTCACCTCGAAGCGCCCGACGGCGAAGGGCTGAGGCAGGCTGGCCTCGACGATGCGCGGGGTCGCGCCGGTCGAGAGCTGGATGCGGACATCGCCGTCGGGCACGAGAACCAGCTCCGGGCAGTCGGCACAGTCCCGGAAGGTCTCGCCCGAGGCCGGCTTGATCCAGAGCCGCGCACTGCCCGCGGCGAGATCGACGAAGCCGAGCGCCGTCAGCCGGGCGGCGATCCGGGCCTTGTCGACGCCGGCTGCCAGCAGTTCGAGCAGCGCGGCGCGGTCGGTGGTGGCGGCGATGCGCTCGGCCATCTCGACGGCGGGGTCTTTCGGCGGCGCCAGTGGGGTCAACTTCAGTGTCGGGGTGGCCGAAGCGGCACCCGGCTGAGGCTTCGTCTGCGCCCGGGCCGGAGCGGGCTGCATCCACAGGGCGGCGCCGATGACCACGGCGGCGAGGGTCGCAGTGGGGCGCCGGGCGATCATGCGCAGGGCGCCGTCTTGAATTCGACGCGGCGGTCGACCGCCGTGCTGGCGTCGTCGCGCGGCAGCCCGACCAGCACCTCGCGGTAGCCGACACCGGAGGGCCGCAGGCGCTGCGACACGCCCGGCGCCTGGGTCGCCATCAGCGACACGATGCGCTCGGCGCGGTCCCGCGACAGGCGGTCGTTCAGGCCCTCGGGGCCGGTGCGGCTGGCATGGCCGACGACATCGAGGCAGATTCCGGCCTTGGTGGCGCGGGCGGCGATCTCGCGCAGCCAGGCGGGATAGCTCGCCGAGAGCTTGCGGTCGGCGTTGAAGGCGGTCGAGTTCGGCTCGAACAGGAACTTGACCCCGAGCTGACCGAGCGAGAAGCCCCGTTCGACCATCTGGCCGAAGGTCTGGTCGGCCTGCCCGGTCTCGCCCAGCGCCGCATAGGACAGATACAGGCCGTTCAGCACGCGCAACTGGTCGCCGCCGGGCTGCTCCTTCGCCTCGCGGTAGAGATCGCGCGCCCGGGCGTGGTCGCCGGCCTCGTAGGCTGTGCTCGCCTCGCGGATACGGGCGGCGGCGCCGAGCTGGTCGATATAGGCGGGAGAGACGGGCGTACCCGGCTGCGACTTCTGGCAGGCCTCGATATAGGCGCGCGTCGCGGCGTCCATGCCCCAGACCGGACTGTCGGAATAGGAGGCGGCCGGGGCGATGTCGACATTGTCGACGACGGAGCGTGCGACGCTGCGGGCGTAGACGGTCTTCGCCTCGCGCTCGACCAGGGCAAAGCAGATCCAGAAGGCGTCCTTCTCAGCCCCGGGCTGGCCGGCATTGTTGATGGTGTTGAAGGTGCCGATGAAGACGAAACGGGCCTTGGCGATGTTCTCCGGCGTGAAGGCCAGGACCTTCACATGCGGGTAGCGTTCGGCGACCAGTTCGGCGATGCGCTTGTCGAAGCTGCGCGTCGCGGCCGACTGGATGCCGGTGACGCCGTCGATCAGCGGATCGATCACCATGGTGATCTCGCCGCCATCGGCGGGGACCTTGGCGAAGAGGTCAGTCGCCGCCTTCATGAAGGCCTGTTCGAGCGGCGCGAGCGCGGGGGCCCTGGCCGCCGCGACCGGCTGGGCGATGGCGGCAGGCGCGTGACCGACCGCGGCCAGCGCCAGCATCACCGCAGTCGTCAGCGACCGAACGGTCACGCTGCGGCTCCGGTGGGTGAGGATCGAAGGCTGGGTCATCACTTCATCTCCCTTTGACTGATCGATCCGCTCACCGGGCGACCCCGATGAGCGCGTGTCGTGACAATGGCGGAACGCCGCAAGGTCGGCTGTCTCGCAGGGAACAGCCGCATCACGGAGCCTCGCATCGGCTTGGCTCCCTTGGCGTGAAGACCTCGATCTCGCCCAGGCCGCGCAGCTCGACACGGCCGAGCGTGCGAACCTGACCAGGCCCGCAGCGGGCCGCAGCCACCGGCCCGATGCAGATCGACGAGCCCAGTTCCTTGTTGAGCGCCTCGAGCCTTGACGCCGTGTTCACGGCGTCGCCATGGGCGGTGTAGTCCAGCTTCGCGCCGACGCCGACGTCGCCGACGATGGCGAAGCCGGTCTCGATGCCCTGCCGGGTGCGGCCGAGCCGTATCGCCGCAGCGAGCCCTTGGGCGCGATAATCCTCCGTCCAGGCCAGGATAGCGACCGCGCAGGCGACGGCACGCTGCGGGTGCTCGGAGAGGTCCAGCGGCGCGTTAAAGAAGGCGTGCACGGCGTCCCCGACCAGCTTGTCGACCATGCCGCCATGCTCGCCGACGATCCGTGTGACGCCCTCGAAATAGCCGTCGAGCACGCTGACGAGTTGTTCGGGGCCGATATCGCGCGTCGTCTGCGTGAAGCCCTCGATATCGGTGAACAGGGCGGTGATCTCGCGCCGCTCGCCCGATAGCTTGAGGCTCGCGGGATTGGCGATGATACGTTCGACGACGCCCGGCGCGAGATGCTGCTCGAAGCGGCGGCGCAGGCGCGCCTCGCGCAGGCGCGTCTCCGAGAAGCCCGCCAGCGAGGTTGCAAGGAAGGCGGCCACGCCGGACGTGACCGGCGCCAGCGGATCCAGCAGCATGTCCGCTGCCGCCAACCCCGCCGCGCCGAGGAGCAATGCGAGCAGAAGCCCCGTCATCGCCAGAACCGCCGGCGCAGGGCGCAGGCGGCGGGCGAGACCGATCGCGATGGGCACGACCAGCAGCGCCGCAGCCCATTCCCCGGCCCAGCCCGGCACCGGGCGGGCCGGCATCACGCCGGCCGCGATCTGCCTGACGGCATCGGCCTGGAGCAGGGATGAGGGCGTCAACGGATCGCGCGCACTCGCCCTGAGCGCGCCAAGCTCCGGCGCGAAGCCGCCAATGAAGACGATCGCTCCTGCGAGCGGCGCAAGATCGGCCCCTCCACGCAGGAGATCGGAGGCGCGCAGCGTCGGAGCTTCGGTCGCGGCGGGCACCAGACGCAGCAGGCCGTCTGATGGCAGCGGGCGCATCAATGCGCCGATGCCGAGGCGAGGCGGGGCGCCGGAGAGCAGATAGCCCGAGGCGCCCGAGGCGAGGCGGAGCGCTTCGAGCGCAAGGCCGGGACGGATGTCCTCACCGACCGACACGAACAGCGGCACGCGCCGGACCAGACCGTCCTCGTCGCCCGGCAGCGACAAGGTGCCCGCCCCCGCAGCTTCGGCGGCCAGCGCGGGCGGCGGCCCGGTTGCGCCATCCTCGCGCCAGAGCGGGCCGAGCTTCACGCCCTCGCGCGTCAGCACCGGCACCTCGGCGACCTCGTCGCGCCCACGCGGATCGAGGACCCAGCCGAGCGCGACCGGACCCGCCGCGACGGCCTCGGCAAGCGCCTTATCTCCATCGACGAGGGTCTGCGCCAGCGCGCCAAGATCAGGGCGGCTTGTTTCCGCGCCGAGTTGACGGGCGAGCGCAGCGGGCGAGCGCGTGTCGTCGCCGGCCAGCAGCATGTCGAGCGCAATGGCTGCAGGCTTGGCGCCATTCACCACGGTGATCAGGCGCGCCAGTGTCTCGCGTCGCCATGGCCAGGGGCCGATCGCTTCGAGGCTGGCGGTGTCGATCGCGACGATGGCGAGTTTCGTATCGGGCGCTGTTCCGCGCCAGCCGGCGACGCCACGCAGCATGATGTCAAAGGCGCGCTCGCGCAGCGTCTCGCGCCAGGCCGCGGGTGCGGCGAGCCCGAGCACCAGCACGCCGAACCCGGCCAGCAGGCCGGCCAGGGCAGGTGGCGAGAGCCGGCGCCGCCGTTCAGCCATCGCCGATCCCGGCGCATTTCGCCAGCAGGTCGGGATCGCAGAAGATGCGGTCCGAGGTGCGGCGGATGGCGCCGGCCTGTTCGAGCGCGCCGAGCGCGGCATTGACCTTGGGCCGGCTGGCGCCGAGAAGCTGGGCCAATTCTCCTTGCGAGAACGCCATGTCGAGCGGCACGCGCTTGCCCGGCTGCGCCTTCCGCCCGCCGAGCCCGACCAGCAGGAAGCGCGCCAGCCTGACCTCGATCGAATAGAGCGCGATACCCTCGAGCTGGTCGGTGGTCTGGCGCAGGCGCCGGCACAGAAAAGCGATGATGCCGGCGGACAATTCTGGAAAGCGGGCGATAAGCTGCTCGAACGAGGTCCGCCGCAGGCCAAAGGCAACCACGGGCGTGATCGCCACCGCATCGGCGCTGCGCTCGCCACCGTCGAGCACGGCGATCTCGCCGAGGAGATCGCCGCGTACGGCATGGCGCACGCTCAGTTCGCGCCCGTCCTCCGTTGTGACCGCCAGCCGGATACGCCCCTCGCCGACGAGGATGAGCTGATCGCCGCTGTCCCCACGCGAGAACAGCATCTGGCCCTGCTCGAAGCGCTGTTCGCGGAACTCTCCGGCGCAGGTCAGCAGGGCTTCGGGCGGGAGCCGGGCGAACAACGGCGCTTCGCCCAGCATCGTTGCGACGGCAGCCTGGTCCATCCTTTCACTCGACCTGCGCCAATGCGGCGCGGATACGGGCCTCGCCCCAGATACGGGCCGATGTCGGCCCGGCACCGCGACGGGCAATGTCTGTGCCCTCGCCCGCGGCCAGAACCACCTCGCGCCCGGAAGCCCGAACGGCCACCTGCCCGCGGATAACGAAGACACTGAAAACACCATTGCTCGGCCCGGCAAAGAAGCGCGTGCCCCGCACCGCGATCAGCCCATAGGACGAGCGGACGCGGATGCGACCCGCCTCGCTTCCGGGCGCCTTGTCGACCAGCAGCGCGCCCGCGCCGAGCGTGATGGTGCCGCCGGCATCGACGATGAAGCGATCGATGGTGATGCGGGCCTTCTCTCCGAGACGAAGCTCGGTCGCGCGGCCCAGCCGGAAACCGGCCCGAGCGCCATCGCCGGTCTCGACGCGGTCTCCGACAAAGACGGGGCCGTCGGCCTGGAGCCTGCGCCGGGCATCCCTGAGTTCGGCTATCGCATCGCCCCGCAGATCCGTCACCAGTCCTGCAGGCGCGGGCCCGACGGCCGGCGCCTGCGCTTGGCCAGCGGCAGGCAGCCCCGCCACGCCGAACAGCGACGCAGCCCCCAGCAGGCGACGCCGGTCGATCGTCCAGCCATCATCGCAACTCATCGAGGCCTCCGCCTTTCGCCGTCCGCTTCGGCGCGCATCATCCCCATGATCGATACCGCAAGGTCAAGGCACGCTGGCATGATGGCGCCATGCGATCTGTAACACAGGAAACACACAGGCAACCGCCGAAGCCGGCAGCCTCGTGACGCTTCGGCACCGGCCTGACCGCCCTGCACCGACTGCGTCTCGCCCCCATCATCGCAGCCATGGCGGGCGCACGCAGCCTGCGCCATCCTCCGGCCATGGCCGGCCAAGTGCGCCGCCTGCGTTGCAACGGGAGGGGCATCCATGAACGAAAACCAGAGCGACCTCCCAGGTCCCACCCCGCTTGAGATCTCCACTGCCGACGGCGCGACCCTGCAGGCCTTCGTGGAAGGGCGGGGACGGACGCTGCTGCTGGTCAGCGGGCTCGGCGGCACCGCCGGATTCTGGACGAGCATCGCCGCGACGCTGGCGCGCTCCTTCCGCGTGATCCGCTTCGACCAGCGCGGCGTCGAGGCCAGCACGCGCGGCAGCGCAGCCTGCACCATCGACGAACTGGCGCGGGACTGCCTCGGCGTCCTCGACGCGGCCGGCGTCGACAGCGCCGTGGTGCTCGGCCATTCGACCGGCGGCTGCATCGCGCAATCGCTTGCGCGACAGGCGCCAGAGCGCATCGAGGGGCTGATCCTGAGCGGCAGCTGGCTCAAGCCGAGCCGCTACATGGCCGGATATTTCGGCGCCCGCCGCGACATCCTCGACAAGGATCCGCAGGCCTTTGCCGCGAGCTCGGTGCTCTGCGCCTATCCGCCGGCCTGGATCGAAGCGAACTGGCACGTCTTCGAAGGGGCGCTGGCCGCAGCGCCGGCCACGGAGCAGGCGCAGGCCGTCATGCGCGAGCGCATCGACGCGCTGCTCGCCTTCGACGGCGCGGCGCAGGCGAGCAGACTCGGCATGCCGATCCTGGTGCTGGGCGCGCGCGACGACATGGTGGTGCCGGCCTTCCTGCAGGAGGAACTCGCCGCAGCCCTACCCGGCTGCAGCAAGACCATGCTCGACACGGGCGGCCACCTCTTTCCGGTGTCGCGGCCGGACGCCTTCACCTCCACGGTCGCGGACTGGATCGGCCGGCTCGACTGATTGTGAACGAAACGGCGGCTCCCGCGTCGAATTGGCTCATGGGCAGAGCGCGATGTTGCATTATTCCAGTTCGAGGGCTCGACGCCACGGCGACGGGCTCTCGCCGCAGCAAGGATTTCCCATGCACGCCATTGCCCGCCTCGCGCTCCTGTCGGTCCTCAGCCTTCCTGTGATCGCTCCTCTGCCCGCCGCCGCCCAGGACGTCGCCGCCGGCGAGCGCTCCTGGAACAAGTGCCGCGCCTGCCACCAGATCGGCGAAGGCGCCAAGAATCTCGTCGGACCGCAGATGAACGGGCTGTTCGGCCGCCATTCCGGCTCGGTCGAGGGCTACAGCTACTCGGCCGCCAACAAGAATTCGGGCCTGACCTGGGACGAGGCCGTGTTCGCCGACTACATCAAGGATCCGAAGGCCAAGATCCCCGGCACCAAGATGATCTTCGCCGGCATCAAGAACGACAAGGAAATCCAGGATCTGACCGCCTTCCTCAAGCAGTATGACAAGGACGGCAAGAAGCTCTGACCGGCGCAGCCGAGACAGCGCGCCACCTGTCGCACGCCTCCGGTGCAGCCTATCCCTGGCATAGGCATAGCCTATTGGACGGTGCGCCCGCTTCCTTCCTATCGTTCGGTCACGGCATGACTCTCGCGCTCCATCCGGGGCGCGAGACAACGAGCGGCGCAATGGCCCGAAATTTGCCGGAGACGACGCCGACCGCCCGACACCGGCAACAGCCTGTGCGACGGCGCCGGGCTGTGATCTATTCGGTTCGAACGGCGCCTGAGGGGGCGCCGCCGAGCATGCGACTGTTCCAGGTTAACGGGAGAACGACGATGACTTCAGCGATCCGCCGACAGCGTGCCGTCAAGGCAGCCCTGGCCCTGACGACGGCCGTTGCCGCGCTCAGCCTGGCACCGCTGGCCGCCCTCGCGCAGACGCCCAAGGCGGGCGGCACGGTGCATGTCGTCGTCCAGCCCGAGCCGCCGATGCTGATGCAGGGCCTCAACCAGAACGGCCCGACCAACATGGTCGCCGGCAACATCTACGAGTCGCTGCTGCGCTATGACGAGAAGCTGACCCCGGTTCCCTCGCTCGCCAAGAGCTGGGAGATCTCGGCGGACGCGAAGGTCTACACCTTCAAGCTCCAGGAAGGCGTGAAGTGGCATGACGGCAAGCCCTTCAGCGCCGACGACGTCGTCTTCTCGCTCGACAAGTTCCTGCGCGAGGTCCATCCGCGCTGGCGCCCGATCGCCAACGGACAGGTCGAGAAGATCGAGAAGATCGACGACCTCACCGTCAAGATCACGCTCAAGCAGCCCTTCGGCCCGCTGATCCTGTCACAGGAGGTCGCCGGCGCGCCGATGATCCCCAAGCACATCTATGACGGCACCGACTATCGCGCCAACCCGGCCAACAACACGCCGATCGGCACCGGCCCGTTCAAGCTCAAGGAGTGGAAGAAGGGCTCCTACATCCACCTCGTGAAGAACGAGGACTACTGGCAGAAGGGCAAGCCCAACCTCAACGAGATCTACTGGCAGATCATCCCCGATGCCGCCGCCCGCGCCGTCGCCTACGAGACCGGCAAGGTCGACGTGCTGACCGGCGGCTCGGTCGACGTCTACGACGTCGCCCGCCTCTCCAAGCTGCCCAATACCTGCGTCACCACCAAGGGCTGGGAGATGTTCGCCCCCCATGCCTGGATCACCCCGAACATCGCCAAGGGCGGCCCGCTCGCCAACAAGCAGTTCCGCCAGGGCATGATTTTCGCGATCGACCGCGAATTCGGCAAGGACGTGGTCTGGGGCGGCCTCGGCAAGCTGCCGACCGGGCCGATCTCCTCCAAGACCAAGTTCTATTCGGCCGACGTGCCCAAATACAGCTATGACGTCGCCAAGGCGAAGGAGCTGATCAAGGCTTCCGGCTACAAGGGCGAGCCGCTCAAGATCCTGGCGCTGCCCTATGGCGAGGTCTGGAGCCGCTGGGCTGAAGCCGTGAAGCAGAACCTCACCGATGCCGGCGTCAACGTCTCGATCGAGACCACCGACGTTCCGGGCTGGACGCAGAAGGCCAGCAACGGCGATTTCGACATGACCTTCAACTATCTCTACCAGCTCGGCGACCCCGCCACCGGCGTGGCGCGCAACTACATCTCGACCAATATCGTCAAGGGCAACCCCTTCGCCAATCAGGGCGCCTACCGGAACCCCGAGGTCGACAAGCTCTTCGCCGACGCCGCGATCGCGCCGACCGACGCCGCCCGGCAGGAACTGTACACAAAGGTCCAGAAGATCCTCGCCGACGAGGTGCCAGTGCTGTGGCAGCTCGAGATGGACTTCCCGACGATCTATCGCTGCAACGTCAAGAACCTCGTCTCGACCGCCATCGGCGTGAATGACGGGTTCAAGGATGCGTGGAAGGATTGACGGTTACCATCGGGACGCGCCCCGTCGACGATTGATCTGAGGGGTCTGATCACCCTCCCCGTCATCCCGGACAAGCGGCGCAGCCGCGCCGATCCGGGATCCATCATAGGGAACTGCGCTCTACGATGGATCCCGGATCTCCGCTTCGCTGCGTCCGGGATGACGGCGCGGTTTTGATCGATGCCTGAGGCTTGACTGAATGAATCTCCTGCAATTCCTCTCCGGCCGGCTGGTG
Organism: Allobosea sp.; assembly: GCA_036525085.1. Taxonomy (GTDB): domain Bacteria; phylum Pseudomonadota; class Alphaproteobacteria; order Rhizobiales; family Beijerinckiaceae; genus Allobosea. Next base: position 58,043 of record DATDBB010000329.1, read on the forward strand.
AAGGGCATCCTCGTGCTCTTCGCCATCGCCGTGCTGAACTTCTTCCTGATCCGGGCGGCGCCGGGCGACCCGGCGCAGGTGCTGGCCGGCGAAGCCGGGGCGGCCGACGCGCAATTGCTGGAGCAGTTGCGCGAGCGCTTCGGGCTGAACGAGCCGATCACCACCCAGCTCTGGATCTACATCAAGGGCTACATGACCTTCGATCTCGGCTTCAGCTACCGGCAGCAGCAGCCGGTGCTGACGCTGGTGCTCGACCGT
>DATDBB010000330.1:0-11775 GCA_036525085.1 Allobosea sp.
CCGCGTCGGCGGGCAGTGAGATCGGGCAGGGCGACCGCGGATGTACCGGCGCCCACCATTTCCAGCCCCGGAGATGCGGCATGACGAAGGGTCGGGGACTATGCCCGGCCCTTTTTCCATCCTCCAACCGCAGGAGAGACAGATGCAGGTTCTCGTTCGCGACAACAATGTCGACCAGGCCCTCCGCGTCCTGAAGAAGAAGATGCAGCGTGAAGGTGTCTTCCGCGAGATGAAGCGACGCTCGGCTTACGAGAAGCCGTCCGAGAAGCGCGTCCGTGAGAAGGCCGATGCCATCCGCCGCGCCCGCAAGGTCGCCCGCAAGCAGATGCAGCGCGAAGGCCTGATCGCCGCACCGAAGCCGAAGCCGCGCCCGGTGCGCGCTGGAAGCGCACCCGCGCCGCGCTGAATTCGATACCAATCGGGCGCATTTTGGATTATTGCGCCCTCGCGGGCCGACATTGCGCCCGTGACAACCCGAGAGAAGGCAACCCTTGAAGAACCCGAACGACCGCAGCTTCACTGATCGTCAGGCCAATTCCGCGGCCGCCAAGAAGGCGCTTCTCGAGCGCTTCAAGGCAAGGCCGGGTCCGGATGACCCGATCATGCAGCAGCGACGCGCGGAACGCGAAGCCGTCGCCGCCGCCCGCGCCGAGCGCGAGGCCGAGAAGGCCGCCGCCCGCGTCGAAGCCGAGCGTCTCGCCGAGATCGAGCGCCTCCGTCTCGAAGAGGAAGAGCGCATCGCGGAACTGGCGCGCGAGGCTGCCCGCAAGGCCGAACAGGCCAAGCGCGATGCCGAGCGTCCGCGCAAGGTGCTGCTCGAAGCCGTCCAGTACATGCAGATGCGTTCGGCCGGCAAAGGCGGACGTCGCTAAGCGATATCGACGCCGGGCACGTTCCATCGTTCCCGGCGCCATGCTGACGGGGTTTCGCGTGCACGCCGCTGGCGGCAGGAGGCTCGGCAGTCGACGATTCCGGTCAAGGCGGATGCCTCCAAGGGCCGTGCCTGGACCAGCGTGACACGCCTTCCTTAACCGGGGCCGGGTCGCTTCGGGCCGTTCGGCCTGGACCGTGAATCCGCCCCCTGCCGCATCATTGGAGCGAGCCGACATGGCGACGCGAGGCCTCTCCCCCGACGAGATCAAGCGTCGCGCCCAGCTCGCTTTCGATAAGGCCGATGCGCGCAAGCAGGAAGCCTCCCGCGCGATGGAGGCCGAGCAGCTCGAGCGTGACGCGGTTCAGCAGAAGACCGCGCGGCTGAAGGCGCTGCGCCTCGCCAAGGAAGCGGCCGACGCCGAGACCGCGGCCATCGTCGCGGCCGAGCAGGCACGGGCCAAGGCCGAGATCGCCGAAGCCAAGGCCGCCGCCAAGGTGGCGAAGGCTGCCACGGCGATCAAGCGCGTCGCGAAGGCGAAGGCGAAGCCGACCGCCTGACGACTGTCACAAGGCCTGCGAAAGCCGGGCCGCCAAGGCGGACGGTGTAGCCGCGACTCGCGCGTCGTTCGAGGTCTGCGAAAACCCTTCATAAACAGTCCGATTTCGGCGCGGCGGTGCTCTCTGTCCGCGCGAGATCGCATATTCCGATGGCCACGGCGTCACTTCCGGTTGACCATCGCTGGCGATGACGTATGGAAAGTCGCCGCAGCCAAATTAATCTCGCTGCCGGTTGAACCTTTTCCACGCTCGCCGCGACCATCCCTTGCGAGCCGGATGTCAGGCCTCGAGGGCAATGCATACGGAATCGGACGAAGAACTCGTCAAGCGGATCGCCAGTGGCGAACGGCTCGCAATGAAGGTGCTGTTCTCGCGGCACCAGACGCGGGTTTATCGTTTCTCGCTGCGCCTGCTGCGCGACGAGACGATGGCGGAGGATGTGACCGGTGACGTCTTCATGGATCTCTGGCGTCAGGCGGACCGCTTCGAGGGCCGTTCCTCGGTCACGACCTGGCTGCTCACCATCGCGCGCAACAAGTCCTATTCGGCCTTGCGCAAGCGCCGTGACGCCGGTCTCGACGACGAATTCGCCGAAAGCATCGAGGATGAGGCCGACGACCCGGAGGTCGTGCTGCAGAAGCAGGACAAGGGTCTCGCGATCCGGGCCTGCCTCGGCAAGCTCTCCCGCGATCATGCCGAGGTCATCGATCTCGTCTATTATCACGAGAGTTCCGTCGAGGAGGTCGCCAGAATCGTCGGCATTCCTGAAAATACGGTCAAGACGCGGCTCTTCCATGCCCGCAAGAAGCTGGGCGAACTGCTCAAGGCTGCGGGAATCGACCGCGGCTGGCCTTGAGCCGGGACCTCGCCCGAAGCGGATTCGCGATGATCTGCCGATGCCTTGCCGCCGTCCGCCTTGCCACCATCAATCGGGCCGTTCCGGAGTTCAGTCATGACCGACATCATCGCGACCGATCCGAAGCGTGCGGAACTCGAGCTGCTTCTGCCGTTCTATGCCAATGGCCGCATCTCGGCCGCCGACAAGGCGCGCGTCGAGGCGGCCCTGGCCAGCGATGCCGAACTCGCCCGGCGGCTCGACATCATCCGCGACGACATGGCCGAGACGGTGCTGCTCAACGAGAGCCTCGGTGCGCCGTCGCCGCGTGCGCTCGACCGACTGATGGCCGGTATGGACGCCGAGCCGCGCAAGCTCGGCCTGCTCGCGGCCGCCAAGGGCGGTTTCATGAGCCGGTTGGGCCAGCTGCTCGCAGCGCAGCCGCCGCGCCGTCTGGCCTGGGCGGGGGCTGCGGCCTGCGCGCTGATCGCGATCCAGGGCGTGGCGCTGACCGGCGTCATCCTGCGCGAAAGGACCGGCTTCGAGACGGCCTCGGCGCCGTCGCAGTCCTCCGAGCGCTATGTGCTGCTGAGCTTCGCCTCGGATGCGCGGGCCGGCGACATCGCCTCTTTCTTCAAGCGCTTCGACGCCTCGGTCGTCGATGGCCCCCGCGCCAACGGCTATTTCAAGGTTCGCGTCGGCGATGCCTCGCTGACCCAGGCGCAGGTCGATGCGATCGCGGCGCGGATGAAATCGGAGGCTGCGATCGTCCGTTTCGTCGCGCCGGCTCCCTGACAGCGCGTGGCCGGTGACGGATCGTCATCATTCTGCTAAGCCGTCGCTGCATCCGAGCGTATCGGGAGAGCGCATCATGCCGTTGCCCCGCCCCCTGGCCCATCATCGCGCCGCCCCGGTCCTGCAACGGGCCTGCGGCGGCTGCCTTGCTCTCATGCTCGCTCTGGCTGCCGCCCCGGCTCTGGCCCAGCAGCCTGGCCCCGGAGGCGGCAATACGCCGGCCGCCGGGTCGTCCGGGCAGACCAGGGCGGTGACCGTGCCGCCGCCGGCATGGCAGTTTCCGTTCGGCGCTGCGCGTCCCCGCACTGTCGTGCCGGCTGCGGACGAGAACCGCTTCGTTCCGGGCGAAATCCTGTTCGAACTTGCTCCCGACGCCCAGGCGGAGACCGTGCTGCGGCGCTATGGCGCGACCCTGATCACCAGCCGCCGGGTCGAACTCGCGGGTACGACGATCATCCGGGCGCGGCTGGAAGCAGGGCGCGACCTGCGGGCGGTGCTGACGCAGATGGCGGACGACAACGCGATCGCCGGTGCGCAGCCGAACTTCACCTACGAACTGCAGCAGGAGATGGCACAGCAGGTCAGCACGACGGCTTCCGGTGGGGCACGCTCGGACGTGCCGACCCTGCGCCTGTCCGATCCGGCCGCCGTTCGGGCGACGCCCGCGCCGCGCCGCGAGCTGCCGCCTCAATATGTCGTCGACAAGCTGAGGCTGGGCGACGTCCACAAGCTCGCGCGCGGGAATGCCGTCCGCGTCGCCGTGATCGATTCCGGCGTGGATGTCGGCCATCCCGAGCTGCGCGGAGCGGTTGCCGGTCTCTACGACGCGCTCGGCGAGGAGTTCATCCCTCATGCCCATGGCACCGCCATGGCGGCGGCGATCGTGGCGCAGGGGCAGTTGCAAGGCGTCGCACCGGCGTCGCGGCTGCTGGTGGCGCGGGCCTTCTCCGGCCGCGCCAGCTCGGCCTCGGCCAGCGGCACGAGCCTGCACATCATGGCTGCGATCGAATGGGCGGTGAACCAGGGCGCCCGCGTGATCAATCTCAGCTTCGCCGGTCCGGAAGATCGCCTGCTCTCGCGCGGCCTCGCCGGGGTCGCGGCCAAGGGCGTGATCGCCGTCGCCGCCGCCGGCAATGGCGGCCCCAATGCGGCGCCGCTCTTTCCGGGCGCGGACCCGAATGTGATCGCCGTCACGGCGACCGACGCCGACGACAAGATCTTCGCCCGGGCCAATCGCGGGGCCTATGTCGCGGTCGCGGCGCCGGGCGTCGACGTGCTCGCAGCCGAGCCGCAGGGGCGCTACGCCTTCTCCTCGGGCACCTCGATCGCTGCCGCCCATGTCTCGGGCTTGGTCGCGCTGGTGCTGGAGAAGCGGCCGGATCTCGATCTCCTCGGCGCGCGACGGCTCTTGACCGAAAGCGCGATCGACCTGGGCTCGAGGGGACGCGACCCGGTCTACGGCGCCGGCCGGATCGATGCGGCCGCGGCGCTGGCGCGGGCCCTGCCGGTCACCGCCTCGCGGCCTTAGACCTACGCGGTCGCCTTGGCGTTGCCGCCCAGGCGCTTGGCCGGCTCGTATTGCCCTTCAAGCCGGTTGGCATGGCGGTGCAGCAGCCGCCAGCCGCCTTCCTCGAAGCGGAAGACATGGGTGACCCGGTTCGTCCACTGCGTCGGCTTGTCCATGCCGGGCAGGGTCACGTTGAAGGTCTCGATATCGGTCGTATAGGCGAGCTCGGTCCCGACGATGGTCGTGACGTTGCTGTGGCTGACGGTGCCGCCCTTGAACTGTTGCCCGGCCCAGTCCCAGCGCTGGGAGATGTCGCCCCAGCCCTTCTCATAGCCGCCCCAGCCATACATGCTCGTCGCATCGTCCGTGTGGGAATAGATGGCCTTGATCGGCCCGACATCGCCATTCGCGACATGGGCCAGCGCCTCGCGCAGCTTGGCCAGGGCCGAGGGGAAAGCCTCCGCTGCCGACGTGTTCGATGATCCACTCATACCTGCCTCCATCGGGCCCGGAGCCTAGCACGCCGGGAGGCTGATCCAACAACGCCTGCAAGCGCGGGCTTTCCATGCAATGGCGGCTTGACCTTCGGCGCCGCATCGGACTGATGTCGCGCCATGGCCCGCCCCAAGCTTCTCTTCGTCGCGACCGAGGACTGGTTCTTCGCGTCGCATTTCCTGCCGATGGCGCGGGCCGCGCGCGAACTGGACTTCGATGTCGCGGTGATCGCGCGCGAACGGCATCATCGCCGCGTCATCGAAGGGACGGGCGCGCGGCTGATCGCGCTCGAGGCGGAGCGCCGCAGCCTCGATCCGCGGGCGCTGTTTCGCCAGGTCGTCGCACTCAAACGGCTGATCGAGGCCGAGCGGCCGCATATCCTGCACTGCATCGCGCTGAAGCCGATCGCGCTCGCTGGACTGGCGGGCAAGCTCGCTGGCGTGGACCGGCGGGTCTACGCCCTGACCGGCCTCGGCTTTCTCGGGGCGAGGCAGGATGCGCTCGCCGCCGCGGCGAGGATGGCCGCGACGGCGTGGCTGCGGGGAGCGATCGACGGGCCTCAGGTCCGCTTCCTGTTCGAGAATCCGGATGATCCGGTCACGCTGGGCCTGGATCCGCAGGATGCGAGCAAGGTCGCGATCGTCGGCGGCGCCGGCGTCGATCCGCTGATCCTGATGCCCGAGCCGATGCCGGCTGCGCCGCCGTTCAAGGTGGCGCTGGTCGCGCGCATGCTGTGGTCGAAGGGCATCGATCTTGCGGTCGAGGCGGTCAGGCTCGCACGGGCCGAAGGGGCGCGGGTCGAACTCACCATTCACGGCGCGCCGGATCCGTCCAACCCCAAGGCGATCCCCGAGGATACGCTGAAGCAATGGGCGTCGCGGCCAGGCATCAACTGGGCCGGTCCGACGCGGGACATCGAGGGCGTCTGGCGCCAGCACCATCTCTGCATCCTGCCGTCGCGGGGGGGCGAAGGCCTGCCGCGTACCATCCTGGAGGCGGCCGCCTGCGGCCGGCCGATCCTGACGACCGACGTGCCCGGCTGCCGCAGCTTCGTGCGTGACGGGCAGGACGGCATGGTGGTGCCGGTGGATGATGCGGCGGCGCTGGCGCGAGCCCTGATCGTGCTCGCCCGCTCGCCGGCGCTCGCCGAACGCATGGGCGCGAGCGCGCGGGCCCGGCTGATCGACGGGCATACCGAGCGCGACGTCATGAATGCGGTCAAGGCACTCTATCGCGGCCTGCTCAGCCGTCCGACCACGGATGTCGCGGCATGAGCGCGCCCGCCGCCTTGCTCGACAGGCGCGGCTTCATCCTCGCGCACACACGTCTCCTGCCGGTTCCGCATGCGCCGGAGATCAGCCTGCATGTCGCGCAGGAGGCGACGGAACTTTGGCAGAAGACCGAGGACGAGCTTGCGACGATCGGCCTGCCGCCGCCCTTCTGGGCTTTCGCCTGGGCCGGCGGACAGGCGCTGGCGCGCTATCTGCTCGACGATCCCGCAATCGTAAGCGGCCGGCGCGTGCTCGACTTCGCCAGCGGTTCCGGGCTGGTCGCCATTGCCGCGGCGAAGGGCGGAGCGGCGGGTGTCGAGGCCTGCGACATCGACGCCTTCGCCGCCGAGGCGATCGCCCTCAACGCCACTGCGAACGATGTCGCGATCACCGCCAGGCTCGACGATCTCGTCGGCCGGGACGAAGGCTGGGACGTCGTCTGCGCTGGCGACGTCTGCTACGAGCGCACGATGGCCGAAAGCGTGATCGCCTGGCTGAGCGAGCTTTCGTCGCGGGGGACGCGGGTGCTGATCGGCGATCCCGGCCGCAGCTACCTGCCGAAGGACCGGCTGGAGCCGCTGGCGAGCTACGCCGTGCCGGTGACGCGCTCGCTGGAGGATGCCGAGATCAAGCACAGCACGGTCTGGCGGCTGAAGGCGTAAGGCCGTCGCCGCACCTCAGCCCCTCACGCCGCCCGGCGGGCCGGGGAGGGAATGGCGACGACGCGGCTGTCCTGCGTGCGGAAGCTCGAGATCAGCCGGTTGAGCTGTTCGATCTGGTCGAGCAGCGTGCGGGCGGAGGCCGCGCTCTGCTCGGCGAGCGCCGCGTTCTGCTGGGTGATGTCGTCCATATGCGCGACGGTCTGGCTCATTTCGTCGATGCCGTTGGCCTGCTCGCCGGAAGCGCTGGCGATCTCCTCGACGGTGGTGGAGACGCGAGCCGAGGCGTCGACGATCTGTTCGAGCGTCTCGCCGGCCAGCCGGACGAGCTTCACGCCCTCCGTGACCTCGGCATCGGAGGAGGCGATCAGCCCGGTGATGTCCTTGGCGGCGTCGGAGGAGCGCTGCGCGAGCGCACGGACCTCTGCGGCGACCACCGCGAAGCCGCGGCCGGCATCGCCGGCGCGGGCGGCCTCGACGGCGGCGTTCAGCGCCAGGAGGTTGGTCTGAAAGGCGATGCCGTCGATGACGTCTGTAATCTCGGAGATCTTCCGGGAGGCCGCCTCGATGCGCGTCATGGCGTCGGTCGCGTCCTTGACGATGGTGCCGCCGGTGCGGGCGATTCTGGTCGCGTCATCGGCCAGCGCCACCGAACGGCGCGAGGCCTGGGCCGAGGTCTTGACGGAGGCGGCGAGTTGTTCGGTCGTCGCCGCGCTTTCCTCAAGCGCCGAAGCCTGCTGCTCGGTGCGCGAGGAGAGATCCTCAGCGCCGGAGTTGATCTCCTGCGAGGAGGCGGCGATAGCGGCCGAACTCGTCTTGATCGTCGAGATCATCTGCTCGAGCCGCGACATGGCTTCGTTGAAATTGTCGCGGATCAGCGCATATTCCGCGGGAATGTCATGGCCGATGCGGAAGGTCAGGTCGCCCTTGGCGAGTGCCGCCATCCCCTCGCTGACATAGCCGACGGCCTTCTCGCGCTCGGCTGATTTGGCGGCTTCGACCGCGCGGGCCTGCTCTTCGGCCTTGGTGCGGGCGGTCTCCGAGGCCTGGAGATAGACCGAGATCGCATAGTCCATGTCGAGCAGCGCCGCCTTGACGATCGCGCTGATCTCGGCGCCGCGTTCTGCCGCGCCTTCGCTCTTGCCGCCGAACCGGCTCTTCGGCCAGCGCGCGGCGATGATCTCCGTGATTAGCTTCTCCAGAATCAGGGCGTAGCCGCCGATATACCAGCGCGGCTCCAGCCCGATGCGGGCGTGGGTCTCGCCGACCATGGTGACGGCGGAGACGTAGCTCTCGTCGAATTGGGCCCGGGCGATGCGGTCCCAATGCGAAGACTGGCGCCGCTTGGCGGCATCGATGTGCTTGTCGTCGCGGAAGAAGCGACTGGTCTCGGGAGATTTGCGGATCTGGGCGTAGAAGGAGTCCAGGGCGTCGGGCAGGGCCGCCGCGATCAGGTCGTGCATGCCGCTGATCCGCTCGCGCGTACGCGCATCGAGCCGCATGAAGGAAAGGCGGCTGTTGAGGTGATCCGACGACGACATAAGACGTTCCTGAGGTCTGCAGCACCGACTGCCGGTGCCCGACTCGATAGGAAGCCAGTTTGGTTAATTTCTAATCACTGCGGCGCTTGATCCGGATCAATTCGACACATGCGGATGGGCTGCCCCGCTGATCGATGCTCAGGTGCCGGTGGCGAGCGCGCCACCTTCATATCGGTCGAGGAACTCCTCGACGGAGAGGCTGCGAAAATCGTCGAGCGCGTCGCGCAAGTGGGAATGATCCCAGTCCCACCAGCCGAGCGCCATGAGCCTGTCGGCGATCGCGGCGGGGAAGCGCGGCCGGATCGGGCGGGCCGGGTTGCCCGCCACGATCGTATACGGAGGGACGTCTTTCGTGACGACGGCGCCGCCCGCCACGACCGCGCCGATGCCGATATTGCGGCCGGGCAGGATGATGGCGCCGTGGCCGATCCAGACGTCGTGGCCGATGGTCACCGGGGTCGAGCGCCGCCAGTCGAAGAAGGCCGCGTCGTCCTGCGCATCGTCGAAATAGGCGCTGGCGCGATAGGTGAAGTGCGACTGGCTGGCGCGTTGCATCGGGTGGTTGCCGGGGTTGATCCGGGTCATCGCCGCGATCGAGCAGAACTTGCCGATGGTCGTGTAGATGATGTTGGAATCATTCACGACATAGGAGTAGTCGCCCATCGTCGACTCGATGAAGCTGGTCCGGGCGCCGATCTCGGTATAGCGCCCCAGCGTTGCCTGCCGCACGCTGGCAGTGGGGTCGATCACGGGTTCGAGCCCGAGTTTCTTGGTTGCCACGTGGTGTCCTCAGAGAGGCGTCTATTCGGCTCACTGACCGAGCGCAAAGCTGTCGAGCAGGCGGAAGCGGCCGTCACGGTCGTCCTGCCTGAACAGGGCCAGCCGGTCGATCGCGACCGGCGCCGCCGGGACGGCTGCGGCATGGGCCTGCGACAGTGCCGAGGTGGTGCCGGCGACATCGTCCTGCGGCAGCGGGCCGGTCAGCGTCATGTGGAAGCGGAAGGCGTCGCCGACATAGGGGTAGCCATAGGCTTCGAGATAGGCGCGATGGGCCGGCGTCAGCGGGCTGGCGAGCCGGCGCTCCAGGTCGGCAGCGCTCAACGCGGCCCGGAAGGGCTCGAAGGCCTGGACGATGTCGAAGGCGAATTTCTGCAGGGCCGGGCTCGGCTCTGCCGGTGTCAGGGCGACGAAGCGGCCAAGCGCGGCGACGGTGAGACCGGCCAGAGGCACGGCCGAGAGTCCTGCCGCGATCTGATGGGTGAAGGCGCGCAATTGCCCCTCGCTACGGCCATTGGCCAGTTCGAAGGGAGCCTTCAGCGTGGCGTGGAAGCCGTAGCGGCGCGGCTCTGCGGTCAGTTGCGCCCAGGCGGCCGGATCGCGGCCGGGCGGGACGGCGAAGGCGACATCCTCAGCCGTGAACGCATCATAGCCCAGCGTCGCGCAGCCGAAGCGCCAGAGCGGGCTGTCGGCAGCGGGGGCGTAGTAGAGGGCGTAGCGCGGCGTGCTCAAAAGGCGCGCTCGCCTTGCGACCAGACGGCGGCGATGACCGGGGTCGGGCCGAGCGTCTTGAAGCGCAGGAGGTCGGCGCGCAGCCCGGTGCGGAGATGGCCGCGATCCTTCAGGCCGAGAATATCGGCGACCTTCCAGGTCACCATGCCCATGGCCTGCGGCAGGGTGATGCCGTGGCCGGCATGCAGCTTCAGCACGGCCTGGAGCAGGCTCGCCGGGACATAGTCGGAGGAGAGCCCGTCGAGCAGGTCCTTCTCGGCGAGCTCCGCGACCGAGACGCCGCCGGAATGCGAGCCGCCGCGCACGACATTGGGGGCACCCGCAATGGTGGCGAGGCCGCGTTGCTTGGCGGCGGCGGCGGCCTCGACCGTGGTCGGGAATTCCGAGATCACGGCGCCCGAGGCGAGGCCCTCCTCGACATGCTCGACCGTGGTGTCGTCATGGGTCGCGATCGGGATGCCGCGCGAGCGGAAGATCTCGACGACGGCACTCCAGTTGCTGGAGACATTGGCGGCGCCCTCCTGCTGGCGGACGACGACGTCCTCCTCGAACTCGGCCACAGTCTTGCCGTTGCCGACGGCATAGGTCTTGAGATGCTCGAGATTGCGCCACTGGCGCTGGCCGGGCGTGTGGTCCATCAGCGAGACGAGCTGGACGAGGTCGTCGTCCTGATAAGGCTCGATGTCCTTGAGCAAATCGGGGCTGGTCAGTTCGCAGCGCATATGGATGCGGTGGTCGATGCGGAAGACGCCTTCGCGCCGGCCCTCGGCAAGCGCCAGCATGACGTCGGCGAAGATGTCCTTGCGGTAGTCCTTGGCCGAGAAGGGCGTGCCGGCGCAGATCGCGTCATAGACCGTGGTGACGCCGGCGGCGGCCATCTGCGCGTCATGGACCAGTGCGGCTGCGAGCCCGTTCGGCCAGAAGACCTTCGGGCGGGGCATGAAGTGCTTTTCCATGTTGTCGGTGTGCATCTCGACGAGGCCCGGCGCGACATAGTCGCCGCCGATATCGATCGCCGATGGCAGCGAGGACAGGCCCTGGTCGACGGCGGTGATGCCGGTCTTGTCGAAGGCGATCGTCCCGGTGACGATCTCATCTTCGAGGATCAGGCGGGCATTGGTCAGAACGGTCTGCATCTTCAGGCCTTCCGGAAAGCGGTGATGTCGAGATAGCGCGTCGCGACCTTCTCGCGCACGGCCTCGTCGTGGAATATCCCGACGATAGCCGAGCCCTTAGCACGGGCTTCGGCGATCAGCTCGACGACGACGTCGCGGTTGGCGGCGTCGAGCGAGGCGGTCGGCTCGTCGATCAGCATGACGGCTGAGGGGTCGACGAAGGAGCGGGCGATGTTGACGCGCTGCTGCTCGCCGCCGGAGAAGGTCGCCGGAGCGAGGTTCCAGAGCCGCTCGGGCAGGTTGAGGCGCGCCAGCATCGCCTTGGCCCGCTCGCTGGCCTCGTCGGGCGAAACGCCTCGGGCCAGAAGCGGGTCTCGGACGATGTCGAGCGCAGAGACGCGGGGGATCACGCGCAGGAACTGCGAGACGAAGCCGAGCGTGCGGCGGCGGATGTCGAGCACGGTGCGCGGCACGGCCGCGACGATGTCGACGGGCTTGCCGCCATGGGTGATGTGGATCGTGCCAGAGGTCGGCCGGTAATTGCCGTAAAGGATTCGCAGCAGGCTCGACTTGCCGGCGCCGGACGCGCCTGCGAGCACGAGGGCCTCGCCGGCCTC
>DATDBB010000331.1:0-5395 GCA_036525085.1 Allobosea sp.
GAAGCCGGCCGACTCCAGGAACAGCACGGCGTCGACGATGTCCCGGATTTCGCCCAAGCGCTTGACCGGATGAAGGTTGGCCAGGAACTCATGTGTCTGCGGCGCATGCATCGGGGTCTTGATGACCCCCGGCGAGACGGCGTTCACGCGTATGCCCTGCGTGGCGTATTCGATGGCGAGCGCCTTCGTCGCTGAGTTGATGCCGCCCTTTGTGAGGTTGGCGAGAGCGGACGGGACGCCGCTGATCGCATGGTCGGTCAGGCTCGTCGTGATGCTGACGATATGGCCGGAGCCCTGCTTCAGCATCGCGCCCGCGGCCTGCTGCGTGATGTGGAAGAAGCCGGCGAGATTGGTCGCGATCTTGCCCTCGAAATCCTGCGCCGTGTAGTCGATGAAGGGCTTGGCGATGAAGACGCCAGCATTGTTGACCAGCGTGTCGATCCGCCCGAAGCGGGCGAGCGCCTCGCGGACGACAGCTTCGGCTGTCGCCGGATCGGCGATGTCGCCGGGCACGGCGAGAATGTCCGCGTCGCTGCCCTGCTTGATCGAGCGCGACGTCGCCACGACGCGATAGTTGCGGTCGCGGAATCCCTTGACCAAGCTGGCGCCGATGCCCTGCGAGGCTCCGGTGATGATGGCGACCTTCCGTTCGTTGCTCATGATGGTCCTCATTGTCTCGCCAGCGAGCGGGATCGCCGCTGGTGGGCCCGTCCGGCCCGGTGAGGAACATTTGGGGCATCTCGCGATATGAATGAATTGCCGCTGTTCGGTAGGCATTCTTCCTTCAGGTGGAAGAATGCCTGCCCTGTCAGTTGGTCATCGCAATCGACTCCGCCGAGAGCCGGGCAAAGTCAGCGCGCAGGCGCGGGACGGCGAAGTCCAGGAATGCACGGACTTTGGGGGCCGAGGAACGCCCTTGCGGCAGCAGCAGATTGACCGGGCGGGCCGGCGGTTCTGCATCGCGCAGCAGGAGCTGCAGTGAGCCGTCCTGCACCCGCTCGGCAACATGGTAGGTGAGCAGGCGCGTGACGCCGAGCCCGCCGACGGCCGCACCCAGCGCCGCCCTGACGCTGTTGACCGTCAGCCGTGGCTTGATCGGTACGGAGCGCGGGATGGAACCGCCTTTCGCAGGCGGAAAGACCCAGCTGTCACGTCCGAAATCGGTACAGGCGATGATGCTGTGCCGCGTCAGGTCTGCCGGCTCGTCGATGCGGGGATGCTGGCTCAGATACCGCGGCGAGGCGACGATCACCGGCTTGACGTCGCCGCCGATACGGATGGCCGTCATCGAGGAATCCGGCAGGTCGAGGATGCGCAGGGCGATGTCGATCCCTTCCTCGATCAGGTTGGCGCCGCGCACGAGCAGGACGAGGTTGACCGAAACCGCAGGGAAGGCCTCGATATAGGAGTCGACGATCGGGCGTAGGATCTCCTCGCCGCTGATCGGTGGCGCGGTGATGGTCAGAATGCCGCGGGGCGCGACGCGCTCGCCCGCGCCGACGGCTTCGGCCTCCTGCAACTCGGCGAGGACCCGGCGGCAGGCGGCGGCATAGCGCTCACCGATTTCGCTCAGTCTGATCGCGCGGGTGGTCCGGTGCAGCAGGGTGGCGCCGACCTGTTGCTCGAGGAAGGCGACCGCCCGGCTCACCGCCGCCGGCGAGCGGCCGAGTTGACGGCCGGCACCGGCGAGACTGCCTTCATCGAGGGCGGCGATGAACACCCTCATCGCATCGATGCGATCCATGCACGCCCTTTGCCCCCGCGAGGCGCTCAAATTCGGTCATTCACCGACCGGGTTCAAGCGCGATCGACCGCGACAATCGCATCGGTGAAGGCGGCGGGCGCCTCCTGCGGCGGGTTGTGCCCGATGCCGCCGGTCAGGGTCCTGTGTTGATACCAGCCCGTGAACCTATTGGCGTAGGCGGCCGGATCAGGATGCGGTGCGCCGTTAGCGTCAGTCTCGATGGTGATCGTCGGCACGGCGATCGACGGCGCCTGGGCGAGCTGCCGCTCAAGTTCGTCATAGCGTGCCTCGCCCTCGGCCAGACCGAGCCGCCAGCGGTAGTTGTGGATCGTGATGGCGACGTGATCCGGATTGTCGAGAGAGGCTGCGCTGCGCGCGAAGGTGGCGTCGTCGAACGCCCAGCGCGGCGATGCGGTTTGCCAGATCAGCCGCGCGAAAGCGTGCGTGTGCTGCTCGTAGCCGGTCCGGCCGCGCTCGGTCGCGAAATAGTATTGGTACCACCAATCCTGCTCGGCCTTCGGCGGCAACGGCATCCGGTTCAGGCTCTGGCTGCCGATCAGATAACCGCTGACCGAGACCATGGCCTTGACGCGCTGTGGCCAGATCGCCGCGACGATGTTGGCCGTGCGCGCGCCCCAGTCGTAGCCGCCGAGCACAGCCTTCTCGATTTTGAGTGCATCCATGAGCGCGATCACATCGACCGCGAGCGCCGATTGCTGCCCATTGCGTGGCGCCGCATCCGACAGGAACCGCGTGCTTCCGTAGCCGCGCAGATGCGGCACGATCACGCGGTAGCCCCTGGCCGTCAGCAATGGCACGACGTCGACATAGCTGTGGATGTCGTAGGGCCAGCCATGCAGCAGGATGACGACTGGGCCATCGGCCGGGCCGGCATCGACATAGCCGATATTGAGGACCCCGGCGTCGATCTGCTTCAGGGCGGGGAACTTGCCGGAGTCGGATGCAGCTGCTGGCTGGGCGGCGGCCGGGCTGATCGGGCCGAGTTTTGTGGCGGCGAGAAAGACGGCCGCAGTCGCCAGCAGGCGGCGGCGGTTCCGGTCGATGGGCGCGGGGGAGCGGGGAACTTGCATGGTCATTCTCCGAGGATTGCTGGTTGTCTTGAAGGGGCGCACTGGATCGGCCGCTTCAACCGAAGGTGAAGGCGTAGGCGCGCACGCCCGGGTCGAGGAACTCGATTTCGACGGTCCGCGCTGCGACGGGCCCGACCTGGCGCACGAGTTGGTAGAGCTTGCCGTCGCGAACGGTGCCGAAACCCTGCGCGTCGATGTCGGAGCCGTGACTGGCCCCTGGCGCGGCGCCGTCGATCGTGACGCGAAACCGGACCGGCCGATCGGGGACGCCAGGCACCAGTACGAGGTGCAGGTCGCGGGCCTGGACACGGTAGCGTAGCCCGCCGCCAGCTTCATTCACCGTGGCGAATTCGGAGCCGACGGTCCAATTGCCGGACAGGCTCCAGAAATTGAGCGGCACCCCGGCGGGATGCCGGTACGCGCGCGGCGCGTCCCTGGTGAGGCCGCTGGGAGAGGCGAAGCGCTCGGCCTTGTCATGGCCCAGATAGGTTTCGGGCGAGCGCAGATTGCCCCAGTCGGCTTCCTTCTGGGTTCCCTGGCCATCGACCGGGCGAACGGCTTCGCCAACACCGCGGGCGTTCGCTTCCGTCAACAACTGCTGAATCACCTGCTCCGACTGCTCGTAGCGGCCTTCGCCGGTCGCCTGATGGCGAACCCGGCCGTCAGCGCCGAGGATGTGGATGCCCGGCCAACCGGCGTTGCCGAAGGCTCGCCAGATCCGGAAATCGTTGTCGAGCACCACCGGGTAGCCCACGCCGAGCGCCGCGCTGGCGCGGGCAACATTGTCCGGATGCTTCTCGAAGGCGAATTCCGGAGCGTGAACGCCGATGACGACGAGACCCTGATCCCTGTAGGTCTGCGCCCATGATTTCACATGCGGCAGCGCGCGCAGGCAGTTGATGCAGGAATAGGTCCAGAAGTTGACGACGACGACCTTGCCGCGAAGATCTTCGGCGCGAAGAGGCGGCGTGTTGATCCAGCTCGGCTGGTCGAGCAAGGAGGCGAGCGGGCCGGATAGCGTGATGGGGGCTGCTGCCTCTGCGGGGATGTTCAACCACCCCGCCTGACCGTTAACCCGTTTCACCAGTGCGTTCTCCAGATTGGCAGTGAGATCTGCCGACAATGGCTGCAGCAGGCGCGTGTCGAGACCAAGCGCGACCATCGCTACGCTGGCAATGACAGCGAACCCGGCGACCGGGCGGGCCCGTTCGACCCAGATGAGCGAAGGACGCAGCCGCGCGGTCAGCTGGCGCCCGACCAGAAGGGCCGCCGCCAGCGAGGTGGCTGCGCCCAGGCCATAGGCCAGCAGCAGGGCGCTGGTCTGCGCGCTCGGGCCGCCCAAGGCCGCGCCGGACAGGATCAAGCCGAGCACCGGTCCTGCGCAGGGCGTCCAGAGAAGCCCGGTCGCCGCGCCGAGCGCGATCGACGAGGCAACCGGGGAGCGGCCGTTCTGCGCCCAGGCGCTCATCCGGGATCCGGCAGCCACCAGGGGAGCGGAAAGACCGGCGGCGATCGACGGAACGGCCAGTCCGAGGCCGAACACGGCCATGAGTAGCAGCGCGGCGGCGCGGCCAAAGCGGTTCGCCTCGACGGCCCAGCCGCCGGCGAATGCCGCCAGGCTCGCAACCGCCGCGAAGGCGCCCGCCATTCCCAGCAACATGGGGATGCCGCTTCGGGTGAACGGGTGGTTGGCCCGCGCCAGGACGAAGGGCACGATCGGCAGGATGCAGGGCGAGAAGATCGTCAGCACGCCCGCGAGATAGGCCAAGGTGAAAAGGGTCATCTGAGCCATCCTTCTGAGCCGTTTGGCTGGAAGCGACTGGAGGCTTCGGGGATCAATCAGGCGGCCGCGCCACAGGGGCAGGGCGCGGCCACCGGTGTGATGGGACCTCAGACGACGCTGGTCACCACGTCGATGTTGCCGCGTGTGGCCTTGGAGTAGGGGCAGGTCTGATGCGCGGCTTCGACAAGCGCCTCGGCCACCTCGCGCTCGATGCCCGGAAGGCTCACATTGAGCCGCGCGCGCAGGTGGTAGCCGCCATCGGTGTTGGCGAGGTCGACCTCGGCGTCGACGGCAGTGTCGGCGGGGAGCCCGATCTTGCGGGCACTGGCGGCAAAGCCGAGCGCGCCGATGAAGCACGCGGACCAGCCGGCGGCGAAGAGCTGCTCGGGATTGGTGCCTGCACCGGCCGAGCCCGGCGTGGAGAGGGCGACGTCGAGGCGGCCGTCGGAGCTGCGCGCGGCGCCGTCGCGGCCGCCGGTCGTATGGGTCTTGCCGGTGTAGATGATCTTGGTCGTCATGGTGCGTCCTTTCTTTGTCAATCGCATCCGATTAACTCGGATGCGATCCATATAGTGACGAGGCCTCGGGTGTCAAGGCCTTCCGATTTAATCGGATGCGATTTATATTGGGCGCCTTGACCAGCTCCGGAAAGGACGGCGCCCATGACCACATCGAAGCCAGATCGCCTCGCGACGGCGAACCTCGCCGATTTCATGTGCTTTGCCGTCTATTCGGCCAACCTTGCCTATGGGCGGGCCTACAAGCCGATCCTGGAGG
>DATDBB010000332.1:0-5672 GCA_036525085.1 Allobosea sp.
CACGATCGTCTGGAAGGCGCGCCAGATGATGGCGGCCGGCGAGATCGACTATAAGGGCTTCGTCGATCTGGTCGCCTCGTCGGCGCCCTCGGCCGGCCACTGCAACACCATGGGCACGGCGACGACGATGAACTCGATCGCCGAGGCGCTGGGCATGACGCTGCCGGGCGCGGCCGCGATCCCGGCGCCCTACCGGGACCGCTACGAGATGGCCTATCTCACCGGCCTGCGCATCGTCGACATGGTCTGGGAGAATCTGATCCCGTCGAAGATCATGACGCGCGAAGCCTTCGAGAACGCGATCGTGGTCAATTCGGCGATCGGTGGCTCGACCAACGCCCCGATCTCGGTCAACGCCATCGCCAAGCATATCGGCGTCCCCCTCGACAACGAGGACTGGACGGCGGTCGGCTACGACATCCCGCTGCTGGTCAATCTCCAGCCGGCCGGCGAATATCTCGGCGAGGATTATTATCGTGCCGGCGGCGTGCCCGCCGTGGTCGCCGAGCTCGTCGCCAAAGGCAAGATCAAGCCGGCCATCACCGCCAATGGCCGCACGCTCGCCGAAAACTGCGAGGGCTTCTTCGCCGAGGATCGCAACGTCATCAAGGCCTATGACGCGCCGATGAAGGCGCAGTCGGGCTTCCTCAACCTGCGCGGCAACCTGTTCGATTCCGCGATCATGAAGACGAGCGTGATCACGCCGGAATTCCGCAAGCGCTACCTTGAGAACCCGAAGGACCCGAATGCCTTCGAGGGCAAGGCGATCGTTTTCGACGGGCCGGAGGATTACCATCACCGGATCGACGATCCGTCGCTGAAGATCGACGAGCATTCGATCCTGTTCATCCGTGGCGTCGGCCCGGTCGGTTATCCCGGCGCGGCCGAGGTGGTGAACATGCGGCCACCGGATTACCTGATCAAGAAGGGCGTGACCGCGCTCGCCTGCATCGGCGACGGGCGGCAATCGGGCACCTCGGGCTCGCCCTCCATCCTGAACGCCTCGCCGGAAGCGGCGACCGGCGGCGGGCTCGCATTGCTCGTGACCGGGGACAAGGTCCGCATCGACCTGAACAAGCGCTCGGCCGACATCCTGATCTCCGAGAAGGAGCTTGAGGAGCGGCGCGCCGCGCTGAAGGCGGCTGGCGGGTACAAGTACCCCAAGAGCCAGACTCCGTGGCAGGAGATTCAGCGCAAGATCGTCGGCGAGCTCTCCGAGGGCATGGTCCTCAAGCCGGCGGTCAAGTACCAGAAGATTCACAAGAAGTTCGGCGTTCCGCGCGACAACCACTGAGGTCGCAAGGGCTTCCTTCGAACCTCTACCGTCATCCCGGTCTTGACCCGGGATCCATCGTAGAGCCGATCCTTGTCATGGCTTGGCCCTACGATGGATCCCGGAAATCCGCTTCGCTGCGTCCGGGATGACGGTGCGAGTGTGGCGATCGGGTGCCATTCCACCCGCGCATTGGCTCCAATCTCGCGGCGCGCGCCTCCGGGGCTGACAAAACGGCGCAAGGCGGACAGTATGGCACCTCGCTGCAACCGGCTCATTTGAAACGATTTAAAATGGCCTTCTCCCCTCAGGTCGAACGCTTTCGGACATTGCACGAGGCCGGCTGCTTCGTGATGCCCAATCCGTGGGATGTCGGCTCGGCGCGCTGGCTGCGCGGGCAGGGCTTCAAGGCGCTGGCCTCGACCAGCGCGGGCTTCGCCTTCACGCAAGGTCGCGCCGACCAGGACGTGCCGCGCGACATGATGCTGGCGCATTTGGCCGAGCTGGCGAAGGCGGTGCCGGACCTGCCAATCAACGCCGATTTCGAGAACGGCTATGCCGATACGCCCGACGGCGTCGGCGCCAATGTGAAGCTCTGCGTCGCAACGGGCGTGGCCGGGCTCTCGATTGAGGATGCGACGGGGCGCGCAGAGGATCCTCTTTATGATTTCGACCTCGCCGTGGCGCGGGTGCGTGCAGCTCGGAAGGCGCTCGACGAGACCGGCTCCGGCGTCGTGCTGACAGCGCGCGCCGAGTGCTTCCTGACCGGTCATCCCGACGCTCTGGCCGAATCCGCACGGCGCATCGCGGCTTATGCGGAAGCCGGCGCGGATGTGCTCTATGCGCCCGGCCCGAAGACGCGCGAGCAGATCGCGACCATCGTCGCGGCAGCCGGAGGCAAGCCGGTCAATGCGCTCGTCTATGGCGATTTCGGGCTGACGGTGTCCGACATCGCCGCGCTCGGGGTGCGCCGGATTTCGATCGGCGGGGCGCTGGCGCGGGCGGCCTGGGCCGCCTTCATCGAGGCGACGCGGCTGATCAGCGAAGAGGGCAGCTTCCGGGGCTTCGCCGGCAATGGCCATTCCGCGCCGCTGAACCCGTTCTTCACCGAAGACCTGAAGGCACGCTCGTGAGCGGGACGCTTCTGATCGCGCCGGCCTGGCTCGGCCTGAGCGGGCTCTGGACGCTCGACGCCAAGGGCAGGCGCAAGCCCGTCGATGCCGAGGATCTCGGCCTGTCGGAGGATCTGGCCGACCGGCTCGAGGCCTGGATGGATGCGTTCGACGCGATCTATGAAGAAGAGCAGGAGGCGCGCTCGCGCTTCCCGAGCGTAGCGGAGCAGCGCGCCTGGGAAGCCGAGGGACAGGCGATCGCGACAGCGGTCGCGGTAGAACTTGGCCCGGACTGGACGGTCTCGACCGATCTCACGGGCTGGCAGGAGATGACCAAGCCATGACTTCCGATTCGGCGGACACCGCCGCCAACCCCGTGCTCGAAGGCTGGACGGCGCCGCCTTTCCCGCCCGCGCGCGTGCTCGAAGGTCGCTATTGCCGTCTGGAGCCGATCGATCCGGCGCGCCATCTCGACGAGATCTGGGCCGTGAATGGCGGCCACGACCACATCTGGCAGTGGATGCCGGCCCAGCCGCCGCAGACGCGCGAGGCCTATGGCGATCTGCTCGCGACGATGGCGGCCAAGGCCGGCATCGTGCCCTTCGCGATCATCGACAAGGCCGACGGCAAGGCCAAGGGGCATCTCTGGCTGATGGAGATCCGGCCCGAGCACGGCGTCTTCGAGGTCGGCTACATCACCTACTCGCCGGTGCTGCAGCGGACGCGGGTGGCGACCGAGGCGATCCATCTCTGCGGCGTCTATGGCTTCTCGCTGGGCTATCGCCGCTTCGAGTGGAAGTGCAACAACCTGAACGAGCCCTCCAAGCGCGCGGCGCTGCGTTTCGGCTTCCAGTATGAAGGCCTGTTCCGCCAGCATCAGGTGGTGAAGGGCAGGAACCGCGACACGGCCTGGTTCTCCATCCTCGACAGTGAATGGCCTGCGGTCGCGGCCGCCTTCGAGGGCTGGCTCGATCCGGCCAATTTCGATTCCGAGGGGCGCCAAAAGGCCCGTCTCGAAAGCTTCAGGGCCGGCAAGGCCTGAATTCCGATCCAAGATACAGATCCAAGACATAAGGTAGCGAGGACATCATGGCGGGACGTTTGAAGGGCAAGATCGCTGTCGTCACGGCGGCAGGGCAGGGCATCGGCCGCGCGATCGCGGAGGCCTTCGTCGCGGAAGGCGCGACGGTCTGGGCGACCGACAAGGACGTCGCGCTGCTGGAAGGCATTGCCAAGGCGAAGAAGCGCAAGCTCGACGTGCTCTCGAACAAGGCGGTCGAGAACTTCGCCGAGAAGGTCGGGACGATCGATATCCTCGTGAACGCCGCCGGCTTCGTCCATCACGGCACCGTGCTCGACACAGACGACAAGGCCTGGGATTTCTCCTTCGACCTCAACGTCACCTCGATGCACCGCACGATCAAGGCGTTCCTGCCGGGCATGCTGGCCAAGGGCTCCGGGTCGATCGTCAACATCGCCTCGGGCGCCGGCTCCGTGCGCGGCATTCCGAACCGCTATGCCTATGGCACGACGAAGGCCGCTGTCATCGGCCTGACCAAGGCGGTCGCGGCCGATTTCATCAAGAAGGGCGTCCGCGCCAATGCGATCTGCCCGGGCACGATCCAGTCGCCTTCGCTCGACCAGCGCATCAAGGACCTCGCCGCGGCGACGAAGACCACGGAAGCCGCCGCACGCCAGGCCTTCATCGACCGTCAGCCAATGGGCCGGCTCGGCACGGCCGAGGAGATCGCCTGGCTCGCGGTCTATCTCGCCTCCGACGAGGCGAGCTACACCACTGGCCAGATCCATCTCGCGGATGGCGGCTTCGCTCTCTGAGCGCAAATAAAAACACGGAGGAAGCCCAATGCATATTCTCGTCCTCGGCGGCGCCGGCATGGCCGGCCGCAAGTTCATCGAGCGGCTGGCCAAGGACGGCCATCTCGGGACCACGACGATCACCAAGGTCACGGCGCAGGATGTGGTCGCGGCGCAGGCTCCGGCCGGTGCGGCCTTCGCCTTCGAGGCGGTGGTCTCGGATCTTTCGGTTCCGGGCCAGGCGGAGGCGTTGATCGCCTCTCGTCCCGAGCTGATCGTGCATCTCGCGGCGGTGGTGTCCGGCGAGGCTGAGGCCGACTTCGAGAAAGGCTACCGGATCAATCTCGACGGGACGCGCTTCCTGTTCGAGGCGATCCGGCTGGCCGGCGGCTACAAGCCCCGGCTGGTCTTCACCTCGTCGGTCGCCGTCTTCGGCGCGCCCTTCCACGACAAGATCGACGACGAGTTCTTCACCACGCCGCTGACGAGCTATGGCACGCAGAAGGCGATCTGCGAGTTGCTGCTTTCCGACTATTCGCGCCGCGGCTTTTTCGACGGCATCAGCATCCGCTTCCCGACGATCTGCGTGCGGCCGGGCACGCCGAACAAGGCGGCCTCGGGCTTCTTCTCCAACATCATCCGCGAGCCGCTGAACGGCATCGAGGCGGTTCTGCCGGTCTCCGACCAGGTGCGCCACTGGCACGCGTCGCCGCGCTCGGCAGTCAACTTCCTGCTCCATGCCTCGACCATGGATCTCGGAGCAGTCGGCCCGCGTCGCGCGCTGACCATGCCGGGCTATTCCTGCACCGTCGCGGAGCAGATCGAGGCGCTGCGCAAGGTTGCCGGCGAGGGCGTCGTTGCTCGCATCAAGCGCGTGCCCGATCCGGTGATCGACAGGATCGTCGAGGGCTGGCCGCGCAATTTCGACCCGCAGCGCGCGCTCGCGCTCGGCTTCAAGGCCGAGTCGAGCTTTGACGAGATCATCCGTATCCATATCGAGGACGAGCTCGGCGGCAATTTCGTCAAGTGAGGTCGATGCTCGTCATGCTCGGGCTTGACCCGAGCATCTCCGGATAGAGATTCTCGGTCGGCGCAGAGCGCCGACCGAGAATGACGCGCGACCTCAAGCCGGGCAGGGCTCGCCCGGCGCCTCCGCCAGATCGACGGTGTCGATCTCGGGCGCGTGCGCCCAGCCACTGGCGCCCCAGCTCTTCAGGGCCGCCCAGGTCGAGCGATCGAGCCGGAACTGCTCGCAGGGGAACAGGCCGCCGCGCGCCGGCAGCGACTTGAGGAACGAACCCTCGGCCCGGAAGCCGGATTTCTCCAGCACCCGCCGCGAGGCCGGGTTGATGACGCGCGTATCGGCCTCGATCGCGGGGATCTCGATCAGGGTGAACAGCGTGTCGATCAAGGCCTGCACCGCTTCGGTGGCGTAGCCCTTGTTCCAGTGCTGGGTGCCGAGCCAGTAGCCG
>DATDBB010000333.1:0-7519 GCA_036525085.1 Allobosea sp.
CCTGCGAGAAGACGTATTTCGTGACCCAGCTCTTCGGGTGATAGAGCTCGACATCGTCGACGACCCCGGCCGGAACCGGGCCTGCCACGCCAGCCTTTCCTGCAATGCCATGCGTCACGTCCGCCATCAGGGCATCCTTCCGCTCCCTGCCGGATCCGGCGGCCCGTTCTCGGGCTCTTCCCGGACCCGTTCCCCGTCCGTCCCTAGTTCCTCGCCTGCGCCCTGGACGGCGCTTGCAATTGGGCGAAGGTTTTTTGTTGCTGCAGCCAGGCCTGATAGTTGCTTGCGGGCTCGACCACGACGCCGCCGCGCATGAAGGCGTGGCCGGTGCTGCAGAGTTCGGCGCAGAGCGCCTCGAACGTGCCTGTGCGGGTCGGAGTCAGCCAGTAATAGGTGACGACGCCCGGGATCATGTCCATCTTGGCGCGAAATTCCGGCACGTAGAAATTATGCAGGACGTCGAGCGACCGCAGCAAAAGCTTCACCGGCTTGCCGAGGGGCAGATGCAACTGGTCGCCCTGGATGATGACGTCGTCCTGCCCATGCGGGTCGTTCGGGGCGAGGCCGAGCGGGTTCTCCGGCGTGACATGGGCGACGTCGGTCGCGCCGAGCCGGCCATCCGCGCCCGGCAGGCGGTAGCTCCATTGCCATTGCTGGCCGACAACCTCGACGGTGGCGGCATCGGCGGGCACCGTGACGAACTGCTTCCAGACAACGAGACCGGGAGCGAGCATGGCCGCGACGCCGATGCCGGTGCCGATCGCGAGCCACCATTCCAGCCGTCTGTTCTCGGGCTCATAGGCGGCGCGATGGCCCACGTGATGACCTTCGCGATGGCGGAAGCGCAGGACGCAATAGGCCATGAACAGCACGACGGCGGCGAAGACGGCGCCGGTGATCCAGAAGGTGATGATGATGGTGTCGTCGATATAGCCCCAGTTGGAGGCGATCGGCGTCCACCACCACGGGCTCACGAAGTGGAAAACCACCGAGCCTACCACCACCAGAGCCAGTGCGATCGCGATAGCCATCCTCGGTCATCCCTCTCAGGGGCGGTGACGGACGGAAAACCATGGATCGTCGCGGCGCTAAGCCCACGTCGCGACGCTACGAGAACGAACTCCCACGCGGAATGAGAGCGCTGAAAAGGCGCGGCCCGGATCGGAGCCTGCCGCGGAAAAGCTGGGGAACGACGAAGTGAGGCGCGGCGCAAGAAAGCCGTGGGGCGCATGCTCGCCTGAGCGCGCCCGCGGGCTTCGAACGTTGCTTTCTCCTAGCCATCGCCGAACCTCGGCTCGCCTGGAGGGCCGATCCTGGCCCAAAGCACGCGCACTCGCCGCGAGGCATTCAGGCCCGGCAGCCATAGTCGTCGAATGTTGTCGTCCTGCTCGCGATCCTTGTCAATTGACGGTGGGTCGCGGCTGGTTGCGCGTGATCTGAAATCGCGCGGCCTTCCGGCTACTTCTTCTTTCCGTCGGCGTCGAACTGCTTGAGGAAGGCGACGATGTCGTCGGTCTCGGTCTCGGATTTGAGGCCCGGGAACACCATCTTGGTGCCGGGGATTTTCGCCGGCGGCGCCTTGATGTAGTCGCGGAACGTGGCTTCGTCCCAGGTCAGGCCCGAATTCTTGTTGGCGGGCGAATAGCTGTAGCCTTCGATCGACCCTGCCGGCCGGCCGAACAGGCCATTCAGCCTCGGCCCGACGGCATTCTTCGCCGTCTCGCCGACCTGGTGGCAGGCGCGGCATTTCAGGAAGACCTTCTCGCCCGCGGCAGCGTCGCCGGCCGCTTGGGCAGAGTGAGGCCACGCCGCAAGCAGCGACAATGCGAGCACGGTCCAACGCGCCATCGGATATCTCCCCTCGACCTTGGAGGTGATCTTTCCGGTAGACCGGCGACGGAGCCGCGCAGCCTTTCTTCAGAACCTTATACCATTGCCCGCGGCTCTCCAATCCGGCATCGCTGCCAGCCGCAGCGTCCTGTCTTCGCAAGCGAGGCGCGCGGCCGTAAATCTAGAGCGCCGGACATTTAATCATACGCATATCGGGCGTGTTTGAAGAGGTTTTGGCATTCCTGTGGCTCGAAGAGGC
This sequence comes from Allobosea sp., assembly GCA_036525085.1. Classification (GTDB taxonomy): domain Bacteria; phylum Pseudomonadota; class Alphaproteobacteria; order Rhizobiales; family Beijerinckiaceae; genus Allobosea. Next base: position 2,090 of record DATDBB010000333.1, read on the forward strand.
GGCAGATGTCGCCGACGGCTTTCCAAAGGGCATCGAAGGTCCTGGCTTTCGCCTTTCGCAGATGCGCCTTGAGCTTGGCGAAGGCCATCTCGATGGGGTTGAGATCGGGGCTGTAGGGCGGCAGGAAGAGGAACCAGGCGCCGCGCTCGGCGAGGCACCGGGCGGCGCGAGCGCTTTTGTGGACGGCGAGATTGTCGAGGATGACGATGTCGCCTCTCGACAAGGTGGGCGCGAGCTGCGTCTCGACATAGAGATCGAAGGCGACGCGATCCATAGCCTTGTCGATGATCCAGGGCGCCGTCAGGCCATGGCAGCGCAGGCCGGCGATGAAGCTCTGCGTTCGCCAATGTCCGAAGGGAGCCGATGCGCGCAGCCTCTCGCCACGTGGGCTGCGGCCGCGCAGCCGGACCATCTTGGTGTTGATCGAGGTCTCGTCGATGAAGACGAGCCTGTGCGGCTCGAGGCGCATGCGCGGCTGACGGCGTTCGATCCAGAGGCGGCGCTGCTCACGCACATCCGCGCGTGCGCATTCCGACGCCATCAGCGCTTTTTTTATATGTGAACCCCAGACGGCAAAGGAAGCGCGACAAAACCGCGGGATCGACCGCAAGTCCGGCGGTCTGCGCCAGACGCGCCGAAAGCTCCGGCATGGTGATGTCGGGCACAGCCTCGACCTGCGCCACCAGATAGGCGCCATGGCCGTCGAGTCGGCTACCGCGCGGACGACCCTGCCGAGCCGGCTGAACTGTCTTGAGACGCGACACGCGCTGCAACAGCTTCACCGCAAAGCTCTCGCTGACGCCAAAGTGCCGCGCGGCGGCCCGACGCGAATGCCCCGCCTCGACAAAGCCGACAACCCGCTCGCGAAGATCCTGCGAATAGCTCAGACCCATGATCCACCTCCAAAAAACGGTGAATCACAAACCCAGTCAAAAGGGAATCACACGATTCCAATTTCAGATCCGACGCTCTAGCGCTTCAACTCCTCAGTTCGGCAAAACAAGAATGGAGCTTGACGGCCAAGAAATACGGCGAATCGGGTGAGCCAGATGGTGCCAAGGGAAGCGTTTATGACGTTACCGAATGGCCCGCTGCAGCTGCCACGATCGTACGGTATCGGCCGGTCCGTGGCGTATGCATCAGTCTGCCATATCGCGTCGATCTGACCGCAGACGAGGCCTCAAGACGAAGCTATTCCAGCGCAAAGTGAGGATTCGGGCCGCCCTGGTTTTGCCTGGGATGAACGCTCAGCCCTTTGCGACCTGTAGCAGGTACTGCCCGTAATCGCCCTTGGCGAGCTTCTGTCCAAGCGCAGAGAGCTCCTCGATGGAGATCCAGCCCTGCCGGTAGGCAATCTCCTCTGGGCAGGCGATACGCAACCCCTGCCGCGATTCGAGCGTGCGCACGAACTCGCCGGCTTCGAGCAGGCTATCGGGTGTGCCGGTGTCGAGCCAGGCGAACCCGCGTCCCATGGTTTCGACCGAGAGTTCACCGCGCTCGAGATAGACCCGGTTGACGTCGGTGATCTCAAGCTCGCCACGCGGCGAGGGCTTGAGATTCCCTGCGATCTCGACGACCTGGGCATCGTAGAAATACAGGCCCGTGACAGCCCAGTTCGACTTCGGGACCTTCGGCTTCTCTTCGATCGAGCTCGCTTTGCCGTTGGCGTCGAAATCGACCACGCCGTAACGCTCCGGGTCGCGCACATGATAGGCGAAGACGCTGGCGCCCTTGGCGCGCGCGGCGGCCGAGGCCATCATTTCCGGGAGCGTGTGCCCGTAGAACAGATTGTCGCCCAGGATCAGCACAGAGGGCTCGCCGGCGACGAAATCGGCGCCGATGATATAGGCCTGCGCCAGCCCGCCGGGATTGGGCTGTTCGGCATAGCTCAGCGTCATGCCCCAATCCGAGCCGTCGCCGAGCAGGCGCTTGAAGTTCGGCAGATCGGTCGGGGTCGAGATGATCAGCACGTCGCGGATGCCCGCCAGCATCAGCGTGGTGAGCGGATAATAGATCATCGGCTTGTCGTAGACAGGCAGGAGCTGCTTCGACATCGCCAGCGTCATCGGGTGGAGCCGCGTTCCGGAACCGCCGGCCAGGATGATGCCCTTCATCGTCTTTATCCCGTCTGTTCACTGATCAGGAGGCGGCGCACGCAAGCCGCGAGCGCCCCCTGCCACGGTGGCAGCCTGACGCCATGGATTTCGGCGAGCCTGGAGGAGTCCAGGCGCGAATTCGCCGGCCGCCGGGCCGGGGTCGGATAATCGGATGTCGCGATGCGTTTGATCACCACCGGGCCACCGCCGACCGCCTGGCGCTCGGCGAAGATCGCGGCCGCGACATCGGCCCAGACGGCCTGCCCCTGCGCAGCCATGTGGAAGACGCCGCGCAGGGCAGCATCAGGTGGCCGCGCGGTGAGATTGCGGGCGACGGCGAAGATCGCGTCGGCGATGTCGAGCGCACTGGTCGGGCAGCCGGCCTGATCGGCGACGACCGCGATCTCGTCGCGGGTTTCGGCCAGGCGCAGCATGGTGCGCACGAAGTTCTTGCCGAAGGGGCTGTAGACCCAGGCCGTGCGCAGGATCGCGTGGTCGGGGGTTGCGGCGAAGACCGCGCGCTCGCCCTCGAGTTTGCTTCGTCCATAGGCCGAAATCGGGCCGACGGGATCGTCCTCGCGATAAGGGCGGCCCAGGGAGCCGTCGAAGACATAGTCGGTCGAGATCTGGATCACCGGGATGCCGAGTCTGGCGGCAGCTGTCGCCACGACGCCCGCTGCGGTGCCATTGGCGAGCCATGCGGCCTCTTCCTGGCTCTCGGCGAGATCGACGGCGGTAAAGGCCGCGGCATTGACGATGACGTCGGGCCGGCTGGCCGTGATGGCCGGCGCAATCGTCTCCAGCCGCTCGAGATCGAGATCAGGGCGCCCGAGCGCGACCACGGTCACGCCCTCAGGTGCACGTTCCAGCATGGAAAGCACGACCTGGCCTGATTGTCCTGTCACCGCGATCCGCATGGGCGTCAGTCGAAATAGCGCGGCAGATCGGCGAGCCGGGGATGTTTGCGGTCCTTGTCCGACAGCACGAGTTCGCCATGCGGCAGGCGCCAGTCGATGCCGAGTGCCGGATCGTCGAAGGCGAGCCCGTGATCATTGGCCGGGCCATATGGCGCGGTGACCTTGTAGAGCACTTCGGTATCCGGCTCGAGCGTCACGAAACCATGGGCGAAACCGATGGGCACCAGGAGCTGCCGCCAGTTCTCCGCCGAAAGCTCGACCGCGACATGCTGCCCGAAACTCGGCGAGGAGGCGCGGATATCGACGGCAACGTCGAGGATGCGCCCCTTCGTCACGCGAACGAGCTTGTCCTGAGCAAAAGGGTTGGACTGGAAATGCAGGCCGCGCAACGTGCCGATCTGCGCCGAGCGCGAGTGGTTGTCCTGGACGAAAGCGAGCTCGATGCCCGCCTCGGCCATGTCGGACTGCTTGTAGACTTCGGAGAAGAAGCCGCGATGGTCGCCATGCTTCTTTGGGGTGATGATCTTCACCGCGGGGATGGCCGTGGGCTCGACGCTCAACATGTCCTGATCGCTTCTGGTCAAGCCGCGCCGAGGCGCTCGCCTCGATAGACGCCTGAACGGATGTCACCCCACCAACTCGGATTGGCGAGATACCATTCGACGGTCCGGCGCAATCCGGTCTCGAAGGTCTCCTTCGGCGTCCAGCCGAGCTCGCGACCGATCTTGCCGGCGTCGATGGCATAGCGCGCATCATGGCCGGGCCGGTCGGTGACGTAACTGATCAGCCGTTCGCGCGGGCCGGCCGGATCGGGTCGCAGTTCATCGAGGATGGCGCAGATGCCCTTGACCACGTCGATATTGGCCATCTCGTTGTGTCCGCCGATATTATAGGTCTCGCCGACACCGCCCTTGGTCGCGACCGTCAGCAGCGCTTCGGCGTGATCATCGACATAAAGCCAGTCGCGCACATTCAGGCCGTTGCCGTAGACCGGCAGGGGCTTGCCCTCGAGTGCGTTGATGATCATCAGCGGGATCAGCTTCTCGGGGAAGTGATACGGCCCGTAGTTGTTCGAGCAGTTGGTCATCACGGTCGGCAGGCCATAGGTATGGTACCAGGCGCGGACCAGATGGTCGGATGCAGCCTTGGATGCCGAATAGGGCGAGTTCGGCTGGTAGGCGGTGTCCTCGCGGAAGAAACCCTCGGCGCCGAGCGAGCCGAAGACCTCGTCGGTCGAGATATGGTGGAATCGGAAGGCGGCCTTGCGGGCCTCATCAAGCCCGCGCCAGTGGCGCAGCGCTTCCTGCAGCAGTGAAAAGCTGCCGACGATATTCGTCTGGATGAAGTCGCCGGGTCCATCGATCGAGCGATCGACATGGCTCTCGGCGGCGAGATGCATGATGATGTCGGGATCGAAATCCGCAAAGATCGCCCGCATGCGATCGGCATCGCCGATATCGGCCTTCTCGAAGTGATAGCGGTTGCTGTGGGAGACAGGCGCAAGCGAAGCCAGGTTGCCGGCATAGGTCAGCTTGTCGACGACGCAGACGCTATGTTCCGTCTCGCCGATCAGCTTGCGGACGACCGCCGAGCCGATGAAGCCGGCTCCGCCAGTGACGAGGATTTTCAGTGACACGCCGCTTCGCTCCGGAGGGTCGAGTGTTGATTAGAACCGCTATCAGGCCGCAGGGAAGAAACAGCCTCCCTATGATCTGTCAAGCATGTGCCATCACGGTGGCTGGCATCGAGAGCCCTGCGATATGATCCGGTTGGCCCTTCTGCCATTCAGCAAAACTCGAATGCGTCGCGCGAACGCGGAGCCAGCGGCTTCATCCGTGGATCGATCACGCCTTGGCCGAGGACCCAGGCGATCGCCGCATCGATGATACCGCCGTCGCACCGCGTCGTTACGCGTTTAGGCCAGCCCTGCGGGCGCTGGTCCGAGTCGGCCCTTGAAACCATCGGACAGGCCAGCCCGAACCGGCGTCAGCGACCCCGGCGGCCCTTTGAGGGCGAGAAGGCCGGTCTGGGCGGCGAGCCCTGCGCATGACTTGATCCGCCAGCGCAGCGGCACATGGCGAAGCCGTGCAACGGCGATCACATTGCGCGCGTAGTAATAGTTGCGGATCGGCGTGTGGCGCAGGATCTGGGGCTTGCCCAGTTCGTCCTGGCTCGCAGCCTCTCCCCAGCGATGAGGCACGGCGAGATCGGTCGCGACATAGGACGCCCAGCCACGATCCCAGGCCCGGAAACCCCATTCGACGTCGATACCCCCGATGAAGAAGTCATCCCTGAAGGGGCCGATCACCACATAGGCGGCGACGCTCACCAGCGAACCCGACGTCGGTGCGAAATCGACTGCGGCGAGGCCGTCTGCACGGGACTTCCCGCGCCACTCATAGCGGATCGGCTTGTAG
>DATDBB010000334.1:0-2159 GCA_036525085.1 Allobosea sp.
CAGCACGGAGACATCCTCCGGCAGCGAAGCGACCATGTCCATCAATTCGCGGCGCTCGGCCTCGGGCACGCCGGCTGCGGGCTCGTCGAGCAGCAGCACGGATGGCTTCGCCGCGAAGGCGGCGGCGATCTCGATCTGGCGCTGCTTGCCATAGGGCAGGGTTGCGATCGTCCGGTCCATGATGTCGTCGAGCCGGAAGCGCGCCAGGATCTCCGCAGTCTCTGCGACCAGTTCCGTGTCGCGATCGAGCGCGCTGAAAGGATGGGCGCCACGGCCAAGCCGCTCGGAGGTGACGAGCGCGATCATCTCCAGCGGCGTCATCGTCGCGAAGAGCTGGTTGATCTGGAAGGTGCGCGCGAGCCCGCGCTTGACCCGCGCCTCGCGCGGCATGCCGGTGATGTCCTGGCCCAGCAGTTCGATCCGGCCGGAGCTGGGCTTGAGCACGCCGGTCAGCTGGTTGACGAAGGTCGTCTTGCCGGCGCCATTCGGCCCGATCAGGGCATGACGGGCACCGCGCTGGAGCGTGAAATCGACGTGATCCGTCGCGACGATGCCGCCGAAGCGCTTGGACAGGTCGAAGGTCTGCAGCGCCACGCTCATCGCGCCGCTCCCTTGCCGAAGCGGGCGAACCGCCCCGCCACAGCCTTGACGCCGCCATGGATCAACTCGCGCCCGCCGAGCACGAAGAGCACGAGGAAGAGCCCGATCCAGAACATCCAGTATTGTGGCGTGAGCGTCGAGATCGCGTCCTGCAGCAGCTTGAACGCGATGGCGCCGATCAGCCCGCCATAGAGATAGCCGGCGCCACCGGTGATCAGCACGAGCATCAAATCGGCCGAGCGGTGGAAATCGAGCACGTCGAGGGAGACGAACTGCGTGGTCTGGGCGAGCAGCGCGCCGGCCGCGCCCGCATAGGCCGCGGCGAGCGTGTACATGGCCGCCAGGCGCCGGCCGTTCGGCACGCCCGAAGCCGAGGCGCGTAAGGGATTGTCGCGGATGGCGCGCAGCGACAGTCCGAAGGGCGAGTTCGTCACCCGCCTTGCGATCAGGAACAGCAGGAAGAGCACGCTGAGCGAATAGAGATAGGCCGTGCGGCCGAAGATATCGAACTCGAACAGGCCGAGAACCGGCGCCATCATGATGCCTTGCAGCCCATCGGCGCCCCCGGTCAGCGAGCCGAAGGAATTGGCCAGCTCATAGAGGATGAGGGCGACGCCGAGCGTGACCATCAGCCGGGTGAGGTCGCTGCCGCGCAGCACGAGCGGACTGGTGAAGAGCCCGAGAAGCCCCGCCGCCGCCATCCCGATGCCGAGCCCCGCGAACGGGTCGGCCGTGACGTGCTTGGCGAGCAGGCCGGCGGCATAGGCGCCCATGCCGAGGAAGGCGGCATGGCCGAGCGAGACGATGCCGGCATAGCCGAGGATCAGGTCGAGCGAGAGGGCGAAGAGCGCGAGGGTCGCGATCTCGTTGAGCAGAAGCATATGGCGCGGAAACAGCAGGAACGCCGCGAATGCCGCGAGCCAGAGAACGATCTCGGCCGGATGGATGCGGCGCGACGCGAACAGCGCCTGCCGCACCTGACTTTCGAATGCCGTCGCCCTCATGCCCGCGCCCTCGCGAAGAGCCCGTTCGGGCGGGTGATGAGCAGGACGACCATCAGCGCGTAGATGATGAAGGCGCCGACCTCCGGCACGAGATACTTGCCGATCACGTCGGCGACGCCGAGCAGCATGGCGGCGAAGAAGGGCCCGGTGATGCTGGAGGTGCCGCCGACCGTGACGACGATGAGGAAGTAGATCATGAATTTCAGCGGAAAGGTCGGGTCGAGGCCCATGAGCTCGATGCCGAGCGCGCCGCCGAGCCCGGCCAGCCCCGAGCCCAGCGCGAAGGTCAGCGCGAAGAGCCGGTTGACCGGGATGCCGAGCCCGCGCGCCACCCGTGCATCGTCCACCGCCGCGCGCAGGCGACTGCCGAAACGGGTGCGGGTGAAGCCCCATTGCAGGGAGACTGCGAGCAGCCCGCAGATCGCGATGACGAAGAGCCGGTAGCGCCCGATGCCGATGCCGGCGAGCTCGAAGCGGCCCTGCAGCCAGGCCGGCAGGCGGATGAACTGCTGGGTCGAGCCCATCAGCCAGTCGGTGCCCGCCACCGCCATGAAG
>DATDBB010000335.1:0-2964 GCA_036525085.1 Allobosea sp.
CCCCGGTAACCGGGCCTGAAGATCCAAAAGCTCACGCGGAACAAGAACCCCATACGGAAAGAGTCCAGGTCCACCCGCTTTGAACCAGCGGTTGATGACAATGAGACACTGGATCACCTCCTTTCAGTTGTTACCGACAAGCAGGAGGCTAGGGCGATTCTCGGGCCGACGTAAATGTCAAAAAAGTCACGCTCCCCGACTACTGAAAAGCGCGTCTGGCACGGCGAAATCGCGCCCCGCCTGTCGGTTGCTTAATTTGCAGGCAGGTGAAATGGCTAGAAATTAATCAATTCTCTGGATATCGCATGATTTTTGCGTAGCGCCAGCCTTCGACCGCAGGAAATTCGGTTCAGAGCGCGCATGTGGCAGAGACTTGTGGCCCTGTAACGTCTGGTTGTGCCGTTGGCACGTCGCTTGCGAGCCCTCTGGCTCGGGCCGGGGAGGCCTGCCGGTGCCCGCTGAAGGGTGCGGCCAAACAGGGATGGTTCGGGGGTATGTCCGTGAACACCACACGTCGCGTTATTTTGGGCGCCGCTCTCGCGGGCGCCACTTTCCTTGGATCCTATCTGCCGGCGGCGGCGCAGGAGACCATCAAGGTCGGCATCCTCCACTCGCTCTCCGGCACCATGGCGATCTCCGAGACGACGTTGAAGGACGTCATGCTGATGCTCATCGAGGAGCAGAACAAGAAGGGCGGCGTCCTCGGCAAGAAGCTCGAGGCGGTCGTGGTCGATCCGGCTTCGAACTGGCCGCTCTTCGCCGAGAAGGCCCGCGAACTCATCACCAAGGACAAGGTCTCGGCCGTGTTCGGCTGCTGGACCTCGGTGTCGCGCAAATCCGTTCTGCCGGTCTTCAAGGAGCTGAACTCGATCCTGTTCTACCCCGTCCAGTACGAGGGCGAGGAGAGCGAGCGCAACGTCTTCTACACCGGCGCCGCGCCGAACCAGCAGGCGATTCCGGCGGTCGACTATCTCGCCAAGGAGGAGAAGGTCCAGCGCTGGGTCCTCGCCGGCACGGACTACGTCTATCCGCGCACGACCAACAAGATCCTTGAGGCCTACCTGAAGTCGAAGGGCGTGAAGCAGGAGGACATCCTGATCAACTACACGCCGTTCGGCCATTCCGACTGGCAGACGATCGTCTCCGACATCAAGAAGTTCGGCACCGCCGGCAAGAAGACCGCCGTGGTCTCGACGATCAACGGCGACGCCAACGTGCCGTTCTACAAGGAGCTCGGCAACCAGGGCATCAAGGCGACCGACATCCCGGTCGTGGCCTTCTCGGTCGGCGAGGAAGAGCTCGCCGGCATCGACACCAAGCCGCTGCTCGGCCATCTCGCCGCCTGGAACTACTTCCAGTCGGTCAAGACGCCCGAGAACGAGGCCTTCATCAAGCAGTGGAAGGCCTACAAGAAGAACGACAAGGCCGTCACCAACGACCCGATGGAGGCCCATGTCGTCGGCTTCGCCATGTGGGTGAAGGCGGTCGAGAAGGCCAAGAGCTTCGACCCCGACAAGGTCATCGACGCTCTGCCGGGCATCGAGGCGCCGAACCTGACCGGCGGCATCTCCAAGATGCTTCCGAACCACCACATCACCAAGCCCGTGCTGATCGGCGAGATCAAGGCCGACGGCCAGTTCGACGTGGTCTCCAAGACCGGCCTCGTCGCCGGCGACGCCTGGTCCAAGGAGCTCGATGGCTCGAAGGACCTGATCGGCGACTGGGTCGAGAAGAAGTGCGGCAACTTCAACGTCAAGACCGGCAAGTGCGGCGGCGCGTGAGGGCGGCCTGCTGAGTTCAAGAGGGGGAGGGACGGCACGAGCCGTTAGAGCCCGGCCGTCCCTCGAAATACGACGACGCTCCCGGCCATGAGCCGGGGGCGTCGACACCGCCAGCACCCTGCTGTCGATCTGCCGAAGCCGCCGACCTGCAAGCCGAAAAGAGCCCATGCGGATCTTGTCCTGCCTTCTGCGCATGATTGCGCTCGCGACGCTGCTTGCGCTCCAGCCGGGCGCTGCGATCGCCCAGGGTGCCGACGAAGCCTTCACCAGGCTCGGCGCCGACAACTTCTCCGATACCAACCGCGCCATCGAGCTTCTGATCGCAAACGCCCATCCACAAGCGGCGACGATCATCGAGGCCCTGGCCGAAGGGCGGCTTCTGGCCGGCGGCGGCGTGGTCGTCGTCAGGACCAAGGACGGCAAGTTCCTCGACGCGAAGACGGGGGCGGCGCTGGCCACCGAGCCTGCCGGCCTTGCCCCCGTGCGCCTCAACAACAGCGTCCGCCGCAACATCCAGGCGGCGCTGGGCGGGCTGGGGTTGCTCAATCCGGACCCTGTCAAGCGCATCGCGGCGGCCGAGGCCGTGTTCAAGTCGCGCGATGCCTCCCTGCTGCCGGTGCTGGAAGGCGCCATCGCCAAGGAAACCGACGCGCGCGCCAAGGCGGCGCTGCGCCAGGCCCAGGCCGCCATCCTCGTCGCCAAGGCAGACGCGCCGCCCTTCGATCGGATCGCCGCCATCGACGTCCTGCGCGAGCGCGGCGACCAGGATGCGCTGGCGACGCTGCGTTCGTTGCCGGGTGACGCCTCGCCTGCTCTGAAGGAGGCGCAGGGCCGCGCCGTTTCGGCGATCGAGGGCAATCTCGCCTTGTGGCGCGCCGGCCAGAACCTTTGGTACGGCCTCTCGCTCGGCTCCGTGCTGCTGCTGGCGGCGATCGGGCTCGCCATCACCTTCGGCGTGATGGGCGTCATCAACATGGCCCATGGCGAGATGGTGATGATCGGGGCCTACACGACCTTCATCGTGCAGGAGATCATCCGGGCCCGCTTCCCGGGCCTCTTCGACTATTCGCTGGCGTTCGCCATTCCGCTCGCCTTCATCGTCGCGGGCCTAGTCGGCATCGCCATCGAGCGCGGCGTCATCCGCTTCCTCTATGGCCGCCCGCTCGAGACGCTGCTCGCGACC
>DATDBB010000336.1:0-8556 GCA_036525085.1 Allobosea sp.
CGACGACTTCCCGGAGATTCCGGGCCAGCTCGGCATCCAGTCGATTCCCGCCGTGATCGCCTTCAAGCAGGGCCAGCCGATCGACGGCTTCATGGGCGCGCAGCCCGAGAGCCAGGTCAAGGCCTTCATCGAGAAGCTGGTCGGGCCGATGGGGCCGGGCGCGACGGAGGAGCTGATCCAGGCCGCGCAGGCGGCCGCCGAGGCGGGCGACGCCGCTGGGGCGAGCGAGCTCTATGCGCATGTGCTCGAGCTGGAGCCGGAGAACCTCGCGGCCATCGCGGGGCTGGCGCGGCTGCATCTCGACATGGGCGACATCGAGGGCGCGACCGGCATCCTCGGCATGGTGCCCGAGGCGAAGGCGGCCGACCCGGTCGTCGCGGCGGTGCGCGCCGCGATCGAACTGGCGCAGCAGGCGGCCGCGCTTGGCGACACCGCCGAGCTGGAGGCCAAGGTCGCGGCCGACCCGAAGGACCATCAGGCCCGCTTCGATCTGGCGCTGGCGCTGAATGCGCGCGATCGCCGCGAGGAGGCCGTCGACCATCTGATCGCCATCATCAAGGCCGATCGCAAGTGGAACGAGGACGGCGCGCGCAAGCAGCTGCTGCAATTCTTCGAGGCGTGGGGGCCGATGGACGAGCACAGCATGGCCGGCCGACGCAAGCTCTCGGCCCTGTTGTTCTCCTAGCGATGGAGTTGCCGCCGATGGGCATGAACGCCGTCTACAAGGGCCCCGAGGATTGCCCGTCGGTGATCCCGGTCTTCCCATTGGGCGGCGCGCTCCTGCTGCCGCGCGGACAAATGCCGCTCAACATCTTCGAGCCGCGCTACATCGCGATGATCGACGATGCGATCAGGACGCACCGCGTCGTTGGCATCATCCAGCCCGAGCCGGAGAACGGACGCCAGTCGGCGACGCCGCCCTTGCTCCAGGTCGGCTGCCTCGGCCGGATCACGCAGTTCGCCGAGACCGGCGACGACCGCTACATCCTGACGCTGACCGGCATCGCCCGCTTCCGCGTCGCGGAGGAACTCCCGGTCACGACGGCCTACCGGCAGTGCCGCGTGACCTATGACGATTTCATCATCGACTTTACCGCCCGCGCCGGCGAGGAGGAGGTCGACCGTGCCGCGCTGCTCAAGGCGCTGCGCGCCTTCGCGAAGGCGAGCGACCTCAAGATCGACTGGAAGGGCGTCAACGAGGCCCCCAACGAGGCACTGGTCAATGCACTCTCGATGATGTGCCCGTTCGGGCCGCGCGAGAAGCAGGCGCTGCTGGAGGCGCCGAGCCTCAAGCAGCGCGCCGAGGTGCTGGTGGCGATTACCGAGATCGAACTGGCGCGCGGCGGCGGCGACCCCGAGACGACGCTGCAGTGAGTGCGGCGCCAGCGAGTTCCGGGATGCGAGTGACATCCTACCCGCCCCGCCGGGCGGTCGCCGCCTGGCTGTTCTTCGACTGGGCGGCGCAGCCCTTCTTCACGCTGATCACGACCTTCGTCTTCGCGCCGTTCTTCGCCGCGGCGCTGGCTGCCGATCCGGCGCAGGGGCAGGCGCTCTGGGGCTATGCGACGGGGTTCGCCGGCCTGTGCATCGCGCTGCTCTCGCCGCTGCTCGGCGGCATCGCCGACCGCACCGGGCCGCGCAAACCGTGGATCGCGGTGTTCGGCGCCTGTCTCGTGCTGGGCTCGGGAGCGCTCTGGTTCGCGGTGCCGGGCTCAGCCCTCGCGGTGCCGATCGCGCTCTGCGGCTTCGTGCTCGCGACGATCGGGGCCGAGTTCGCGACGACCTTCAACAATGCGATGATGACGCGGCTGGTGCCGCCGGAGCGGCTCGGCTGGCTCTCGGGCACGGGCTGGGCGATCGGCTATCTCGGTGGGCTTGTTTCGCTGGCGGTCACGCTCGGCCTGCTGGCGGCGGACCCGGTCACGGGCAAGACGCTGGTGGGGTTGACGCCCATCTTCGGCCTCGACGCCGCGACCCGCGAGGGCGACCGCTTCTCCGGGCCGCTGACGGCGCTCTGGTTTGTGGTGTTCGTCGCGCCGATGTTCCTGCTGACGCCGGATTCGCCTGCGACCGGCATGAGGCTAGCCGAAGCCGCCAAAGGCGGCGTCGGCCGGCTGAAGGCGACGCTCGCGGAATTGCCGCGCCTGCCCTCGCTCGGGCGCTTCCTGCTCGCCAACATGATCTATCAGGATGCGCTGGTGGCGCTGTTCGCCTTCGGGGGCATCTACGCCGCCGGCGTCTTCGGCTGGCAGACGATCGAGATCGGCATCTTCGGGATCATGCTGACGATCGCCGGCACGCTCGGCGCCTGGCTCGGCGGCAAGGTCGATGACGCGATCGGCGGCAAGGCCGTGGTGCTGGGCGCGATCTCCTGCCTGCTGCTGGCCTGCCTCGGCATCCTGTCGCTGGCGCCGGATCGCATCCTGTTCGTCGTCGAGGCGGTGCCGGCAAGCCCCGGCGACGGGCTCTTCGCTTCCGTGCCGGAGAAGGTCTATCTGGGCCTGGGCCTGCTGATCGGCCTTGTCGCCGGGCCGTTGCAGGCGTCGTCGCGCAGCCTGATGGCGCGGCTCGCGCCGCCCGACCGCGTCGGCGAGTTCTTCGGCCTGTTCGCGCTCTCGGGGAAGGTGACGTCCTTCCTCGGGCCGACACTGGTGGCGCTCGCGACGACGGCCTTCGCCAGCCAGCGGGCGGGCCTTGCCGTGCTGATTGCGTTCTTCCTCGCGGGCGGGGCGCTGCTGGCGGGCGTCAACGTCAAACGGGCGCCGTAGCCTTTTTGTCATTCCGGGGCGGCCCGAAGGGCCGAACCCGGAACCCATGACGGGGTGCGACGCCAGTTGGAGCCGAGCCGCACCCGACTGCCCGGTCGTGGATTCCGGGTTCAGGCGCTGCGCGCCTGAACCCGGAATGACAGTGGTCACCGAACAAGGATGTTCCGGAACTGCCAGGGGTCGCTGGTGTCGATGTCTTCCGGGAAGAGGCCGGGGCGACCGTCGAGCGGCGTCCAGTCGGTGTAGTAGCCCTGCACCGGCCCGAGATAGGGCATCTGGATCTCGAGGCAGCGGTCGAGATCCATCTCCTCGACCTCGACGATGCCGGCGTTGGGGTTCTCTAAGGCCCAGACCATTCCGGCGAGCACGGCCGAAGTGACCTGCAGGCCGGTCGCGGTCTGGTACGGAGCGAGCTTGCGAGCCTCCTCGGTCGAGAGCTGCGAGCCGAACCAGTAGGCGCCCTTGTCGTGGCCGTAGAGCAGCACGCCGAGCTCGTCGATGCCGTCGATGACCTCGTTCTCCTCGAGGATGTGGTGCTCCTCCTGCGGGCGGCCGGCATTGCCGAACATCTCGTGCAGCGAGAGCACCGCGTCGTTCGCGGGGTGGTAGGCGTAATGGCAGGTCGGCCGGTAGAGCGCCTTGCCGGTCTCGTCGCGCACGGTGAAGTAGTCGGCGATCGAGATCGACTCGTTATGCGTCACCAGGAAGCCGTATTGCGGGCCCGGCGTCGGGCACCAGCTGCGCACCTTGGTCTCGGCACCGGGCTGCATCAGATAGATCGCGGCCTGCGAGCCGGTCTCGTGTGTTCGGGCGTTGTCCGGCATCCACTTCTCATGGGTGCCCCAGCCGAGCTCGGCCGGCTGGACGCCCTCGGAGATGAAGCCCTCGACCGACCAGGTGTTGACGAAGACGCCCGGCGGTTTGGGATTGCGCGAGCGCTGCGTGTCGCGCTCGGCGATATGGATGCCCTTGACGCCGACTTGGCTCATCAGCGCGGCCCATTCCTCGCGGGTCGTCGGCTGCGGCACATTGAGGCGCATGTCGGAGGCGATATTGAGCAGTGCCTTCTTGGCGAGCCAGGAGGCCATGCCCGGGTTTGCGCCACAGCAGGAGACGGCGGTCGTCGAGCCCGGTGCACGGGCGCGCTTGGCGGCGAGCGTCATCTCGCGCAGCGCGTAGTTCGAGCGCTCGCCCGGGCCCTTGCTCTCGTCGAAATAGAAGCCGAGCCATGGCTCGTTGACCGTGTCGATGTACAGAGCGCCGAGGCTGGAGCAGAGCTCAATGATGTCGCGCGAGCCGGTGTCGCAGGACAGGTTCACGCAGAAGCCCTGCCCGCCGCCGGCGGAAAGGAGGGGCGTCAGCAGCTCTTTGTAATTCTCGATGGTGACGGCTTCCTGGATGAACCGGATGCCGCGCTCGTCGAGTAGGGCGCGGTTATCGTCATCGGGTGCGATCACCACGAACCGGCTCTTGTCATATTTGAAATGCCGCTCGATCAGCGGCAGCGTCCCGCGGCCGATCGAGCCGAAGCCGATCATCACGATCGGGCCGGTGATCTCTCCGTGTACGGGCCAAGTGCTCATTCTCTGGTTGTCTCCTTCTGGGATAGCGCTATTCAGGTCGGCCGCGCGGAGCCGCTCCCGGCTCGTATGGGCGAAGTGCCGCCACGTCAATGACGCGGCTGCTTCGCGGCGATGTCAGTGGCCGCCCGGGTAGTCGGCATCGAGCACGAACGGGTAGGGCCCCGGGAAGCGCTCGACATAGGCCGTGTGCGTGACGAAGCCCGCAGCCGGCCGGAACGAATGCAGCAGATAGGCCGGCGGTTCCATATGGAAGGTCGCGGCGCTCGTCTCCGAGAGATCGAGCGTGACCTGGTGCGTCACGCTGGGCGCGATCTGGGCGATGGTGCCGCCGAAGCGCGTCACGATCGGCCGGTGGTGATGGCCGCAAAGAATGCGCTCGATGTTGGGATGGCGCGCCACGATCGCGGCGAACTCCTCCGCACCGTCCAGCAGCCGGATCGCATCCATGTGAGCGATGCCGCAATCGAAGGGCGGATGGTGCATGAAGATCGCGACCGGCTTGCCGTTCGCTTCGGTCAGCGCCTTGTCGAGGAAAGCGAGCCGCTTGTCGCAGAGCGCGCCGGCGCTCTTGCCGGGCAGCAGCGTATCGAGGCCGATCAGGCGCATCGGCTCGAGATCGGCGACGAACTGGACGAAGCCGTCGTCGAGAACCTGGCGCTGATCGAGGCCAAGCCCGTCGATCAGCGTCTCGCGACGGTCATGGTTGCCCGGGACAAACAGGACCGGCATTCCGAGGCTGGCGAGCATCACCTGCAGCAGCTCGTATTCCTCGGGCAGGCCGCAATCGGTGAGGTCGCCTGTGATCACCAGCAGGTCGGGGCGGGGGCTGAGCCGGGCGACGACATCGAGCGCGCGCTCGCTCAGCGCGTTGGTCTCGGAAACGCGATAGGCGGGCTTGCCGCGCGGGCGGATATGCAGGTCGGTGATCTGGGCGATGAGCATGGAATCATGTGCCTTGGTGATTGAAACGCTTTCCCCTCCCCCTTGTGGGGAGGGGTTAGGGGTGGGGGTGGTTCAGCCTGGCGATCGAGAGCATGACAAGGGGCTGCAACTTCGGGACCGCAACCCACCAGGGAATCGCCCTGCTTTGCGACCCCCACCCCCGTCCCCTCCCCACAAGGGGGAGGGGAGAGCCTTCCGGATCAGTTCGTCGGCAGCTTCAGCGCGGTCTGCTCGACGTAAGGACGCATGATCTCGTCGGCCTGCTTCTGGGCGGCGGCGAGCGCCTCCTTCGGCTGCTTCTTGCCGGAGAGCACGGCGGCGAGTTCGTCCTCGATCGCCTTGCGGACGGGGACGGTCTTGTAGGTGGCGAACCACGGCTTGGCGAAGGCGAGCTGGCTGACCGCGATACCGGCGTCGGGGTTCTTGGCGATGAACTCCTTCATCTCGGGCGTGTCGTAGGCGGCCTTGTTCGGCGCGAAATAGCCGGTGGCGCGGCTCCACCAGCCGGACTTCTCAGGCGAGGTCATCCAGTTGATCAGCGTCCAGGCGGCCTTGCGGCGCTCGCCCTCGACACCGGTCGGGATGACCAGCGAGGCGCCGCCGATCGGAACCTCGTTCTTCACGTTCTTCGGGACGAAGGCGACCTTGTAGGGGAACTTCGCATTGTTCCGGATATGGGTCAGCGACCCCGTCGAGAGCAGCATCATCGAGGCCTGGCCGGAGAGGAAGGCCGAGGAGACCGCGCCGCCGGCCTGGACGCCGGCCGGATGGACCTTGTGCTTGGCGACGAGGTCGGACCAGAAGGTCAGGGCGCCGAGCATCGAGGGGGTATCGTAATAGACCTCGCCGCCGTATTCGGCGTTGAACCACTGGCCGCCATTGGAGTGGGTCAGGGCCTGCAGGATCCAGCCGCCGTAGTCGTAGTTCGAGGGCATCATCATGCCCCAGCGGGTGACACGGTCGCCGTCGCGCTTGGTCAGCTTCCTGGCGGTGGCGACCAGTTCTTCCCAGTTGGCCGGCAGCTTCTCGGGGTCGAGGCCGGCTTCCTTGAGGTGGTCGGTGTTGACGTAGAGCAGCGGCGTCGAATTGTGGAAGGGCACGCCATAGACCTGACGGTCGAGCACGGCGTTGCCGTGCAGCGCGTCGAAGAACTGGCCCATGAACTGGTCGTTGCTCTTGCCGTCGGCCTTGATCAGCGCGTCCATCGGCTGGATCTCGCCCTCGATCTTGAGGTCGAGCAGGAAGTTGGCGGACATGATCACGGCGGCCGGCGGCTTGCCGGCCTTCATCGCCGCGCGGGTCTTTATCAGCGTCTCGTCATAGGAGCCGGTATAGACCGGGGTCGCCTTGATCGAGGGGTTCTTCTCGTTGAACTCCTTGAGCAGGGCTGCCATGTCGCGGGCGAGCTGGCCGTCGACCGGAACGGGGAAGAACAATTCGATCTCGGTCTGGCCTTGAGCGAATGCGGGCGAGAGCGCGAAGCTCGCGGCGAAGGCGGCGCCTGCGAGCAGGCTACGGCGGGTGGTCGTCATGGTGGCTTTCCTTACTTGATGCCGGAGGAGACGAAGGAGTTGACGAAGGCGCGCTGGAACAGCGCGAAGGCGATCAGCAGCGGCGCGCTGACCAGCAGGGTGCCCGCCGCGATCACGCCCCAGGCCTGGGCGCCCTCCGCGCCGCGGGTGAACGAGGCGAGGCCGACGGTGAGCGGGCGCAGATCGGGCGAGTTGATCACCATCAGCGGCCAGAGGAACTCGTTCCAGTGGGCGGTGACGGAGACGATCGAGAAGGCGACGAGCGAAGGCTTCGCCAGCGGCAGATAGATGAAGCCGATGCGCTGGAAGACGCTGGCGCCGTCGATCAGCGCCGCATCCTCCAGTTCGCGCGGGATGGCGCGGAAGGCCTGGCGCATCAGGAAGGTGCCGAAGGCGGAGGCGAAATAGGGCGCCATCACGCCGAGCAGGCTGTCATAGAGGCCGAGCTTCGCGATCGTCGTCAGGTTGGGGACGATGAGCACGACCGGCGCCAGCATGAGCTGGAGCAGGAAGAGATAGAAGGAAAGCGTGCGCCCGGGGAATTCCAGTCGCGCAAAGGCATAGCCGGCTAAGGTGATCGTGACAATCTGCACGGCGAGGATGCCGAGGCTGATGATCGTCGTGTTCAGGCCATAGCGCGGGAAGTCGGCCGAGGCCCAGGCCTCGCGGAAGTTGGCGAGCGTCGGGACGTAGGACGGGATCAGCGAGGCCATGCCGGCGCCGATGCTCTCGGGATTGAAGGCGGCGACCAGCATCCAGAAGAAGGGCACCATCCAGAGCGCGGCTACGAGCAGCGTCGCGGCATAGCCGAGCTTCGGTGAAATTTCGCCGGTCGCGACGCCCGTGCTGGCCTGGTGGATTCCGGACTGGCTCATGCTTCCTTCTCCCCGAAGGAGCGCTCGAGCGTGCGCAGAGATGAGGCGGTGACGGCAAGCAGCAGCGCCAGCATCACCAGCGTTGCGGCGGCGGCGCGTCCGGCGTCGTAATTCTCGACCGCCTGCTGGTAGACGTAGAACAGCAGGAGATTGGTGGAATCCGACGGGCCGCCCTTGGTCAGGACGAAGACATGATCGACCTGCGTGACGACGTTGAGCAGTCCGATGACCAGCACGAAACCGATGGTCGGCTTAAGGTAGGGCAAGGTGACGTAGCGCAGCCGTTGCCAGGGACCGGCGCCGTCCAGGATCGCGGCCTCATAGGCATCGGCCGGCACGGCCTGGAGCCCCGCGAGGAAGAACAGCATATAGTAGCCGGCGTTCTTCCAGATCGTCAGCGCCATGATCGACCAGAGCGCGATGTCGGGATCGCCCAGCCAGTTCGGGCCGGATATGGCGAGCTTGGCGAGGTGATAGTCGATCAGCCCAACATTGGGCAGGAACAGGAACAGGAAGATCGAGGCGGCCGCCACGAGCGGGATCAGCACCGGCAGGAAGAACAGGGCGCGAAACAGCGCGTTGATCCGGCTCGTCCTTGCCAGCGCCATCGCGAAGCCCAGCGCCAGCACGAGGCTCGGGACCACCGTGCCGAAGGCGTAGATGAGATTGTTGAGAAAGGCCTTGCGGAAGGCGGGATCGGCGAAGAGCTTCTGGAAATTGTCGAGCCCGACATAGGCCTGCGGACCGCCGACGCGGATCTGGCCGTGCAGCGATTGCCAGAGGACCTGGACGACGGGCCAATAGGTGAAGAGCGCGAGGAAGACGAGCGACGGCGCCAGCATCGCGAAGGCGAGCA
>DATDBB010000337.1:0-2631 GCA_036525085.1 Allobosea sp.
GCGAACACCTCGCGCGCCGCGAAGAGGCCGTTCAACGCCGCGGGAAACCCGGCATAGACGGCCATCTGCATCAGGACCTCGATGATTTCCACCTGAGTCAGGCCGACATTCAGCCCGGCGCGGATATGGACCTTGAGCTGCAGCGTGGCATGGCCCAGCGCCGCCAGCGCTGCGATGGTCGCGATCTCGCGGCTGCGCAGATCGAGGCCGGGCCGCGAATAGATATCGCCGAAGGGAAACTCGAACACATAGCGCGCGAAATCAGGGGCGATGTCGGCCAGCGCGTCGATGACGGCCTGCCCCGCCGCGCCATCGATCTCAGCGAGCGCGCGCTGTCCGCGCGCGTAACGGTCGTCGGGGTTCGGATTCGATGGGTGGAGCATGAGTGGAAAGCCTTCGTTCCGCTTCGCCATAGCCGGCGATCTTGGCATCGAGGGCGGAGAGGGAATCGTGAAGGTTGGCGATCCGAGCCGCTACGGCAACGCGATGCGCCTCCAGCAAGCGCCGACGCTCGCCATTGGTCGCGTCGCCCGCTTCGCGCAGCGTCGCATAGCGCAGCATGTCGCGGATCGGCATCCCCGTCGTTTTCAGGCGATGGAGAAATTCGATCCACACCAGGATGGAGGCATCGTAGTCACGCTGCGGCCCGCCATCTCGATGCGCATAGGGCAAGAGCCCGATCCGCTCGTAGTATCGGATGGTATGGGCGGTCAGCCCGCAGCGCCTGGCGAGTTCGCCGATCTTCATGACGGCCTCTTCCGTTTTCGACGCTGGAACAGGTACCGCTTCGAGCGCACTCCAAGTCAAGCCGGTAAAAGACCGCCCCGATAACAGGGTGGCGGCGGGATCAGCGCGCCCAGCGCGCGATCTCGACCAGCACCTTCGACAGCGCCTGGTCGAGCGCCTGCGCGGCGCCAGCCCCATCCACCGCGCCCGCCGGGACACGGGCGGAGAAGAGCTTCGCGCGACGGATGTCGCCGGTGCGGTCGCCGACGAGCTTGGCGGTGATCTCGACGACGGCCATGCCGCTGGCCGTGTCGATGTTGAAGCTGCGGATGTCGGTGAGCAGCTGCACCTCCGGCGTGACGCGATCGCCCGGGCGCGCGACCGAGCCGAGCCTGCTGCCGTTCTCGAAGGTCTGGATCAGGCGGACCTGCACCAGCTTGGGCACGCGGTCGGCCCATTGCGCCCCGCCGAGGAAGGAGAGCGCGCCAGTCGAATCCCGGACGATGACACGGTCGGAATCGAGCGCCTGGACGGTCGTCGGCTCCTGTACCATCAAGGTCGCGCGCGAGCCGCCGATGCGGCCGAAGTCACGCGGCGCGGTGAGGTCGTAAGTGGTGGGCGCGCTGCCGCCGCCGCAGCCCGTAAGCAAGACACCAGCGGCGATCGCCAGCGCGACGACGGCAGGTTTGGGGAAACGGGTTTTCGGCGCGGGCGGAACCTGGATCGTCATCGGTCTAGCGGGATCCACCATATTGAGGCAGCGGCGGCTTGCCGCCGAAGATGAACTGCTGCGGGTTGCGTTCCAAACTCCGCAAGGTGCGGTTCAGATCCGTCAGCGTGCGCCGGCCGTCGCTCGCCAGCGTCTCGATGTCGCGCAGGCCCGGCCCGGTGAAGCGGCTGATGCCGGCAGTGATCTCGGCCGTGCGCTTGTCGAGGTTGTCGGCGAGCACGCGGATCGACTTCGCGGCATCGCCGACCTCGGAGAAGGCGCTGCGGCCATCCTCGCCGGCGGCCGTGTTCAGGAAGGCCTGTGCGCTCTTCAGCACGCCCTCGACCTGATCGGCCGCCTTGTTGAGCTTGTCCGTGATCGAGGCGACGTCCTTGACCGCCTTGCCGACATCACCGCTGGTGCCGCCCAGCGCCGTGGTGAACTTGTCGACATTGTCGACGATCGCCGCGACCTTCTTCTGGTCGACCGAACGGACGATCTCGGTCAGTTCCTGGCTGAGCACGCCGAGCTTCTCCGACAGCGGGGCGATCGTCTCGGCGATGGTGCCGAAGCTCTGCATCAGCTTGTCGATGCCATCGGAATTGTCGCCGAGCGCCGCGGAGAACCTTTCGACGTTCCTGACGGTGTTGTTGATCGAGCCGGCATTGTCCTTGACCAGCTTGTTCAGCCCGGTGAGCGTGTCGTCCGCCTTCGCGGCGATGTTGCGGACGGTCTCCACGATGTCCTGCAATTCCGAGCGGTCGGCGACGATCACCGGCAGGGTCTGCCCCTCCGCCGCCTTCAGAACGGGCGAGGTCGGATCGCCGCCGACGAGCTGGACCGCGACGATGCCGGTCGCCAGGCCGAGGGTCTCCAGCCGGGCGCGCGTATCGACCCGCAAGGGAGTGGTGGAATCGACCGAGATCACCGCGTAGATGCGGCTCGGATCGTCCGGCCTCAGCTCGATGCGAGTGACCTCGCCGACACGAAAGCCGTTGAAGAGCACGCTCGAGCCCCGCCCGAGCCCGGTGACGGTGCCGCTGAAGATGACGCGGACATCCTGCCGGCCGCCGGCATTGCCGCTGTTGAACCAGTAGACGAATCCAAACAGCGCAGCGAGCACCGCAAGTGTGAACAGCCCGACCAGCGCGTAGTTCGCCCGCGATTCCATTAGCTAGCGTCTCATCCTCGCATAT
>DATDBB010000338.1:0-7284 GCA_036525085.1 Allobosea sp.
CGAAACGGACGAGAGCGACTTCGTTGCGAATGTCATGAGCAGCATGACGGCCTCCTGTGGTTCAAAAGCGACGGGCATTCCCCGACCCTGCCTGGACGCGCCGCTGGCAAGGACCGGAAACTGACGAAACGGTAGCTTTGCGCTGGCCATAAGCCAAACGAATGCTTATGATGCTTCACAACACGGATATTGATGAACCGATGTGAGGTGCCGCGATGGCGCATGTGCTCGACGCCGACCAGCTCAAGACCTTCGTGGCGATCGCCGACACCGGCTCTTTCACCCGCGCCGCCGAGATCGTGTTCAAGACCCAGTCGGCGGTTTCGATGCAGATGAAGCGGCTGGAAGAGCGCGTCGGCCGGCCGCTCTTCGGCCGCGACGGCCGCCATGCCAAGCTGACCGAGGATGGCGAGCGGCTGCTGGACTATGCGCGGCGCATCGTGCGGCTGAACCTCGAATGCGTCGCGAGCTTCACCGATGCCGATCTCAAGGGCCGCATCCGGCTGGGCGTGCCCGACGACTATGCCGACCGCTATCTGCCGGAGATTCTCGCCCGCTTCGCCCGCTCCAATCCGCGGGCCGAGGTCACGGTCGTCTGCGAGCCGACGCCGATGCTGGCCGAGCGGATCGCCACCGGCGACATCGACCTCGCCATCATCACCCATGTCGAAAGCCGCGGCCAGGGTGAGATCATCCGTATCGAGCCGCTGCTGTGGGTGACCTCGGCGCGCCATGCGGTCCATGAGGAGGACCCGCTGCCGCTGGCGCTGGGCCGGCCGACCTGCAACTGGCGGCAGGCAGCGGTTGATGCGCTGGAGACCAAGGGCCGGCGCTTCCGCGTACTCTACGCCAGTTGGAACTCGACCGCGGTCGGAGCCGCCGTCGTCGCGGGGCTTGCGGTTTCCGTGTTGCCGGAAAGCGCGGTCAGGCCGGGCATGCGGATTCTCGGGCCGTCAGAGGGCTATGCGACGCTGCCGTCCTGCAAGATCGGATTGCTGCGCACGCGTTTCGATCCGTCGGTGCTGTCGAACGCGCTGGCCGAGCACATCATCCAGAGCCTCGACAATCTGGCGAGCTTCAAGACGGCGGCAGAGTAGATCGAAGAGGAGCGGTGGAAGTCCGCCGGATCAGCGGAAGCCGGTTAGGACGCGCGACGTCAGATCGTTCACGTTGACACCGATCTGCGCGATCACGGCGATCGTCGCGACCGACATCAGCGCGGCGATGAAGCCGTACTCGAGCGCGGTCGCCCCGCGCTCGTCTCGCACAAAACTCGCAAAGATGGTGGTCATCCGACGCATGGCCCGTACTCTAACGTGCAAATTTCCGCCAAATTGTTAATGCGACCGCGCCAATCCTTCGAATGCTGCGTTTTTTGCGCACCCTGCCGACCCGAGGCCTCGCCCCATCAGAGCACGCACTCCGAGAACAACGGCTCGATCTCGGCGGCCCACTCGGCGCGATAGCGCGCGGCGAGATGCTGCGACAGCGTGCGGTCGCCCGCGACGATCGCATCGAGCACGTCGAGGAAGCCGGATTCGTCGGCACCTACGGCATTCAGGCGGGCGCGGCGCACAAGCCCGGCGCGCGACAGGGCCAGCACCTCGCCGGCGAGATCGCGCAGCTTCCGACCGGCAATGCTCGCGGACAGCCCCAGCTTCGGCACGGCGTCGCGCAGCGCCTGGCGCTCCTCGTTGCTCCAGCCCTTGACTAGGTCCCAGGCCGCGTCGAGCGCTGACTGGTCGTAGAGGAGGCCAACCCAGAAAGCCGGCAGCGCGTTCAGCATCTCGGGAGAGCCGGCATCGGCGCCGCGCATCTCGAGGAAACGCTTGAGGCGGACCTCGGGGAAGAGTGTCGAGAGATGGTTGGCCCAGTCCGAGATCGTCGCCTTCTCGCCAGGCAACTGCGCCAGCGTGCCGGCGAGCAGGTCGCGGAAGGAGGCTCCGGCGACGTCATGATAGGTGTCACCGCGCTTGACGAAGTACATGGGCACGTCGAGCGCCCAGTCGACATAGGCCTCGTAGGACATGCCCTCGTCGAAGGCGAAGGGGATCATGCCGGAACGGGCGTTGTCGGTGTCGCGCCAGATCTCGGAACGCATCGACTGGAAGCCGTTGAGCTGGCCCTCGGTGAAGGGCGACGATGCGAAGAGGGCCGTCGCCAGCGGCTGCAGGGCGAGCGAGACCCTGAGCTTCCTGACCATGTCGGCCTCGCTAGAGAAATCGAGGTTCACCTGCACCGTGCAGGTGCGGAACATCATGTCGAGGCCGCGCGTGCCGACCTTCGGCATGTAGTTGGCCATGATCTTGTAGCGACCCTTGGGCATCACCGGGGTCTGCGCCCGTGTCCAGAGCGGCGAATGGCCGAGCGAGACGAAGCCGATTCCATGCGGCTCGGCGACCGCCTTCACATCGGCCAGATGCTCGGCGAGTTCGGCGGCCGTCTGGTGCAGGGTCTCGACCGGCGCGCCCGAGAGTTCGAACTGGCCGCCGGGCTCCAGCGAGATCGCGCCGCCGCCATCGGGGCCGGCAAGGCCGATGATGTGGCCGGCATCGACGATCGGCTCCCAGCCGAGCTTCGCCTGCATCCCCTCCAGCAGATGGCGGATGCCGCCGACACCGGCGCGCCCCTCATAGGGAACGGGCGAGAGATCGTCGCGATAGAACGGAAACTTCTCGTGCTCGGTGCCAAGCCGAAAGGCCGAAGGCGGCTTCTCGCCGGCGGCGATCCAGGACATCAGTTCTTGCTTGGAACCGATCGGGGTCGAATCGGACACATCGCGAGCCATGGGCGCTCCGGCAGATAAACAAGACGGCCGGCTTCCACCCGCACCTTGTGGCGCGGGGGATCAGGCTCCAGGAGCGCCAGACATAGGCGAGCACGGAACGCTCGACAACGACCTCCGCCACGCATTCCGCGGACAATCGACGAGCCGCCGGCGCAGGTCGCGGCCCCGGCTGGCTCAGGCGGCGCCGCGCCGCCGCATCTCCTGCGAGCCCCAGCCGGTGGCGTCGAGCCTCGTCTCCGAGGCAATCCAGTCGACGACCGCGGCCAGTCCGGCCGCCTGCCCGCCCTCGCGCGAACGCGCCTCTTCATAGACGGCGAGTTGCACATCGGCACTGGTTCCCGCCTCCGCTATCCACCTGTAGGTCGCCAGTTCCGCCTGGCAGCCGAGCGCAGCCGCGTCCTCGGCGAGCTCGGCAATGAGGTCCTCGAGCAGGCCGGGTACGCTGCGCATGCTGCGGCTCTCCGCATCGACCAGCCCGCCATGGATGCCATAGCGCTGGGCGCGCCAGAGATTCTCTGCCGCGATCGCACGCGATGCCGCCGTCAGATCGGCGTTCACGTCGGGCCGGCGCAGCAAATGGCGGATCAGGCAGCGGTAGAGCGCGGCGATGGCGAGCGTATCCTCCAGACGCGTGCAACTGTCGGCGATCCGCAGTTCCAGCGTCGGATGCTTGTCGGAGGGACGGATCGCCCACCAGATGTAGCTGGCGTCTTTGATCGCGCCCGCGGCCACCATGGTCTCCAGATAGGCGCGGTAGTCCGCGGGATCGCTGAACAGGTCGGGCAGGCCGGTTCGCGGCAATTCGCCATAGGCGGCGAGGCGGTAGCCCATCAAACCCGTGCGCCTGCCCTGCCAAAAGGGCGAGGACGTCGAGAGCGCCAGCAGCAGGGGCAGGTACGGCATGATCCGCGCCATCAACCGGATGCGCTCGTCTTCGTCGCTCACCTCGACATGGACATGCAGGCCGCAGAGCTGGTTCCGGCTGCCGAGCATCTGCAGGTCGCGCATCAGCCTGTCGTAGCGGGCCGCATCGGTGGCACGCTGGCGCGACCACGCGGCGCTGGGGTGCGTGCCGCAGGCCAGCAGCAGCATGTCGTGCTCGAAGGCGAGGCCGGCCAGCCCCGTGCGCAGGGTCGTCAGCGAGCCGCGCGCCTGATCCATCGATTCGCAGACGGGCGTCGCGACCTCGATCTGCGACTGCAGCATCTCGCGCTGGACCTCGTCCGGAAAGGCCTTCTGCGCCTCCTTGATGAATGCCGGAGAGACCTTGCGGACGATCCCCCTGCTACCCGCATCCGACAGGAAGTACTCTTCCTCGATTCCGAAGCGGCAGGCTTCCTTCATGGCATCATCCTCGTCAGGCAAATCGCTTCGGGCAGTTCACTTGGGGCTTGCCGGCGGTGAATCACCAGCAAGACGGCCCTGAGGCCGGAGCGCCAGACTGCTTCCGAATGAGTCGAGAATGCGTCCCCCAGTACGATCGGTAAACGCCCGAGGCCGGGTGACGTTCCGTCGGCTAGACTAGGCTCTCGGCCAGTCGCCGAGCACGGCCTGCACCAGTGCGAAGGCGGCGACGGCCGCCGTGTCTGCACGCAGGATGCGCGGACCGAGCGAGATCGGCAGCGTCGCCGGCCTTGCCAGGATGCGTTGGCGCTCCGCCTCGTCGAAGCCGCCTTCCGGGCCGATCAGCACCGCGAGCGGGCCGGGCTTCACGCTCGACAGCGCGGCGACCGGGCTGTCCTGCGCCATAGCCTCGTCGCAGAAGATGAGCAGCCGCTCGGGTTCGAGCGCGGCGAGCGCTGCGTCCAGCGTCTGCTCGGCGCGAATCTCGGGCAAGGACAGTATGCCGCATTGCTCGGCCGCCTCGACCGCATTGGCGAGCATACGGTCGAAGTTCAGCCGCGAGACCTGGGTCCGGCGCGTCAGGACGGGCTGGATGACGCCAGCCCCCATCTCCACCGCCTTCTGGGCGATGTAGTCGAGCCTTGCATGCTTCAGCGGCGCGAAGAGGTAGTGCAGATCGGGAGCCGGCGGCTGCGGACGCGTCTGCTTCACCAGAGTCAGGCTCGCCTGCTTGCGGCCCTCGACCGAGATCGCGGCGAGCCATTCGCCGTCGCGCCCGTTGAAGACCAGGACCGTGTCGTCCTGTTTCATCCTGAGCACGCTGAGGAGATAATTCGCCTGTTCACGCTCCAGAGGCAGCCGGGCGCCTTCGGCGAGGTCATGCTCCAGAAAAAGCCGGTAGCGGGCAAAATCGGGAATCGACATTGGCGGCACGAACTCCTGCGGAGCTGGAATGATCAGGCCGGCGTGGGTGTGGACAACCCGCCGGCAGGGCCGCCTCGCGCGAAAACCGCCACAATCCCAGTCTATCGGCAGGCGCTGACTGGCAGGCAGCGTGGACTCGCAATGGTCCTTGGCGCTAACACAGCCTTGCTGGTAAGGAAATCGCGGAGGGACGCAAGCGCCCGCGCAGGCAATTCGGAGCGGAACGAGATGCGGCTGAGGATGGCTTCCGGAGTGATCGCGACGATGGGTCTCGCAGCAGCGGCCCTGATCGACGCCGCTCCCGCGCGCGCGCAGGCCTCGGGCTGCGAACAGATGCAGAAGCTCCTGCAGGAACGGCAGTCGCTCGTCGCCTCGCTGAACGCGGCCCAGAAATCCAAGCAAAAGCTTTCGCCGCAGATGGCTTGCAGCACGCTGGGCAAGCTCGTCAGCAACGGGGCGTCCACCGTGAAATTCGCCACCGACAACCAGGACTGGTGCCAGATTCCGCCGTCCTTCATCGAAGGCATGAAGGCGGACACACAGAAGGCCACCGGAATCCGCAACCAGGCCTGCAACGCAGTCAAGCAGCAGGCCGAGATGATGCGCAAGGCCCAGCAGCAGGCGCAGGGTGGCGGCGGCGGCAACCCGTTCGGCGGCGGCGACGCCATCACCGGCGGCGGCATGCGTGTCCCCCAGGGTGCGCTTTAAGCTCTAGGGCGTGACCATTATGCAGAAGCCGGCGCCCGCGACCCTCGTATCGGCCCCGGACACGCCTCTGCCTGACGCGCTGCGCGGCCACTGGGTCGATACGCGTGCGCCACGGCGGTTTCGCCCCTTTCTCAAGCTCGCCCGAATCGAACGGCCTATCGGCTGGCAGCTTCTGCTGCTGCCATGCTGGTGGTCGGCGGGGCTGGCGGCGATCGCGACCGGGCAGCCCTTTCCGAACCTCTGGCATTGCCTGCTCTTCCTGATCGGCGCGATCGTGATGCGCGGCGCCGGCTGCACCTTCAACGACATCGTCGATCGCGAGCTCGACGCGCAGGTCGCGCGCACACGCAGGCGTCCGCTGCCGTCGGGCCAGGTCACGGCCAAGGCCGCAGCACTGTTCATGGTCGGGCTTTCGCTGATCGGTCTTGCGGTTCTGCTGCAGTTCAACCGCTTCACCATCGTCGCAGGCATCTGCTCGCTCGTGATCGTGGCGATCTATCCGTTCATGAAGCGGATCACCAACCTGCCGCAATTCGTGCTCGGCCTCGCCTTTTCATGGGGCGGCTTGCTCGGCTGGAGCGCGGTGACGGGGCGGCTCGATGCACCGGCCTACCTGATCTACGCCGCGGCCGTGGTCTGGACCGTCGGCTACGACACGATCTACGCGATGCAGGACCTCGAGGACGACGTCATCGCCGGCATCAAGTCGAGCGCGCGCTATTTCGGCGATCATGGCCGGGAGGCGATCGCGCTGTGCTTTGCGGTCGCGGTGCTGCTGGCCGGGCTCGCCATCTGGACCGCCGGCGGCGGGCCGATCGCCTTCGCGGGTCTTGCCGCCTTCGCCTGTCATCTCGGTTGGCAGGTCTCGAAACTCAAGGGCGCGACCTCGCAGGTCGCGCTTGGCCTGTTCCGATCCAACTGGCATGCCGGGCTGCTGCTGGCAGCGGGCTTTGCGCTGGACGCGCTTGGCCGGTACGCACTGCAAGGCTGACTTGCGTCAGTCGGTCAGCCTGTCGCCGCCGACGACGACCGGGCGCTCGGGGAACTTGCCGGTCTTGCGCCGCACCAGGAAGCGCGGGCGGCGACCGTTGAGGAAGGCATGACGACGCCTGATCCGCGTCGGGCCGAGCGCGAGCGGGCCGATCTGCGGGAAGGGCTCGGAAATCTCGCCGTCGCTGGTCTCGAGCAGCAGCGGCATGCCGCTGGCCCGGCCGAAATCGCGCCAGAGCGCCACGGCATCGTCCTGGTCCACCGTCGCGACCGTGATCGAGCGGCCGTCGCCGGCGGTCAGCGCGAGCTGGAAGACCTGATCCTCACCCGTCGCATTGGCCAGCCGCAAGGCGACACCGCGCCAGCCAATGGACCCGCGCAGGATGCGCACGGAGCCGATCCGCTCGATGCGGGGCGCGTCCGGCTGCGCCGGCATCGGGTTTCTGGAAACGGTCGCGGGGTCGGTCGCGCCGCCGGAGCAATTCAGCGTGAAGCCGAACTCCCCGGCGGCCGGCGTGACTCTGGCCATC
>DATDBB010000339.1:0-2771 GCA_036525085.1 Allobosea sp.
GCACGCCCCTGACCCCGCCATGCCCGCATGGGAACACCCCGTCATTCCGGGGCATTGCGAAGCAATGAGCCCGGAACCCGTAACCGCTGGTGGCTTCAGGAAGGCGTGATTGGGCGGAGCGCCTTGTCCTCAAGACCTGCGGTTATGGGTTCCGGGCTCGCCGTGCGGGCGCCCCGGAATGACGGCGTGGTTCCGTCAAAAGCAGCAGGCTCCGAGCGGCGTCCTCCGCGCAGCCTGAGCCCTTGGCCTCACTCGATCCGGAAATACCTCACTCCGAGGCCGAGCTTGCCGCCCTGTCGCGCGGCATCCTGCTTCAGACTGGCGAAGAAGTCGCTCGACGGCGTCGGGTTGGGTCCCGACAGGGCCGGCAGCGGCGCCTCACTGACGAGGGCCAGGACGGTCTGCGGGCGCGGCGCGCCTCCGGCTGCGGATTCGAGCTTGAGGTTGAAGTTCGCGCGCCGGCCGTCGCGGCGGAGATAGCTTCCCAGATTGTAGACGAGGCCGTCATCGCCGATCAGCACGACGGCGACGTTGCGCCCACCCTCATTGTCGATCGTGCCACTGAGCACGTCGCCGCTCTTCATGTTGAAGGCGTTGATCTGCAGTCGTGGGGTGCGATCGATGTTGTCGCCGAGCTGGCGCAGGAAGTCGGCCATCGGGCATTGGGCAGCCGTGATCGGGCGCAGATGGATCTGCGCCTCGAAGCCGTTCGCAGCCTTGAAGGCATTGTCGAAGGCGACGAAGGGCTCGGTCGCGTTGCCGAAGCCCTCCAGCACGACGCGCCTCTCGGACAGCTCCGTCGGCCAGAGGAAGAAGCAGGGTCCGCCCTCATAGGTCGCGACATAGCGCTGGATGCGCTCGGCCGGGGTTCGCGCCGGCTGGTCGGTCGAGGCCGCGGGCGGCGGGTCGCTGCGGCCGGCACTGACCGGGGGAGGCTCGGGTCGAGCCGGCGGCTGTTGCGGGGGGACCGCCGGCGTCGCGGGCGGCCTCGGCGGCTCGGCGCTGGTGGGTTGCGGCATCCGCGGATCGGGTGGCGCTGAGGCCGGGGGCCTGGCCTCCGACGGCGGCGGGGTCGCCGGCGCTGCGGGGGGCGTGGTGGTCATGCCGATCTGCGGGTTCGGCTGCGGCGCCGTGGGGGCAGTGGCCGGCGGTTCCGACAGGGCCGGCGGAGGCGGCACCGAAGCCGGCGGCGTTGCCGGTTCGCTCAGCTCCGGCGGCTTGCTCTGCGCCTGCGTCGCGGGCTCCTGCCGCGTCTCGGAGAGAAGCGGCGGCGGGCTGCTCGGCGGGCGCTGGTCGCGGCCAAGGATGGTCCAGCCGTAGAATCCGCCGGCCGCGATCAGCGCCACGGCGGCGACGCCGGCCAAGGCGCGCAGCGGCAAGCCGCTACTGGGCGCCGCCTTGGCGGGGGCGATCTTCGGCTGCCAGGCCGCCACCTCGGACATATCGGCGAAGCGCTCGGCGGGGTCGGCGGCGAGCATCTTCGCCAGCAGCGGGCGAATGCGTGCATCGACGAGCGAGAGATCGGGCAGGCGGCGGCGCTTGTCGAGGATCTGGACCTGCGTGCCGCCCATGTCGAGCGCCTTGCCGGTGAGCGCCTCGGTGAGCACCAACCCGAAGCTGTACATGTCGGAGCGGCCGGTGACGTCGCCGCCATAGAGGCCGAGTTGCTCGGGCGAGACATAGTTGTATTTGCCAGCGAAGCCCGAGCCGATGACGGTTCCTTCGCCGAGGACGCTGGAGCGGGCGATGCCGAAATCGATGATCTTGGCGCGGGCCAGATTGCCGCCGGGCAGGATGATGTTGTCGGGCGAGATGTCGCGATGGACGATGCCGAGCAGATGCGCGGCATGCAAAGCGGGCGCGATGCGCCGGCGCAGCACGTCGACCTCCTCGAGGCTCAGCGGTCCTTGCTTGATGCGTTCGGACAGCGGCTGGCCGTCGACGAATTCCATCGCAAGATAGGGCGCCTGCGTCACCGGATCGATGGTGAAGACGTAGTAGCGGACGATGGCCTCGTTGTAGAGGTTGTGCAGCGCCGCCGCCTCGCGCCGGAACAGGGCAAGCGCCGCCTCGTCGCGCGCCATTTCGGGGCGGATCATCTTGATCGCGACCGCGTCTCCGGTCTGGATGGCGCGGCCCTTGTAGACCTCGCCCATGCCGCCGACGCCGATCAGGCTCTCGATCTCGTAGATGCCGTTCAGCGTGGTCCCGACGGAGACGGCGCCGGCGCGCGGCGCAAAGACGGTGCGCTCGGAGTCGCTCATGGCGTGTCATTCCCCTGCATGCGCATATTGGGCATCCACTGCGTGTTCCCGGTCTGGTCCTGATGGTAGCGGACGATGATGACCGTGACATTGTCGCGCGCGCCGCGCTGCAAGGTCAGCGCCAAGAGGGCGTCGCAAGCCTGCTGGGCGTCGGCATCGTCGATCGCCTGGAGGATCTCGTCGTCCGCGACATGCTCGGTCAGCCCGTCCGAGCAGAGCACGAAGACGTCCTCGCTCGCGATCTCGCCTGAGTCGAGATCGAGCTCCGGCATGTCGTGTACGCCGATGGCGCGCGTGATGATGTGGCGGCGCGGCGAGCGCTTCGCCTCGTCAGGCGTCAGCACGCCGCGCTCGACCATGTCCTGCACCTCGGTGTGGTCGCGCGAGATCTGCGTGATCTGGCCGGCGCGAACGAGATAGATGCGGCTGTCGCCCGACCAGACGCAGGCGAAATGCCGGTCGTGCACGAGCAGGACGGCCAGCGTCGAGCCCATCGGCGCGCCGCCA
>DATDBB010000340.1:0-3577 GCA_036525085.1 Allobosea sp.
CAATTCGCGCAGGAAGACCGTCTCGCGCTTGGCGTTGGGCAGTTCGATGCCGATCGCGTTCTTGCCCTGCACCACCGCGACGCGCGCCGAGATCGCGCTCATCGACCGCGCGATGTCGTCCGCCAGCGAAATCACGCGGGACGACTTCGTGCCGGGCGCGGGTTCGAGCTCGTAGAGCGTCACAACCGGGCCGGGGCGGACCTGCGTGATCTCGCCGCGCACGCCGAAATCCTCCAGAACGCCTTCGAGCAGCGTGGCGTTCTGTTCCAGCGCGTCGGTTGAGATCGCGTTGGCCGGCAGCTTCTTGGGCTCGGCGAGATAGGTCAGCGGCGGCAATTCGAACTCGTCGCGATCGAGCAGCGAGGGCTGTGCCTCGCGCTGCATGCGCTTGCCCGGTTTCGGCGCGGGCGGCGGGGCGGTCACGCGCGGCGCGTTCAGGTCGCGCAAATCCTGCGCTTCGTCATCGTCCAGATCGAATGGCGGGTCGAAATCGGGCTCGGGCGCCCGGCCACCGCGCGGAGAGGGCAACGGAGCGGGATCGAAGGCGGGTATCGTCGGGCGAACACCCGGCTCGCGCCGCGGGCTGTCCTGGAATTGCGGTTCGCGGCGGACGCGGCCGGCCACAGGCACTGTTTCGTGGCCATGGCCGCCAGGATGAGCGCCCTCGGTCGCGGCGGCCGGCGGCTGCGGCAGGCGCCTCAGGATCATGCCGCGCAGCGCCATCGCGCCATGGGCGAGCCAGCCGACCAGGATCACGGCGATGCCGGGTTCGTCATCACGGCGGTCCTCGCTCTCCGACCAGGATTCGTCCGCCTCGTCGCCGTCGGCGATCGGGTCCTCGTCGCTGACGAAGCCGAAGCCGGCGGCGGCCGTCACGGCCAGAATGGCGATACCGGCATAGAGGAAGCCGACGAGTCCGCCGAGCGCGTTGCCCGCGATGCCGGCGAGGTTACGGGTGCCGAACAGCAAGCCGTCGCCGATGACGCCGCCCATGCCGGTCGGCAAGGGCCAGCGCGGTGTGGCCGGAAGCGCGCTGCCGACAGCCGCTGCGGCCCCGATGCCGACGACCCAGAGCCCGAGCTTGAGGGCGCCGCGGTCGAAGAGATGGAACCGCACCAGCCTGAGCGACCAGATCACCGGCGGGAAAAGCAGAGCGATGACGCCGAGCCCGATCAATTGCATCAGCAGGTCGGCGATCATGGCGCCGGGCCGGCCGAGCCAGTTCCTGACCGCGCCGCGGGTGGCATTGTTGAGGCTGGGGTCGTCGACGGACCAGGTTGCGAGGGACAGCGCCACGGCTGCCATCACGGCCAGCAGCGCAAGCCCGGTCATCTCGCTGGCGCGGCGCGACAGGAACTCCCGCACCGGATCGGGCAGGCGGTCCATCAGCGAAGAGGAACGTCGAATCGTGCGCATGCGGGGTTAAGCCGTCATCCCAGGACTGCGGGCCGCGTCGCATCGGCCATCCCGATCAGGTTAGGAAGGCGAGGTTAAGACCCGCTTAACCTTGGCGCTGCCGGAAGCGTTCCGGGCCGGGCATTGTCGCGGCGAGCAGCCCCTCGAAACAAAAATCCCCGGCGGTTGCCCGCCGGGGTTGTTTCACGTGTGACGCTGGAGCGCCGGATCAGTCGTGATAGGCACGCTCGCCATGCTCGGCGATGTCGAGGCCTTCGCGCTCGGCATCGGGAGCGACGCGCAGGCCGACGATGACGTCGACGATCTTGTAGAGGATCAGCGAGCCGACGCCGCTGAAGACGAGCGTGAACAGCACCGCTTTGACTTGCGCCATGAAGGCCGTGCCGAACTCGTAGGCGCCGACGGCCAGTTCACCGGGCTTCGAGGTGTAGTCCGGGATGCCCGCGCCGCCGAGATCGACATTGACGAGGATGCCGGTGGCGAGCGCGCCGATGATGCCGCCGACGCAATGGATGCCGAAGACGTCGAGCGAGTCGTCGTAGCCCAGCGCGTTCTTCACGGTGGAGCAGAAGATGAAGCAGACGATGCCGGCGATGAGGCCGAGCACGATGCAGCCCATCGGGCCGCCGAAGCCGGCGGCCGGTGTGACGGCGACGAGGCCGGCGACCGCACCCGAGACCATGCCGAGCATCGAGGGCTTGCCCTTGACCGCCCATTCGACGAACAGCCAGGCGACAGCCGCCGCCGCCGTGGCGACGAAGGTGTTGACCATGGCGAGCGCCGCAGTGCCGTTGGCTTCGAGGTTCGAGCCGGCGTTGAAGCCGAACCAGCCGACCCAGAGCAGGGCGCCGCCGATCAGGGTCATGGTCAGCGAGTGCGGGGCCATCAGCTCCTTGCCGTAGCCGATGCGCTTGCCGAGCAGGATGCAGCCGACGAGGCCGGCGATGCCCGCGTTGATGTGCACGACGGTGCCGCCGGCGAAGTCGAGCGCGCCCCACTTGAAGAGCATGCCGGCATCGGCGTTGACGGCGTCCAGGGCCGTCTGGGCCGCAGCCTTGCCGTCAGCGCCGGCCTCGGCCAGGGCCTTGGCGGCGCCACCGACGAGATCCGGGCCACCCCAGTACCAGACCATATGGGCCATCGGGAAATAGATGAAGGTGACCCAGAGCACGGTGAAGAGCAGCAGCGCCGAGAACTTCATGCGCTCGGCGAAGGCGCCGACGATGAGGGCCGGCGTGATCGCGGCGAAGGTCATCTGGAAGGCCAGATAGACATATTCGGGGATCACGACGCCGTTCGAGAAGGTGGCGACGGTGGTGGTCGCGTCGACGCCGCGCAGGAACGCCTTCGAGAAGCCGCCGACATAGTCGTTCAGGCCGCCGCCATTGGTGAAGGCGAGCGAGTAGCCGTAGGTCACCCAGAGCAGCATGACAATGCTGGTGATGGCGAAGACCTGGGTCAGCACCGAGAGCATGTTCTTGCTGCGGACCAGGCCGCCATAGAACAGGGCGAGGCCCGGGACGGTCATGAGCAGGACCAGGACGGTCGAGCTCATCATGAAGGCGACGTCGCCCTTGTTGGGCACGGGCGCGGCGGGGGTCTGCGCGAGTGCGGTGCCGGCGGCGGCGAGCGCCAGCGCGACAAGTCCGACCCGGCTAACGGTCTTGAAATTCATCTGTAAAAACTCCTCAGGAAGATCGCGTGCTCAGAGGGCGTCGCCGTCGGTCTCGCCGGTGCGGATGCGGACGGCTTTCTCGATCGACGAAACGAAAATCTTGCCGTCGCCGATCTGGCCGGTGCGGGCGGCTGCGGTGATCGCCTCGATCACCTTTCCGACGAGTTCGTCGGAAACGGCGACCTCGATCTTGATCTTCGGCAGGAAGCTCACGGCATATTCGGCACCGCGGTAGATCTCCGTATGCCCCTTCTGGCGGCCATAGCCTTTCACCTCGGTCACGGTCAGGCCGTGCACGCCGATGGCGGTGAGCCCGTCGCGCACCTCCTCCAGCTTGAACGGCTTGATGATAGCCATCACGATCTTCATTGCAGGGTTTCCCCGTTTTCGCCGCCCGGAAGTCAGCCCCGGCGATCTCGTTGCGCCTCGCGCGCCTGTCATTCGCAGCGCGTCGGGCACACCCAATTCAAGGCGCGTGCCAACTGG
>DATDBB010000341.1:0-7998 GCA_036525085.1 Allobosea sp.
GCCTCGCCGCGATGGCAGCGCCAGATCAGGTCGGGTTCGAGCCCGATCATCGAATAGCGCCCGCGCACCGACCCGCCTTCGACCGATTCGAGCAGGAAGGCCGGCCCGTTCGTGGCGTGCCGCAGCTTCAGGAAGGCGGCGACCGGCGTCTCGCAATCGCCGACCAGCACCTGCCGCAGCAATTGCGGCGTGCCCGCCCCGTAGGTCGCCGCGAAACGCTCGTGATCCTGCGCGGAGGTCATTGTCATTTCTGCATGGTCAGTTCTGCGCGCCGCCGGTGGCGTTGCGGAACGCCGTCTCGTTGATCGAGACGCCGAGTTCCGTTTGACGCACGGCGATGTACTGGGCGAGGACATCTTCGCTGACGCTGGCTCCGAGCTGGCGGGCGAAGTTGTCGGCCTCCTGCGTGGTGCGGGCATAGCTCGGTACGGTCGTCGCATCGACCTTGAACAGGATGCGCCCGCCATCCGCCACGGCGGCCGAATTGCTCTTGCCGGCCACGGTGCCGAAGATCAGGCTGATGACGTTGGCGGGCAGTTCGGGACGCTGGTCCTGGCGACCGATTTCGCTTGCCTGCTCGACGGTCAGCCCGGCCGAGGCCGCGACCGCATCGAAGGCCTCGCCCTTGTCGAGGCGCTCGACCAGTTCGCGCGCCTTGGCGGAGAGCCGCGTCGCGACCTCGTCCGCACGCCATTGCGTCTCGACCTGCGCCTTGACCTCGTCAAAGCTCTGCTCGCGGGCAGGATCGATCTTCTTCACGTCGTACCAGACATAGCCGCTGTCGCGCGGCAAGCGGATCGCCTCGTTGTCGACGCCGACATCGGAACGGAAGATCGCCTGCACGGTCGCGTCGCCGCCCGGCAGCGGCTGTTCCACCGAGCCGTCGGGGCGGCGCAGGGCATTGTCGATCGGGCCGACGCTGCGCAGCGTCAGGTTGAACTCCCTGGCGATCTCGGCGAGCGGCTTGGCGGCGGCGCGCTGGTCCTCGATCTTGTCGTGGATCTCGGTGATGCGGCTCGCCGCGCGGTTGGTGGCGAGTTCCGCCCGGACCTCGTTCGCGACCTCTTCGAAAGCCCGCACGCTTTCCGGCTGGATCACGGTGACGCGCAACAGCACGGGCCCGAAGGCGCTGGCGGCAGGAGCGCTGACGGCACCCTCGGCGAGCGCGAACGCGGCTTCACGGACGATCGGATCGAACACTTGAGTCCGCGTGAAAGTGCCCAGCGTCAGATCGGAGGCCGCGACATTGCGCGCGATCGCGATGGCATCGAACGTCTCGCCGGCATCGATGCGCGCCTTGGCGGCCTGCGCCTCCTCGGCATTGGGGAAGGTGATCTGCTGGATCGTACGCGTCTCGGGCGTCGTGAAGCGCTGCGCCTTGACCTGCTCGTAG
The DNA here is from genome assembly GCA_036525085.1 of Allobosea sp. Taxonomy (GTDB): domain Bacteria; phylum Pseudomonadota; class Alphaproteobacteria; order Rhizobiales; family Beijerinckiaceae; genus Allobosea. The sequence goes on from DATDBB010000341.1 coordinate 1,394, forward strand.
CGGGCCTTCGCATCGGCGTCGTTGACCGAACCGGCATCGGCCAGAGTCTCGGCGGAGATGGCGAGGATGTCGGCGGTGCGACGCTCCGGAGCGCGGAAGGCGCCCTTGCGCTCGTCGAAGAAGGTCTTGAGCTGCGCCTCGGTCGGCGCCGGAATCTCGCCGGCGACGCTGGGGGCGAGGCGCGCGAAGGTCACGCTGCGGCGCTCGTTGCGCAGGCGATGGCCGAGTTCCTGCAAAGCGCCCGGCGCCAGCATGGCGCCGACGACCATTTCGGCGATCTGCTGGCGCAGGATCGTGGCGCGCTGCTCGCGGACGTAAGCCTGCTCGGTGAAGCCGTTCGAACGCAGCAATTCGTTGAAGCGCGCCGAAGAGAAATTGCCGGAGGCGTCGCGGAAGGTCGGATCCTGGAAGATCAGGTCGCGGATCGTCTCGTCGGAGACCGCAAGCGGCATGCCCTGCGCCGTCTGGTCGAGCACCGACTCCGTCACTAGGCGCGAGAGGGCCTGCCGGTCGAGGCCGAGCGCGCGCGCCATGTCGGGCGTGATCTGACGGCGCTGCTGGCGCGTCAGCGCCTGGACGTCGTTCTGGAAGGCGGTCCGCATCTGCTCGAGGCTGATCTCGGCCTTGCCGACGCGCGCGACGGAGTTGCGGCCATAGCCCTGGAAGATATCGCCGATGCCCCAGATCGCGAAGGACAGGATCAGGAAGCCGAACAGGACGAAGATGATGAGCTTGCCGAGGAAGCTCTGGCCCGCCTTGCGGATGCCCTGCATCATCATGGGGATATATCTTTCCTTGGGCCTGGCGCGGCATGGAGGCCGCCGTCGCCGGTTTTGTTCGGCGCTGCTTATAGGAACCGCAGCGCCAAGCCGCAATCGCCAGCGCGGATTCGTGTTTGGTCGCCACGCCCGCGAGTGTCTCTTCGCACGATTGCGGTGGCCGGCGGGCATTGCTAGAGCCGGAACGGCATTATTCGGAGGATCAACGTGACACGCAGCATCAGGCCGTTGGTGGCGGGCAACTGGAAGATGAACGGGCTGAAGGCCGATCTCGCCATCGCGGCCGAGGTCGCCAAGGGCTATGACGCAGGCCTGAAGGCCGCCGTCGATCTCGCGATCTGCCCGCCCGCGAGCCTGCTCTATCCCGCGAGCGTCGCCCTCGTCGGCTCGCGCATCGCGACCGGCGGCCAGGATTGCAGCACGCAAGCCTCGGGAGCCTTCACCGGCGAGGTTTCCGCTTCGATGCTGGCCGATGCCGGCGCGAGCTTCGCCATCGTCGGCCATTCCGAGCGCCGCACCCTGCATGGCGAGACCAATGCGACGGTGAAGGCCAAGGCCGAGGCCGCGCAGAAGGCGCTGCTCATGCCGATCGTCTGCGTCGGCGAGACCAGGGACGAGCGCGAGGCCGGCAAGGCGCTCGCCGTCGTGAAGAAGCAACTGCGTGGGTCCGTGCCGGACGGCGCGACGGCCGCGACGCTCGTCGTCGCCTATGAGCCGGTCTGGGCCATCGGCACGGGGCTCACCCCGACAGCCGCCGACGTCGCCGAGATGCACGAGGGAATCCGCACCGAACTCGGCCGCTTGCTGGGCAAGGCCGCGGCGGCGGGAGTGCGGTTGCTCTATGGCGGTTCGGTCAAGCCGTCGAATGCCGCTGAACTGATGCATGTCGCCCATGTCGACGGCGCGCTCGTCGGCGGCGCCAGCCTCAAGGCCGAGGATTTCCTCGCGATCGCCCGCGCCTGCGCCTGAGGCGCCGAGGCCCGGTCGGCGCATCGTCCTTGTGAAGATGCCGATAGCGGGGTGGTGCGCCCCGCGAACGCGTGCTATGTGCCGCGCCGAGTTCGCCCGCCGGGTTCCGGCAAAAGGCGGGCAGGAGGTGCGGGCAGCCCTTGGCGGCGGCCGGCGCCATACCCATTTCGTGAGCTTAGTCTCAGTCTGTCGAGAACATGCAGAACGTCATCATCGTCATCCACCTGATCATCGTGGTCGCCCTCGTCGGCGTGGTCCTGCTACAGCGCTCCGAAGGCGGCGGGCTCGGCATGGGCTCGGGTGGCGGCGGAGCCGGCGGCTTCATGACGGGCCGTGGCCAGGCCAACGCCCTGACGCGGACGACCGCGATCCTCGCCGGCGCCTTCTTCCTGACCTCGATCATCCTGGCCGTGATGGCCAATCGCGGCCGCGTCCAGCGCTCGATCATCGACGGCGCGCCGGCGCAGAGCGCGCCCGCCACGCCGACCGGGCCGAGCGCCCCCAATGCGGGCGGCGTGCTCGACCAGCTCCGGCAGATGCAGGCGCCCAGCGGCGTGCCGCAGCCGCCGACACCGGCGCCCCCGACGCCGCAGCAGTGATCTGAGGTGGCATGTACCGCAAAAGTGGTTTCCACTTTTGCCGTAAGGACTTGCCAAAGCAGCAAGTCTTGGCAGGGGCCGGGAAACCGGCCCTTCTCTTTTGTGTGGGGTGCGTTCGCCGGCTGGCGGCGCTCTCCTGTGGACAAGCGTGCAGGGCAGGACGGGATTGCACCCTTGGACTTAGCGAATCGAACCCCGTCGCTTAGAGGTGTCCTCCCATGACGCGGTATGTATTCATCACCGGCGGCGTGGTCTCCTCGCTCGGCAAAGGCCTGGCGGCGGCGGCTCTGGCCGCTCTCCTGCAGGCGCGCGGCCACACGGTCCGCCTGCGCAAGCTCGACCCCTATCTCAATGTCGATCCGGGCACGATGAGCCCGTATCAGCATGGCGAGGTTTTCGTGACCGATGACGGGGCCGAGACCGATCTCGACCTCGGCCATTACGAGCGCTTCACCGGCCGGCCCTGCAACAAGGGCGACAACATCACCACCGGCCGCATCTACATGGACATCCTGACCAAGGAGCGCCGCGGCGACTATCTCGGCGCGACGATCCAGGTCGTCCCGCACGTCACCAACGCCATCAAGGAGTTCATCCTCGACGGCAACGAGGATTACGATTTCACGCTGGTCGAGATCGGCGGCACGGTCGGCGACATCGAGAGCCTGCCCTTCCTCGAGGCGATCCGGCAGGTCAACCAGCAGCTGCCGCGCGGCCAGTGCATCTTCATCCACCTGACGCTGCTGCCCTATATCCCGACGGCGGGCGAGCTGAAGACCAAGCCGACCCAGCATTCCGTCGCCGAGCTGCGCTCGATCGGCATCCAGCCCGACATCCTGCTCTGCCGCACCGACCGCGAGATTCCGCGCGAGGAGCGCCGCAAGCTCGCTCTGTTCTGCAATGTCCGCGAGACGGCGGTGATCGAGGCCCGCGACGTCGCCTCGATCTACGACGTGCCGCTGTCCTACCACGCTGAGGGTCTCGACAACGAGGTGCTGGCCGCCTTCGGCATGGACGCGTCCAGCGAGCCCGACGTCTCGAACTGGCGGCGCATCTCCGAGCGCGTCAAGAACCCCGAGGGCGAAGTCACCATCGCCATCGTCGGCAAATACACCGGCATGAAGGACGCCTATAAGTCCCTCATCGAGGCGCTGATGCATGGCGGCATCGCCAACCGGGTCAAGGTCAATCTCGACTGGATCGAGTCCGAGGTCTTCGAGAAGGAGGATCCGACACCGTTCCTGGATCATGTCCACGGCATCCTCGTGCCCGGCGGCTTCGGCCATCGCGGCGCCGAGGGCAAGATCAAGGCTGCGACCTTCGCCAGGCAGCGCAAGGTGCCGTATTTCGGCATCTGCTTCGGCATGCAGATGGCCGTGATCGAGGGCGCGCGTTCGCTCGCCGGGATCGCGGACGCCAACTCGACCGAATTCGGCCCGACCGAAGAGCCCGTCGTCGGCCTGATGACCGAGTGGATGCGCGGCAACGAACTCGAGCAGCGCGCGGCCGACGGCAATCTCGGCGGCACGATGCGGCTTGGCGCCTATGCCTCGACGCTTGCTGCCGGTTCCAAGATCGCCAAGATCTACGGCACGACCGAGATCTCCGAGCGCCATCGCCACCGCTACGAGGTCAATATGGGCTATCGCGACCGGCTGGAGGCGCAGGGCATGAGCTTCTGCGGGCTCTCGCCGGACGGGCTGCTGCCGGAGACGATCGAATATCCCGACCATCCCTGGTTCATCGGCGTGCAGTACCACCCCGAGCTGAAGTCGCGCCCCTTCGAGCCGCATCCGCTGTTTGCGAGCTTCGTCGAGGCGGCGGTGGTGCAGAGCCGGCTGGTCTGAGGCGGCGGGAGCGGTGGCGGTCTTCCCAGACCTCACACCCGAGCTCCGGCGCGATATCTTGAGCAGCCTCGATCGTGTCGGACACGATAAGATCGTCGGTTACCTACCGTTGCGGACGATCACGAAGGTGCTCGGTCTAAGCGTCGAGGGTTTGATGACCGAGGCTGCTGCCAAAGCTCTCATGGCAAAAAAGTTCGGTCCCCGAGAATGCTGTATCAAGAGCGGCGCATTATATATCTACGACAAACCACGGTTGGACAGACTTCTTGAAGCCAGTCGTTCGATCCTCTCGGCTTGTGATTGGCCTCTGGACGCTGACGCATTTGTCCACGCGATAGCGCGCAATTGGCTTGAGGTAAGCCACCCGCTGCTGCCGATCGTGCGAGAGGCGTTCGCCGATAGGTGACGCTGCCGTTTCAGCGCGGGGAACCCCTCTCCTGTAAGGAGAGGGGTAGGGGTGAGGTGTCGGCCGTTTGACGCCGTGGCCGTGCCCTCACCGCAGCCGGCGGTTGGGTTTTCGCCTCGCTGGTCGAAGAGCCGACACCTCTCCCAACCCTCTCCTTACAGGAGAGGGCTCCCGCGCCGGGCTCCACGCGATCGCACGATAAGGAATCTTATCCCCGGCGCTCTCCCATCCCCTTATCCTCTCCCCACCTCATCCCCGAGGGGCAGCCATCCGGAGGTGTGCCGTTGGTGGGGATGGGAGCGGCGCCTGCGGGTGGAGTCACGATCCACACCTGGGAGGCTTCGGGGCACCGCCCTGGGGACAATACGATCCCTGTGCGAGGAGCTCGCCGGAACGGTCGATGGCCAAGGCCAGCGCCCCATGCCCGAATAGATGCGACGACCCGATGAGGGGAACTGGCGTCGAAACGGCTCGCGGCATCGGCAAACCATCGCCCCGATAAGCGCGGCCCGGAGACACAAATCGCCGTCGAGCGGAGCGCCACGGGGCGTGCGGGCAGTGGCTCAATCTGCCCGCGCCGCATCCTGGCTCAACGGATGCGGACCTACACCATCGCGCCTCGCGGCGCTCCGCTGCCCCTCGCTGAGAAACCGCCGCACGCGAGCGCGGGCGGACAACGCCGCATGCCTCTGGCGCCGCCGGCCGACTGACGTATAGTGATGGCATCGATCCTTCGCAGCTTGGGGGCAAGCCGTATGGCGATCTCGATGGCGGGGCTGCCCGCATTTCTGCTCTATTTCGCCCTCGGCGTGGCGCTGATCGCCTGTTTCACCGCCGTCTACCTCCGCCTCACGGCCCATGACGAAATCGCGCTGATCCGTGGCGGCAACCTGTCGGCCGCCATTGCGCTCGGCGGCAATACGGCCGGCTTCTCGATCCCGCTCGAAAAGGCGATCGCGCAGGCCAGCAGCATCCCCGATCTCGTGCTCTGGGCCGTTGCGGCCATGATCATCCAGTTCGGCGCCTACGGGCTGGCGCGCATCCTGATTCCCGAGCTGTCGCGCAAGATCGAGGAGGACCGACTGCCTTCGGCCGCGATGCTCGCGGTGATCGCCGTCATTTCCGGCACACTGGCGGCAGCCAGCATGACGGCCTGAAAAGGGGAGGCGGCCATGAAACGCTCGACCCAGATTGGCCTTGCGGCGGCGGGCGTCGTCCTGGTCGCGACGATATGGGCCAACTCGGGCCCGGATGAGGAGGACAGCCTCGTCTACAACAACCTCGCCGAATGCCGGGCTGGAGGACAGCTCTCGTCGAGCCAGTGCGAGCAGCGCTTCAACGAAGCCTCGGCCAATCACCTGCGCGACGCGAAGAAGTTCACCAGCACCAGTTCCTGCGAGGCCGAATACGGCTCGGGCTCCTGCCAGAGCGCCGTCTGGAACGGAGCGCAGGTGATCGTTCCGGCGCTCGCCGGCATCATGCTGGCGCGCAGCCTGGCTCAGGGCGGCGGCACCGCGCAGCCCTTGCTGCCGCCGACGCGGCAGGCCTGCCCGCCCGGCAGCCCGGCGCAGGAATGCCAGCAGGCGCGTTCGTCGTCATCGAGCGGCGGAAGCGGCGGCTATGGCGGCCGCAGCAGCTCATCCTCCTCGTCGCGTGCCTATTCGACGACCTCCGGCGCAGCGTTGGTCGCGCGCAGCGGCACGGTCAGCGGCGTCAGCAGCACGAGTACGACCTCGCGCGGCGGCTTCGGCTCGACGTCGCGCTCCTATTCGTCCTCATCCTCGTCGTAAGATGCGTCGCGTCCCCCTCGCGCCCCGGCCCGACTGGCAGGAACAGGTCGAACGCCTCGGCTTCGCCTTCCACACCATCGACGGCGAAACCTACTGGGACGAGAGCGCGGCCTATGCCTTCACGCTCGAGCAGATCGAGCGTGACATCGAGGCGCCGACGGACGCGATCGAGCAGCTCTGCTTCGCCTTCATCGAAAAGGCGCTCGGCAGCGAGG
>DATDBB010000342.1:0-13465 GCA_036525085.1 Allobosea sp.
GTTCAGGCATGGATCCCGTATCGGCGCCGCTGCGCGACTTGTCCGGGATGACGTCGCGGGGACGGAACGAATGACAGCACCATCCGAAAGCGAGCCAACCCCGCCCGGCTTCTCCCGCCGCCCCATCGAGCGCATCGTCGCGGCAGTCCTGATCGGGCTTGCGCTCGTCGTGCTCTACGATTCCTACGGGCGCGGCGCCGGCTGGGACAACGGCCCGCAGAACGGCTTCTTCCCGGCCCGCGTCGGCTGGATCTTCCTCGCCGCTTCGCTGTTCATCCTGGTGCAGTCCTTCCGCTCGCCCGTGGAGGGCCTCTTCGTCACCTATGAGCAGCTTCGGCAGGTCGTGCGGGTGCTCGGGCCGCTCGTCCTGTTCGTCGCGCTGATCCAGCCGCTCGGGCTCTATGTCGCGTCGGCGATCTTCATCGTGGTGTTCATGGGCATCGTCGCCAGCTCGCGCTGGTATGCGATCGGACTGACGGCCGTGCTCGTGCCGCTGGCCTGCTTCTGGGTCTTCGAAATCCAGTTCCGCGTGCCGCTGCCCAAAGGCCCGCTCGAAACTGCGCTCGGTTACTGAGGTCCCGCCGATGGATGATTTCTCCTCGTTGATGGCGGGTTTTCAGGTCGCGCTGTCCTGGCAGAACATCGGCTTCATGGCGATCGGCGTGGTGCTCGGCATCATCGTCGGTGTGCGGCCCGGGCTCGGAGGGCCGAACGGCGTCGCGATCCTGCTGCCGCTGACCTTCGGCATGGACCCGACCTCGGCGATCATCCTGCTCTCCTCGATCTATTGGGGTGCGCTGTTCGGCGGGGCGATCACCTCGATCCTGTTCAATATTCCCGGCGAGGCCTGGTCGGTGGCGACGACGTTCGACGGCTATCCGATGGCGGTGCAGGGCAGGGCCGCGGAAGCGCTGACGGCGGCCTTCACGGCCTCCTTCATCGGCGCGATCTCGGGCGTCGTCCTGATCACCTTCGTCGCGCCGCTCGTGGCCTCCTTCGCGCTGAGATTCGGGCCTGCGGAGTTCTTCGCCGTTTTCCTCCTGACCTTCTGCTCCTTCATCGGCATGGGCCGGGACAACCGCTCGAAGATCCTGGCCTCGCTCTGCATAGGCTTCCTGCTCGCGGCAGTGGGGCTCGACTCGATCTCGGGCGACCTGCGCATGACCTTCGGCTCGCTCGAACTGATGCGCGGCTTCGATTTCCTCATCGTCGTGATCGGCCTGTTCGGCGTCAGCGAGATCCTGCTGACCGTCGAGGAGGGGCTGGTCTTCAAGGGCAAGCAGGCGCGAATCGATCTCAAGGTCGTGCTGCGGACCTGGGCCGGGCTGCCGCGCTACTGGGCGACGTTGCTGCGCTCATCCGTGGTCGGGATGTGGATGGGCGTGACGCCGGGCGGCGCGATCGCGGCCTCCTTCATGGGCTATGGCCTCGCCAAGCGCTTCTCGAAACGCGGCAAGAACTTCGGCAAGGGCGAGATCGAGGGCGTGCTGGCGCCCGAGACGGCGGCGCATGCGGCGGGCACGGCAGCACTGCTGCCGATGCTGGCGCTCGGCATTCCCGGATCGGCGACCGCCGCCGTTTTGCTCGGCGGGCTTCTGGTCTGGGGGCTGCAGCCCGGGCCGTTGCTCTTCGTCGAGCAGAAGGAATTCGTCTGGGGGCTGATCGCCTCGATGTATCTCGGCAATATCGCAGGGCTCATCATCGTGCTCGCCACCGTGCCGCTCTTCGCCGCGATCATGCGGGTGCCGTTCTCCTATGTCGCGCCGGTGATCCTGATCGTCTGCGCGATCGGCGCCTACACCATCTCGAACTCGATCTTCGATATCTGGCTGATGCTGCTGTTCGGCATCGTCGGCTATGTCTTCAAGAAGCTCGACTACCCGCTGGCGCCGCTGGTGCTGGCGCTGGTGCTGGGGGACAGGGCGGAGGATGCGTTCCGGCAGGCGCTGATCGGCTCGGCCGGCTCGCTCAACGTCTTCTGGGCGAACGGGCTCGTCGCCACGCTCGTCGTCCTGGCGATGCTGCTGCTGCTCTGGGGGCCGGTGTCGGACCTGATCGGCGCCGCGCGCGGCAGGGGGCGGGCCGAGAAGCCGGTCGAGGTCGTCTAGCTTGGATGACCTTGACGAGAAAACGCGCCGTCATCCCGGGCGCAGCGCAGCGGAGACCCGGGATCCATGCCGGAGCATTGCCGGGTTGCCTTCCGGCATGGATCCCGGCTCTGCGCGGCTTCGCCGCTTGGCCGGGATGACGGCGCGGATGTGGATAGGTCCTTGAAATGAGCCAAACCGCGACGTCGCGAACCCATGCCCGCAATCTCGGGCTCGAACGTCGCCTGACACAGGCTCTTGAGGGCGAGGTCCGTTTCGACGCCTTCACGCGCGGGCGCTATGCGACGGATGCCTCGATCTACCAGATCATCCCGCAGGGCGTCGCCTTCCCGAAGTCGGAAGCCGACATCGCGGCAGCCCTGACGATCGCGGCCGAGCATGGCGTGCCGGTGATCGCGCGCGGCGGCGGCACCTCGCAGAACGGCCAGCCGATCGGGGATGCGCTGATCCTCGACATGAGCCGGCATTTCAACGGCATCCGCGCCTATGACCCGGCGGCGCGCACGGTATCGGTCGCGCCCGGCCTCGTGCTGGAGGCGCTGAACGCGCAGGTGAAGAAGGACGGGTTGTTCTTCCCGGTCGAGCCCTCGACCGCCAGCCGCTGCACGCTCGGTGGCATGGCCGGCAACAACTCGTCGGGCGCGCGCTCGCTGCGCTATGGCAAGATGGTCGACAATGTCCTTGGCCTGAAGGCGATGTTCCATGACGGCGAGGCCTTCGCGCTGGGCGAGGGACCCGTCGGCGACAACGGCTCCGCCCGCGCGCGCAACCTGATGACGCGGATGATCGCCCTGGCCGACCGGCACCGCGCCGAGATCGAGGCGATCTTCCCGAAGGTGCAGCGGCGCGTCGGCGGCTATAATCTCGACGAGCTCCTGCCCGCGCAGCCGAACCTCTCGCATCTTCTGGTCGGCTCGGAAGGCACGCTGGCGATCACCACCGAGGCGACGCTGAAGCTCTCGGCCCTGCCGCAGCATCGCGTCATGGGCGTCTGCCACTTCCCGAGCTTCCGGGCGGCGATGGAGACGACGCGGCATATCGTGGCGCTCGGTCCCGTCGCCGTCGAGCTGGTCGACAATAATGTGCTGGTGCTGGGCGCCGACATCCCGCTCTTCGTGCGCACGCTCGCCGACATCACGAAGGGTAAGCCCAACTGCCTGCTGCTGGTCGAATTCGCCGGCGACGATCTTGCCGCACTGAAGCGCGACCTCAGGCGGCTCGACCAGTGCATGGCCGATCACGGCTTCCCTGACGCTGTCGTCGAGGTGGTCGAGCCCGGCAGGCAGAAGCCGGTCTGGGAGGTGCGCGAGGCCTGCCTCAACATCATGATGTCGATGAAGGGGGACGGGAAGCCGGTCTCCTTCATCGAGGATTGCGCCGTCCCGCTGGAGCATCTCGCGGACTATACCGACGCCGTCACCGCCCTGTTCGAGCGGCATGGCACGCGCGGCACCTGGTATGCCCATGCCTCGGTCGGCTGCCTGCATGTCCGCCCGATCCTGAACATGAAGGACGAGGCCGGGGTGAGGGCGATGCGCGGCATCGCGGAAGAGGCCTGCGAGCTGGTGCGCCGTTTCAAGGGCTCGTTCTCGGGCGAGCATGGCGACGGCATCTCGCGTTCGGAGTTCGTCGAGCCGATGTTCGGGGGGAAGCTGACCCGCGCCTTCGAGACGGTGAAGGACGGTTTCGACCCCGACAACCGGCTGAACCCCGGCAAGATCGTGCGGCCTATGCGCATGGACGATCGGAGCCTGCTGCGCTTCGCGCCGGGCTATGCGACGCCGGTTCCTACAGAGACGGCGCTCGACTGGTCCGACTGGGGCGGGTTCGGCGGCGCGGTCGAGATGTGCAACAACAACGGCACCTGCCGGAAGATGTCCGGCGGCACGATGTGCCCGTCCTGGCGCGCGACGCAGGACGAGACGCATGTCACGCGCGGGCGGGCGAATACGCTCAGGCTCGCGATCTCCGGCCAGCTCGGCGCGGACGCGTTCACCTCGCCGGAGATGAAGCAGACGCTCGACCTCTGCGTGTCCTGCAAGGGCTGCAAGCGCGACTGCCCGACCGGCGTCGACATGGCGCGCATGAAGATCGAATTCCTGAGCCATTACCATGCAAAGCACGGCTTGCCGCCGAAGGAGCGGCTGATCGCCTTCCTGCCGCGCTATGCGCCCTGGGCTGCGAGGTTCGCGCCGCTGATGAATCTGCGCGACCGCATCCCGCTGCTGGCGCGGCTGAGCGAGCGGTTCCTCGGCTTCAGCGCGCGGCGCTCGCTGCCGGTCTGGCGCAGGCCGTGGGCGCAGGGCGGTACGGCGGCCACGCCCGCGCAGGTGCGGGGCGACGGGCGCGACATCGTGCTCTTCGGCGACAGCTTCAACCGCTATTTCGAGCGCGAGAATCTGGAGGCCGCCGAGCGCGTGCTGGCGGCGGGCGGCTACCGGCTACACCGGGTCGAGGCTGCCGATGGCGGCCGGCCGCTCTGCTGCGGGCGCACCTTCCTCTCGGCCGGGCTGGTCGATGAGGCGCGCAAGGAGGCAAAGCGCACGCTCGACGCGCTTTCGCCCTTTGTCGCGAAGGGCGCGCGCATCGTGGGGCTGGAGCCGTCCTGCCTCCTGACCTTCCGCGACGAGTTCTCGGCGATCCTGCCCAAGGCCGAAGTCGGGCCGGTGGCTGCCGCGGCCTTCCTGCTCGAGGAATTGCTGGCGGCGGACATGAAGACGGGCGCGACCACTCTCCCGTTCAAAGATCAGGGCGCGCGCGTCGCGCATCTCCACGGCCATTGCCACCAGAAGGCTTTCGCCGCGATGGGGGCCGTCGAGGCGACGCTGCGCGCGATCCCGGGCCTCGAGGTCAGGCCGATCGAGTCGAGCTGCTGCGGCATGTCGGGCGCGTTCGGCTATGGTGCGCAGACGATCGATGTGTCGATGGCGATGGCGGAACTCTCGCTGCTGCCGGCTGTGCGCAAGGCCGGGGCCGGCGATCTGATCGTCGCCGACGGTACGAGCTGCCGCCACCAGATCCATGATGGAGCGCAGCGCGAGGCGCTGCATGTCGTGCGCGTGCTCGAATTGGCGCTGGCAGACTCGGCGCTTGCCGACATGGCTTCCGCGCATGCGCCGCCCGCGCCCGACGGCATGGCGCCCGGCGACCCAGCACGGGATGATCGCTCCCGCGCGTGAACACGACCGCGACGACCATCAAAGAGGCCGGGCAGGGCGACCAGCTTCTGCAACCGGCCCGATCAGGGAGGATATGAACCATGGCGCTGCCGCTCGAAGGCATCCGAGTGCTCGACATCTCACAGGTCATGGCCGGGCCATTCTGCTGCATGCTGCTGGCCGATATGGGCGCCGACGTGATCAAGATCGAGCCGCCCGGCACAGGGGATTCGACCCGGCAGTCGATGGGTTTTCGCCTCAAGGGCGTCGACAGCCCGGGCTTCCTGGCGCTGAACCGCAACAAGCGCAGCATCGCGCTCGACCTCAAGCAGGATGCCGATCGCGAGGTGCTCTACGCCCTCGTCAAGACGGCGGACGTCCTGATCGAGAATGCGCGCCCCGGCGTCGCCGCCCGCCTCGGCATGGACTATCCGAGGCTGCGGGCGCTCAATCCGCGGCTGATCTATGCCAGCATCTCCGGCTTCGGCCAGACGGGACCGTGGTCGCAGCGGCCGGGCTTCGACCTGATCGCGCAGGCGGTTTCGGGCGTGCTGAGTTCGAACGGGCTGCCCGGCCAGGAACCTGCGAAGAACTCGATCCCGGTCGCCGATCTCGGCGCGGGGCTCTTCACTGCCTATGCGGTGCTGAGCGCGGTGATCGGGCGCCAGAACTCCGGCGAGGGGCAGTTCGTCGACGCCTCGCTGTTCGAGGCGGCGCTGGCGCTCTCGGTCTGGGAGACCACCGAGCTCTGGGGCACCGGCAAGACGCCGGAGCCGATCGGTTCGGCCAACCGGATGTCGGCGCCCTATCAGGCGGTCGAGGCCTCGGATGGCTGGTTCGTGATCGGCGCGGCCAATCAGGGCCTCTGGCTCAAGCTCATCAAGGTGCTCGGCCGCGAGGAACTGCAGCTGGACGAACGCTTCGCGACCAATGCCGCCCGCCTCGCCAATCGCCTCGCCCTGATCGCGTCGATGGCGCCGAGCTTCGCGAGCCGCACACGGCAAGAATGGATCGACGGGCTGCTGGCGGCCGGCGTGCCGGCGGCGCCGATCCTCGACTATGCGCAGGCCGTGGTCAGCGAGCAGGCGGTGGCGCGCGAGATGGTGCAGATGGTGCCGCACCCGGCCGAAGGCGAGTTCAAGGCGCTGGGTTTCCCGGTGAAGCTCAGTGCCACGCCGCAGCAGATGCGCCTGCCGCCGCCCTTGCTCGACGAGCATGGCGAGGACATCCGCCGGGAGTTGGTGGAGATGGGGCTGCTCGCCCCCGAGGCGGGGTCCGGCGCGTGAGCGGCGGCCGCATCGTTCTCCGGAGGCGCTGCGCCGGCGCATTTCAGGGAACGCGCCGCTGACGGCGCGCGTCCAAGAGCATCCGCCGCGACATGCTGACCGTGCGTTGCGCATGGGGTTTCAGAAAACAGACGCAACGTAGCGCGAAGGGTTTGACTGACATTTTTCAACAGGCATACTGCATACAGAATAAAGACGAGCGGCCGCCCACAATGAGCCGTTTGCGATCAGGGAGAGAAGGATATGGCTTGTCTGCGAGGACGAGGAGCGCCGGCTGACGCCTGTTCGGCCTGTGGCTCGGCGATGCCGACCGGCGGGGGCTCGGCATGAGCGAAACCGCCAGCCGCCCCCGCATCGGCTTCATCGGCATCGGCATCATGGGCGAGGCGATGGTGCGCCGGCTGCTCGATCTCGGCTATCCCGTCACGGTCTGGAATCTCGAGCCCGAGCGGCTCGGCACGGTTGTTCCGCATGGCGCGGTGGCCGCCGCTTCGCCGGCCGCCGTTGCAGCGACAAGCGACATCGTCATGCTCTGCGTGCTGCATATGGCGGCGGTCGAGCGCTGCATCCTGGCCGAGGATGGCGTGGCGGCGGCCGGCGCCGGGCCCGCGCTGGTGATCGATTTCTCGACGGCCGATCCGGAGGGCACGCGGGCGGTGGCCGCGAAGCTCAAGGAAATCACCGGCGCGGGCTGGGTCGATGCGCCGGTCTCGGGCGGGCCGCAACTCGCCCGCACCGGCGGCATGACCGTGATGGCCGGCGGCTCTGAGGCCGATTTCGACCTGGCGAAGCCGATCCTCGCGCAGATGTCCGGCAACCTGACCCTGATGGGGCCGGTCGGCGCGGGACAGACCACGAAGATCATCAACCAGGCGATCGTCGGCACGGGCTATGTCGTGATGGCGGAGGCGCTGATGCTGGCCGAGGCCGCCGGCATCGATGCGGCCCGCCTGCCGCAATGCCTGGCCGGCGGGCACGCGGACAGCAGCCTGCTGCAGCGGCTCTATCCGCAGATGCAAGCCCGGGCCTTCGAGCCGCCGTCGAGCTATGCGCGGCAATTGCTCAAGGATCTGAAGGCCGTCTCGGCCTTCGCGCAGGGGCTCGGGCTCGATCTGCGGGTGATCGAGCAGGGCGTGCAGCGCTACAAGGACTATGTCGCGCTGGGCCATGAGATGTCGGATTCGGCGGCCGTCGTCAGGCTCTACGAGCACGACGCCGCGATGCGCAGCAAGGCGCGGCCATGAGCGCCCTGCCACCGCGCCCGAAAGCGGTGATCGACGCGCATCACCACGTCTGGGACCTTGCCAACGACCTGCCCTGGCTGAAGCGCGAGCGGGTGTTCTTCCGCTATGGCGATTACTCGCCGATCTGCCGCGACTACATGCCGGCCGATTACCGCACAGACACGGCCGGCTGGCCGGTCGTCGCTTCCGTCTATGTCGAGGCGGAGTGGGCGCGGGAGAAGGCCGCCGAGGAAAGCCGCTGGGTCGCGGCCGTGTCGCAGGCAGAAGGGCTACCTTCCGTGGTCGTCGCCTGGTGCGATCTCGCGGCGACGGACGCCGCGACGCTGCTGGCCTCGCACGCGTCCGTGCCGATCGTCCGTGGCATCAGGCACAAGCCGAGCGCCACGGCGACGCCCGCAGAAGCCAGGCGCGGTGCGCCCGGCTCGATGGACGATCCGGCCTGGCGCGACGGCTATGCGCTGCTGGAACGGCACGGCCTGTCCTATGATCTGCAGACGCCCTGGTGGCATCTCGATGCCGCAGCCGATCTCGCCCGGGATTTTCCGGCGACGCAGCTCGTCATCAATCACACCGGCCTGCCGGCCGACCGCAGCCCGGAGGCGCTTTCCGCCTGGCGGCAGGCTCTGGAGACGGCAGCGGCCCAGCCGAACGTGGCGATCAAGATCTCCGGCATCGGCCAGCCCGGCCTGCCCTGGACCGTCGCGAACAACGGCCCGGTCATCCGCGATGCCATCGCGATCTTCGGCGAGGACCGGGCGATGTTCGCCAGCAATTTCCCGGTCGACAGTCTCGTCGGCGATTTCGACACGATTTTCTCAGGCTTCCTCGCCGCGACGGCCGCGTTCTCGGACAGCGAGAGGGACCAGCTTTTCCACGACAACGCCAAGCGCATCTACCGGATCTGAGCCACCGGACCGCACAAGGCTCACCATAAAAAACTGGGAGAGAGACGATGATGGAGGACACCATGGACAAGAGACGGACATTGAAGGGCTTCGCGGCGCTTCTGGCGCTCTCGATCGGCTTTGCGGCGCCTGCCGCCGCTCAGGTGACGATCCGCTACGCCCATGTCGGTTCGGAGGGCGACATCCAGTACTGGTACGCCGACGAGTTCTCCAAGCGCGTCGAGAAGCGCACGGAGGGCCGGGTCAAGGTCCAGGTCTTTCCGAATTCGCAGCTCGGCGGCGCACAGGAGACCGTCGACGGGGTGCGCAGCGGCGCGATTCCGCTGGCGCATCACGAGTTCGCATCGCTGTCGCGGCTGATGCCGGAGATCGCGGCCTTCGCCGCTCCCTTCATCTACCGCGACGGCACCCATGCCATGGCGGCGACCGACCCGGCGAAGTCCGAGGTCATGAAGGAGATGTCGGACAAGCTGGTGAAGCAGGCCAATATCCGCATCATCGGCCGGCTCTATCGCGGCGCGCGCCAGATGACGGCGAAGATGGCGGTCTATTCCCCGGCCGATCTCAAGGACAAGCGCTTCCGCGGCGTGCCGCTGCCGCTCTGGACGACGATGATCAAGGGCATGGGCGCCGTGCCGACGCCGGTCGAGGTGAGCGAACTGCCGACGGCGCTGATGACGGGCATGGTCATCGGCCAGGAAAACCCGCTGACCATGATCAACGCCAACAAGCTCTACGAGGTGCAGAGCCATGCCATGCTGACCGGGCACATGCAGAACGTGCTGCCGGTCTTCATCAACGAGCGGACATGGCAGTCGATACCCGAAAAGGACCGCGCGATCATGTCCGAGGTCGCGGCCGAGGTCGGCGAGGAGACGCTGAAGCTCGGGCTCGAGGCCGAGGTCAAGCTCATCGACGAGCTGAAGAAGAAGGGCATGACCTTCATCACCGAGAAGGACGGGCTCAAGGTCGACGAGTTCCGCAAATCGGTGAGCGCGCAGGTCAATGCCGACTTCCCCACCTGGGCACCGATCATCGCGCGCATCAGCGCCGTGAAGTGAGGTGAGGGCCGGGGCGCCGCGCCCCGGCTTTCCTTCCCCGCATCCGATCCGCTGCCTGCCGAAGAGGCGACCCTTGCAAAGCTCCGACATCGTCTTCGACGCTCCCGTCACCGTGGCCGCGGCGGATAGCCGGACTTATTCGATCGATCGCGCCATCGAGCCCGTTCGGTGGCTCTTTCGCTGGGGCAGCCTGGCGATGCTGATCGCGATGGTGTCGCTGCCCTTCATCCAGGTCGTCTCGCGCGAGATCTTCTCCACGCCGATCATCGGCGTCGAGGAACTGGCGCGCTTCATGCTGATCTGCTCGGTCTTCCTGGCACTCCCCTATGTCATATCCGCCGGCGCCAATATCCGGATGGAGGAGATCGTCGCGATGTTCCCGGCAGGCGTCGTGCGTACGGCCAAGATCCTGGGCGCCGCCACGGCGACGGCCACCTTCGCTGCGATCGCGGTGGCGAGCTTTGTCGCCATCGGCGGCAATCTCGACAATTCGACCCCGACGCTGGGCATTCCCTACTGGATCTTCCTGGGCGCGGCCTTCGTCAGCTTCGCGATGAGCACGCTCGAATGCGCCATCCAGACGGCCAAGGTGATCCAGGGACGACCTCTCTATGTCACGTTCCCGCAGGAGCATGAGCCCGAAGAAGAGCTCGATCTGCCTGAAGACCTGAAGCACTAGCGCATTTCGCCGATCCGGATGGATCGGCGAAATACTCCAGAATTTCTTTTTTGACGCGTTTTCTTCACGCGAACCGGTATCCACTTCGCTTGAAAACGCTCTGAGGGCGACCCTGTGGCGATCACCATCATCCTCGCCTTCGTGGCGCTCTTCATCTTCGGATTTCCGGTCGTCGTCGCGATCGCGGTTCCGGCGCTGCTCTATGTCGTCCTGTCCGGCTTCCCGCTCGAACTGGTCGCGCAGCGCATGACCTATGCGCTGGATTCCTTCCCGCTCGTGGCCGTGCCGGTCTTCATCTTCGTCGGCAGCCTGATGAACCAGGCCGGCATCACCAGCCATATCTACCGTTTCGCCCACACGCTCGGCGGCCGTGTTCCGGGCGGCCTGGCGCAGGTCAACGTCATCGGCTCGCTGGTCTTCTCGGGCACGTCGGGCGCCGCGCTCGCCGATATCGGCGGGCTCGGCCGCATCGAGATCCGCGCCATGGTGCGGGCCGGGTTCACCCGCGCCTATTCGGCCGCCATCACCGGCGCCTCCGCCGTGGTCGGGCCGATCTTTCCGCCCTCGATCCCGCTGATCATCTACGGCTCGGCCACCAGCGTCTCGATCGTCCAGCTTCTGGTCGCCGGGATCATGCCGGCGCTGCTCTATGTCGCGCTGCTGATGCTGACGGTTGGCTGGCTGGCGAAGCGCCATAATCATCCACGCTCGAAGCGCTGGCCGACCTTCCGCGAACTCTGGAGCACCTTCTGGCCGGCGGCGCCGGCGCTGATGACGCCGCTCCTGCTCGTTGGCGGCATGCTGGGCGGGTACTTCACCCCGACGGAAGCGGCCTCGATCACCGTCGCCTACATCCTGCTCATCGCCATGGTCTTCTATGGCGGCATCAGCTGGGCCAGGCTGCGCTTTGCCCTGTTCGACACGGTCAAGACCAGCTCGGCCGTGCTGGTCATCGTTTCCGCCGCGGCGCTGTTCGGCTGGATCCTGACCGTCGAGCAACTGCCGCAGACCTTCACGCGCAGCCTGCTCGCGATCTCGACCGACCCTCTGGTGCTGCTGCTCATCGTCAATGTGCTGCTCCTGATCGTCGGCATGTTTCTCGACAGCACGACGGCGACGCTGCTGGTTGCGCCGCTGGTCTCGGCGCCGCTGGTCCTGGCCGGGGTCGATCCGGTGCATCTCGGCATCATCTTCGTCTTCAACCTGATGATCGGCCTGCTGACGCCGCCGATGGGGTTGGCGCTGTTCCTGCTCTCGGACATCGCCAAGACGTCGATGCCGTCCGTGCTGAAAGCGGTTCTGCCCTTCTATATTCCGCTGTTCGGGGCGCTCGCGATCATCACGCTCTGGCCGGATCTGACGCTCTGGCTGCCGAAGATGCTGCGCTGAACGGATTTGCGGTTGCGATCGGGACGGCGCGCCGCATTGGTGTCTGGCACGGCGCGTCCTACATGTGGTGCGACCCGTTCCGAAAGCGCCAAGCCTTCGAAAGTGCCCCGCCCATGTCCGGACGCGATACCGAAGCCAACCGCTTTTCCGCCCGCGCGGCGCGCTATGCCCGCGTCGGGGCCAATGTCGGCGGGGTCGCGGCACGGATCGCCGGCACGCGGCTGTTTGGCATGGAGGGGCGCAACGCCTCGAATGCCGAGGCGCTGGCCAAGGCGCTGGGAGGCCTGAAGGGCCCGATCATGAAGGTGGCGCAGCTCGTCGCCACCATCCCCGATGTCGTGCCGCCGGAATATGCCGCCGAACTGCAGAAGCTGCAGTCGCAGGCGCCGCCGATGGGCGCGGCCTTCGTCAAGCGCCGGATGATGGCCGAGCTCGGGGCCAACTGGCGCGAGCGCTTCGGCGAATTCGACCTCAAGCCCGCGGCGGCCGCCTCGTTGGGCCAAGTTCACCGCGCGACGACCAGGGACGGCGCGGCGCTCGCCTGCAAGCTGCAATATCCCGACATGGAATCGGCTGTCGAGGCCGACATCGCCCAGCTCGACATCCTGTTCGCGCTGCACCGGCGAATGGACCCGGTGATCGACACCACCGAGATCGCCAAGGAGATCGGCGCCCGGGTCCGCGAGGAGCTCGACTACCAGCGCGAGGCCAAGCACATCGCGCTCTATCGCGAGATGCTGGCTGGGACGCCCGAGGTGCGCGTGCCGGCGCTGGAGGCTTCGCTCTCGACGCGGCGGCTCCTGACCATGCGCTGGCTCGAGGGCGACGGCATCCTGACCCACAAGCAGGATGTGCAAGAGGCGCGCGACCGGATCTCGACGGCGATGTTCAAGGCCTGGTGGCGCCCGTTCAGCCATCACGGCGTCATCCATGGCGACCCGCATCTGGGGAATTACACCGTGTTTTCCGAGGGGGACACGCCGGCGGGCATCAACCTGCTCGACTATGGCTGCATCCGCATCTTCCCGCCCTCCTTCGTCGGCGGGGTGGTCGATCTCTATCGTGGCCTGCTGGAAGGCGACGCAGCCCGCGTCGTCCATGCCTATGAGACCTGGGGCTTCAAGGGGCTGACCAAGGACCTCGTCGACACCCTGAACATCTGGGCCCGCTTCATCTACGGGCCGCTGCTCGAGGACCGCACGCGCCGCATCGCCGAAGGGGTGAGCCCGTCGGAATATGGCCGGCGCGAGGCCTTCCGGGTGCATCAGGCGCTCAAGCAGAAGGGGCCGGTGACGGTGCCGCGCGAATTCGTCTTCATGGACCGGGCCGCGATCGGGCTCGGCGGCGTCTTCCTGCATCTCGACGCGGAGCTGAACTTCCACCGCCTGTTCGAGGCGGAGATCGAGGGGTTCAAGGTCGAGACGGTCGCCGCCGATCAGGCCTCGGCGATGGCGAGGGCAGGGCTGGATGGGGCGGAGTAGCGTGCTCGCAGGGAACGCGCCGTCATCCTTGTCTGTGGCTGACTTCGCTGATTTGGGCGAGGTTGAGTGCGGACGGGAGCCTGTGTCATCCCGGGTTGTGTCGAGACCGCTGTCCAGCAGAGGCCCCGTCCGCACGTTGGTTTGAGCCCGAACA
>DATDBB010000343.1:0-11949 GCA_036525085.1 Allobosea sp.
TAGACGTCGTGGTCGCGCAGCAGCGTCGCCACGGTGTTGCGCAGCAGCGTAGCAAAATGGCCCGACATCGGCGCCACCACCAGCACCTTGGCCTGCGGCGTGTCGCTGTCCTTGCGGAAGCGAAGCAGGTTGCCGAACGGCAGGCCGAGCACAACCTCTTCGGTCACCGGCACGTCGCGATTGCCATCGCGCACGCTGTCGATGTCATAGGCCGGGCGGTGATGGGTGAGGCCCGCGCGCGTTACCATCTCATAGGCGGCGGAAGCCGCACGAAGATCGACGGGGTTGCCCGCCATGGCCCGGGCGCCGAGCGTGGCCAACGCGCCTTGCGCCAGCATCTTGGCCGGATTCATGAAGTCGGATTGGGCTTGGTAGGCGAGATAGAGCATCGATATGCGACCTCGATCGGGCAAAGTATGGCCGCCTGTCGGCGACCATGCCGTCAGGCGGCTTCCCGCTGGTTTCATGTTGCACCGCAAAATCAGTTTTTCGCAAGAATCTTTCTACGTTGCGCCCGCCTTGGAATATCTCTTGCTATGCTGGAGCCTTCTCCGCCGAGGACGACGCCCATGACCGCCGCGACGCTCACCATCAGCAGCAGGAATTATTCCTCCTGGTCGTTGCGCGGCTGGCTGCTCTGCATGATGGCGGGGCTGGAGATCGAGGAGTACATGCTTTCGGTCGACGACCCATCCGCGCGGGCCGAGCTCCTGCTGCTCTCGCCGTCCTTCCTCGTGCCCTGCCTGACCCATGACGGCATCAAGGTCTGGGATACGCTCGCCATCGCGGCCTATCTCGACGAGATCAGGCCCGACGCGGGTCTCCTGCCGAAGGATGCCGCAGCGCGCGCCCATTGCCGGGCGATCTGCGGCGAGATGCATTCCGGCTTTGCCAATCTGCGCTCGGCGCTGCCGATGAACCTCAAGGCGCATTATCCCGGCTTCAAGGTCTGGGCCGGTGCCCAGGCCGATATCGACCGCGTCACCGAGATCTGGCGCGAATGCCTCGGCGCCTATGGCGGGCCCTATCTCTTCGGCAACACACTGACCATGGCCGACGCCATGTATGCGCCTGTCTGCCTGCGCTTCATCACCTATGACGTCCCGCTCGATGCCACGAGCCAGGCCTATTGCAAGGCGATCTCCGCCTGGCCCGCCCTCAAGCGCTGGATCGACGCCGCGAAAACCGAGCCTGAAGAGCTGGAAGAGCTCGACGCCGAGTTCTGAGCGCCGTCCCATCATGCACCAACGGACTTGATCGATCCCGCAGCGGCATTGGTCTTCCGGCTTCAAAGACGCTAAATCCCCCACGAACTCTAAAACGCCGTGGGAGGCAGCCTATGACAGAGATTTTCAAGAACCTGATCGCCGGCGAGTGGGCCGGCTCGGGCAATGCCTCGCGCAACATCAACCCGTCGAACACCGACGACGTCGTCGGCGAGTATTCCCAGGGCTCTGTCGACCAGCTCAACGATGCGGTCGCCGCCGCCAAGGCCGCGTTTCCGGCCTGGAGCCGCTCGGGCCCGCAGGAGCGCTACGAGATCCTGAAGAAGGCCTCCGACGAGATCCTTGCCCGCAAGGAAGAGCTCGGCAAGCTGCTCTCGCGGGAGGAGGGCAAGACCCTGGCCGAGGGCATCGGCGAGGCCGGCCGCGCCGGGCAGGTCATGGCCTTCTTCGCCGGCGAAGCCTTGCGCCTGGCCGGTGAGACGCTGCCTTCGGTGCGTCCGGGCGTCGGCGTCGAGATCACCCGCGAGCCGGTCGGCATCGTCGGCATGATCACGCCCTGGAACTTCCCGATCGCGATCCCCGCCTGGAAGATCGCCCCCGCCCTGGCCCATGGCAACTGCGTCGTCATCAAGCCGGCCGACCTCGTGCCGGGCTCGGCCTGGGCACTGGTCGACATCCTCCAGCGCGCCGGCCTGCCCAAGGGCGTGCTCAACCTCGTCATGGGCCGCGGCTCGGTCGTCGGCCAGGCGCTGCTGCAGCACAAGGATGTCCACGCGATTTCCTTCACCGGCTCGGTCTCGACCGGCCGCAAGGTCGCGGAAGCCTGCATCGCCTCCTCGCCGATGAAGAAGGTGCAGCTCGAGATGGGCGGCAAGAACCCGCTCGTCGTGCTCGACGATGCCGATCTGAAAATTGCCGTCGAATGCGCGGTCCAGGGCGCCTTCTTCTCCACCGGCCAGCGCTGCACGGCGTCCTCGCGCCTGATCGTCCAGGCCGGCATCCATGACCGCTTCGTCGAGGCCTGCATCGAACGGCTGAAGGGCGTCGTCGTCGACGACGCGCTGAAAGCCGGCACGCATATCGGCCCGGTCGTCGACCAGAGCCAGCTCGACCAGGATCTGAAATACATCCAGATCGCCAAGGACGAGGGCGGCAAGCTCGCCTTCGGCGGCGAACTGCTGAAGCGCGACACCCCCGGCTTCTACCTGCAGCCGGCGCTCTTCACGGAGACCACCAACGCCATGCGCATCTCGCGCGAGGAGGTCTTCGGTCCGGTCGCCAACATCATCCGCGTCAAGGACTACGAGGAGGCGCTCGCCGTCGCCAACGACACGGAGTTCGGCCTGTCCTCCGGCATCTGCACCACCTCGCTGAAGCATGCGACGCATTTCAAGCGCAATGCCGAGGCCGGCATGGTGATGGTCAACCTCGCGACCGCGGGCGTCGACTATCACGTGCCCTTCGGCGGCCGGAAGGGTTCGAGCTACGGCCCGCGCGAGCAGGGCGCCTACGCCAAGGAGTTCTACACCACGGTGAAGACCGCCTATACGCTGGCGTGAACCGGGAGCGGATATCGCCTTGCGAGGGGGGCCGCGCCAACAGGCGCGGCCTTTCCGATTCTGGGGGTAGCGGTTAGTGCGCCGACGATTGCCAATGTCGTAATTGGATCGAGAGCGGAACTTACCGAGGTCGCGCGCAGGATCGAGACACAGACAGGTGTTTTTTTCTAATTGTTGCGGATCGACGTTATCAATCCTCCCGTCTCCGAACCAATCGGACGATTCCGATCGGTATTAGAGCCGCTACGGTGATGGGTAAGACAATCAGATAGAGCAAACCCGGCAGTTTTGACCAGCCGTCGCCGCCATGCATATTCACTAGGAATACAGTAAGAATACCCGTGGATATTGAGACGGCGAGCAAATGAAATTTGTTAGGCAGTGAGGCAATAACGAAACCAACGGCTAGTGCCGGAATACCCCAAAACGCCAAAATAATCGTCCAAGCGACCATCACAGCCGAACTCCGATCGCAGTTTTATCAAGGAAGACATATAACTAAGTGCTGCGCAGAAACCGATAAGGCGCATCGAGGCGGGGCGGCTGCCAATCAGCGAGGCGCAACGCCCACTGCGGGTCGGGAACAGAGAGCACTCTGCTTCAATAAGCCAGCCCGACATAATTCTCCGCCAGCGCCGCCATCGCATGCTCGGAGGAGACGAGATAGTCGAGTTCGGCCTGCTGCATGCGCTGCTCGAACGGGCTTTGCTCCGGGAACTGGTGCATCAGCGAGGTCAGCCACCAGGAGAAGCGCTCGGCCTTCCAAACCCGCGCCAGCGCCTTCTGCGAATAGGCGTCGATGCCGGCCTCCGAACGGTCGAGGAAGAGTTCGCGCAGCGCCTCGAACAGGTAATGCACGTCGCTGGCGGCGAGGTTGAGCCCCTTCGCCCCGGTCGGCGGCACGATATGCGCTGCGTCCCCGGCGAGGAAAAGCCGCCCGAACCGCATCGGCTCCGCCACGAAGGAGCGCAGTGGCGCGATCGATTTCTCGATCGAGGGGCCGGTGGTTAGCGTGGCCGAAGTCTCCGGGTCGAGCCGGCGGCGCAGTTCGTCCCAGAAGCGCGTGTCGGACCAGTCCTCGACGCGCTCGTCCTGCCGGCACTGGATGTAATAGCGGCTGCGCGTGTGCGAGCGCATCGAGCAGAGCGCGAAGCCGCGCGCGCTGCGGGCATAGATCAGTTCGTCGGATACCGGCGGCACATCGGCGAGGAGCCCGAGCCAGCCGAACGGATAGACCCGCTCGAAGATCCGCAGCGCCTCGGTCGGGACGCTGGCGCGCGAGACGCCGTGATAGCCATCGCAGCCGGCGATGACGTCGCAGTCGAGTCGTTTCGGGACGCCGCTTTCGAGATAGGTGACGAAGGGACTCGTCCCGTCGAAACCATGGAGCGCCACGTCGTCCGCTTCGAAGATGGTCACGCCGTCCTGGGCGGCGCGCTGGTCCATCAGGTCGCGCGTTACCTCGGTCTGCCCGTAGATGGTGACGTGCTTGCCGCCGGTCAGGCGGTCGAGCGCGACGCGGTGGCGGATCTCGCCGAAGAGCAGGTCGAAGCCGCTATGCGGCAGGGCCTCGGCATGCAGCCGCGCGCTCGCGCCGGCCTTGTCGAGCAGGCCGACAGTGCCCTGTTCGAGCACCCCGGCCCTGATCCGCGCCAGCACATAGTCGCGGCTCTTGCGTTCGAGGATGACGGTGTCGATGCCGGCCTGGTGCAGCAACTGTCCGAGCAGGAGCCCCGAGGGCCCGGCTCCGATGATGGCGACCTGCGTACGCATGCGTTGTCCCGGTTCGCGCCGCTCCGGCGCCTCTGCGGGAAACAAGTTGCCATGGCAACCAATTAAAGGGAAGCACTTCCTGCGTGGAGCGTGGCGTCGTGCGTTGAATCAGCCGACGGGGATGACGTCGACGGCGATGCCGATCTTTTGCGAACCCGGCCCGATGACCACCCCGTCGAGCGGCGATACATCGGCGTAGTCGCGACCGAAGGCCGTGACGATATGGTCGTCGGCGACGATCAGGTCGTTGGTCGGGTCGAGGCCGATCCAGCCGATCTCGGGTCCGCACCAGAGCATCACCCAGGCATGGCTGGCGTCGGCGCCTTCGAGGCGTTTCTCGCCTGGCGGCGGAATGGTGCGGATATAGCCGCTGACATAGGCCGCCGGCAGCCCGAGGCCCCGCAGCCCCGCGATCATCACATGCGCGAAATCCTGGCAGACGCCATGGCGCTCGCGGAAGGCCTCTTCCAGCGGCGTCGAGACCTCCGTCGCCTCCGGATCATAGGTGAAGTCGGCGCGGATGCGCGCCATCAGTTCGGTTGCGGCTTCCAGCACCGGCCGCAGCGTTGGAAAGCTCTTGCGCGCATAGTCGGTGACGGCCGTGACGGGTGGCACAAGCCGGCTCGGATAGAGATGATGCGCTGGCGAATCCGGCGCCAGGCTGTCGGAAGCCAGGGCCAGAGCCGCAACCTCTTCCCAATGCCGCGTCAGGCCGGGGAAGGGCGGTGGCGTCCGCTGCACCTCGACGCGCGCGCGCATCTCGACCTTGAGTTCGCGATGCGGTTTCGAGATCGTCACCGTCGTCATCCGGTTTCCGAAGAAGCAAATCCCATCGACGCGCTCCGCCGGGCGTGGCGTCACGTTGAGTTCGCTCTTCCGGACGCTCTGGCCGCCATCGTTGCGCGGTTGCAGCCGCAGGATGCAGCGCGCGAACGGGACCGGGCGGCTATAGCCGTAGGTGGTGATGTGCCGGACGTCGTAGATCACGCGATGCCTGTCAGCCGGGAGCCTTCCGGGCCGGTGTTCTGGAGGAAATAGCGGTCGGCGATCGCGCTGGAGACGCCCATCAAGAGCTGCTCGAACAGCAGGATGCTGGTGCGGTCGAGCCGCACGGCCTCCGCGGTGCGGCATTCGGCGGCGAGCTTCAGGATCAGCCGGCGCGGGGCCTCCAGCATGCCGTCCTCGGTCAGCGACGGCAGATCACGGATTTCGGTGTCGAGCCGGTCGATCTGGAAGGCGACCGAGCGCGGATTGTAGGGGTCGAGCATGACGAGATCGAGCACCGGCTGCAGACTGGCGCCGAGCAGGTAGCGCGAACGGTAGGTGATCTGCGAATCCGTCAGGTCGAGCAGAGCGTCGAGCGCGTCGGTCGGCGCTGTCGTCTCGGCGAAATGGCGGGCGAAGCGGCAGGTCGCGATGCCACGCTCCAGCCGCCGGCCGATGTCGAGGAAGCGCCAGCCCGGCCCGCGCACCATGTTCTCCTGGCTGAGGCCCGCGAAAGCGGCGAGCGACTTCAGCGCACGATCGGCGATCTCATAGGCCTCGCCCTCGCTCGGCTCGTGCCCCTCTTCGAGGGTGAGCTGCCGCTGCATGTCGCCGAACAAGCGCCAGGCGTCGATCGAGAGCCGCTCGCGGATGACCGATGCCGTGCGCCGGGCCTCTCGCGTCGTGGCGATGGCCGAGCCGTACTGGTCGATCCCATGCAGCGCCGCCGAGGCCTGGGCCAGCAGCGTCTGCGTCTTGCCGCCGGGCGAGGCGCCCCAGGCGACCAGCAGATTGGCGAGGCGTCGCAGTGTCTCGTTGCGCCCTTGCGTCAGGTCGGTGTCGATCAGCCGGCCGAGCAGCGCCCGCACCAGCCTGAGCGTCGCCTCCGTGCGCTCGAGATAGCGCCCGAGCCAGAACAGGTTGTCGGCGGCGCGGCTCGGCAGCGTCCCGGTGATGCGGCGGATCGGGATGCGGTCCGGCGCCGGCAGCAGCGTCACCTGTTCCACCGGCGCGTCGGAGGTCACCCAGACATCGCTCGAGCGCACGCCGCTCTGCATGCTGACCGCGCGCGCATCGGGCTCGTCCGAGATGCGGCAGAAGCCGCCGGGCATCACCTTCCAGCCATCCGGGGTGGCGGCGGCGAAGACGCGCAGCGTCATCGGCCGCGGCTGCAGGCGGCCGTTCTGGAAGACCGGCGTGGTCGAGAGCCGCACCACCTCCTGCCCGACATAATCCATGCCCCGGGCCTCGATCCGCGCGCGCAGCGCATCGCGCTCGGCCACCGGCAATTCGCCGGCGATCACCGGGCCGGTATCGTGGCCGCCTCCCGCGCTGCGGAAGGCCGGTGCGATGCTCATCTCGTCGAGGCGGTCGAGCACGGCGGCGCGCTCGCGCGGCTGGCCGCACCACCAGGTCGCGACATTCGGCAGGATCATGTCCTCGCCGAGGATGCGCTCGCCCAGCCTCGGCAGGAAGCTCATCAGCGCCCGCGCCTCGACGACGCCCGAGCCGAGCCCGTTGGCAATGTGGACGCTGCCCCTGCGCACCGCCTGGACGAGGCCGGCGACGCCGAGCGCCGAGGAGGCGTTCAGTTCCAGCGGATCGGAGAAATCGCCGTCGATGCGGCGCCAGATCACGTCGGCGCGCTTCAGCCCGGCAATGGTGCGGACATGCACGCGGCCCTCGCGCATCACAAGGTCGCCGCCCTCGACGAGCAGGAAGCCGAGATAGCGCGCGAGATAGGTCTGCTCGAAATAGCTCTCGTTGAGCGGTCCGGGCGTCAGCAGGCAGATGCGTGGCTCGACACGGCTCGAGCTGGCGACGAGACCGGCGCGGAAGCCCTGGAAGAAGGCTGCCAGCCGCTCGACATTCATCGTGCGGAACATGTCCGGGAAGGCGCGCGACAGGGCGAGCCGGTTCTCAAGCGCATAGCCCGTGCCGGAAGGCGCCTGCGTGCGATCCTGCAGCACCCACCAGCGCCCGTCCGGTCCGCGTCCGAGATCGGCTGCGTAGAGCTGCAGGGCGCCGCCGCCGGGCGCGCCCTGCAGCGGGCGCAGATAATCGGGGCTGCCGGTGACGACCGAGGCCGGCAGCAGCCCGTCGGCGATCATCTCGCCGGAGCCGTAGATGTCATCCAGCAGCGTGCTCAGCAGATGCGCGCGCTGGGCCACGCCTGCGGCAATCGTCTCCCATTCGGCACCGGTGATGACGAGTGGTACATGGCTGAGCGGCCAGGATCTTTCGCCCACCGTCGGATCGCCATCGGCGAGATCGCCATGGACGCGATAGGAGACGCCGGTGTCGCGGACATGCCGGTCGGCGAGGCCGAAGCGCTGGTTCAGCTCGTCGGGCGAAAACGCGCACCACTCCGCGAGAAAGGGCTCCCATTGCGGGCGCACCTGTCCGTCGGGACCGATCAACTCGTCATGAATGCCCGGCAGCGGGCGATAGCCCGCCAGGAGAGCGTTGCGCCGCTCCGTCCTGGTGCGCGCCGATGGTGATCGCCCCTGCAATGCCATCGCTTGCGTCTGGTGACCTCTACACTCCCCGGGGACGCCGCAAATCCAGTGTGAGCGGGAATTCGGCGCTGCGCTCTTCGGGCGGAATCGCCAGCGCGCCGGGAGTATGGCCGATCGCTTCGAAACGTGCGAGCCGGCGCGCCTCCGCTTCGTAGGAATTCACAGGCGGAGTCTCATAATTGCGACCGCCGGGATGGGCGACATGGTAGACGCAGCCTCCGAGCGAGCGCCCGACCCAGGTGTCGACGATGTCGAAGGTCAGCGGCGCATGCACCGGAATCGTCGGATGCAGCCCCGAGGCAGGCTGCCAGGCCTTGAAGCGCACCGCCGCGATGCTCTCCCCCGACGTACCCGCCGGCGTCATCGGCAGGCGCCGGCCGTTGCAGGTGATCAGGTGACGGCCAGCCACCAGCCCCTTGGCCTTGACCTGGAGCCGTTCGACCGAGGAATCGACATAGCGCACCGTGCCGCCGATCGCGCCCTCCTCGCCCATGACGTGCCAGGGTTCGAGCGCCTGCCGGATCTCGATCTCGACGCCGCCATGCTCGACCTTGCCGAAGAACGGAAAGCGGAATTCGGCCTGCGCCTCGAACCAGACCGGATCGAAGGCGTAGCCGGCGCGGCCGAGATCGGCGAGCACCTCCTTGAAATCCTGCCAGACCATCTCGGGCAGCATAAAGCGGTCGTGCAGCGTGGTGCCCCAGCGCACCAGCTCGCCGGACTGCGGCTCGCGCCAGAACCAGGCGATCAGAGCCCGGACGAGAAGCTGCTGCGCCAGGCTCATGCGCGAATCCGGCGGCATCTCGAAGCCGCGGAACTCGATCAGCCCGAGCCGGCCGGTCGGCCCGTCCGGCGAATAGAGCTTGTCGATGCAGATCTCGGTGCGGTGGGTATTGCCGGAGACGTCGACCAGGAGGTTGCGCAGCAGCCGGTCGACCAGCCAGAGCGGGATCGCAGGCTCTCCCGGCTGCGGAATCCTCGCCAGCGCGATCTCGAGTTCGTAGAGCGCGTCATGGCGCCCCTCGTCGATGCGCGGAGCCTGGCTGGTCGGACCGATGAAGAGGCCGGAGAACAGATAGGACAGCGACGGGTGCCGGTTCCAGTAGAGCACGATGCTCCTGAGCAGGTCCGGCCGGCGCAGGAATGGCGAATCCGGCGGGGTCACGCCGCCGAGCACGACATGGTTGCCGCCGCCGGTGCCGGTATGGCGCCCGTCGACCATGAACTTCTCGGCGCAGAGCCGCGACTGCCGCGCCTCCTCATAGACGCCGCGCGTGATCTCGACCGCCTCGCGCCAGTTGCGGGCAGGGTGAATGTTGACCTCGATCACACCGGGGTCGGGGGTCACCTTGACGACGTTGAGGCGCGGATCATGCGGCGGGGGATAACCCTCGATATGGACCGGTTGGCCACGCTCGCGTGCCACCTGCTCGACGCTGGCGATCAGGTCGAGATAATCCTCCAGCCGCTCGACCGGAGGCAGGAACACGCACAGCACATTGTCGCGGATTTCGAGGCTGATCGCGGTGCGCACATGCTCGCCGCCGATCTCCTGCTCGGTGCGGTCCTGCGGGCCGGAACCGGCGGGCGTCTCGCCCGGCCGCGACATCTGCTGCGGCGAGGGCGGCTCTGCCCGGATCGGCGCCTCGGGCGCCGGCGGATCGGCCGCCGGCCCGAACCCGCCGGCCGCGCGCGGCAGCGGCGGACGCTCCTCCATCGGGTCCTGCGGGTGGATATGCGGATACTCCGCCTTGGGCACCACCGGCAGAGAGCCGAGCGGCAGGCGATAGCCGACCGGGGAATCGCCCGGCACCAGGAAGAGCTTGCCCCGCCGGAGCTTCCATTTCTCCGAGCGCCAGCGCTTGTCGCCGGCCTGGCTCTGCCAGCGCTGTACGGGAATGACATAGCCGCGCGGCTTGCCCAAGCCCAGCTGGAAGACCTGCTGCATGCGCGCGCGTTCTTCGGGGTCCGCCAGGCGCGGATCGAGCGGGTCGACATTGTCGGGAAGCTGCGCCTCCTTCAGCAGCCAGTAGCCGGTGTCCTCGTAAGCCGGCACGACGTAGTCGGCCCCGAGCCCGAGCTTGTCCGACAGGCCCGCCGCCAGCGCCTCGGCCTCGGCAATCGTCGCGCCGGCCTCCAGTTCGCGGTCGCCGCCGGTCGGCGCGCCGGGCTCGCGTGCGATCAGGCCTGCGTCACGCCAGATCGGCTCGCCATCGGCACGCCAATAGAGCGCGAAGGCCCAGCGCGGCAGGCTCTCGCCCGGATACCATTTGCCCTGGCCGTAATGCAGCATGCCGCCGGGCGCGAAGCGCTCGCGTAAGCGTCGGATCATCACATCGGCGCGCTGGCGCTTGGTCGGCCCGACGGCCGCAGTGTTCCATTCCTCGCCGGTCTGGTCGTCGATCGACACGAAGGTAGGCTCGCCGCCCATGGTCAGGCGCACATCCTGCGCCTGGAGATCGGCCTCGACCTGCTCGCCGAGCGCGTCGAGCTTCTGCCAGGACTCGTCCGAGAAGGGCAGGGTGATGCGCGGCACCTCATGGACGCGTGCGACGCTCATGTCGAAATGGAAGGTCGTCTCGGCATAGCTGGCGACGCCCGAGACCGGCGCGGCCGAGCGATAATGCGGCGTCGCGGCCAGCGGCAGATGGCCTTCCCCCGTCAGCAGGCCCGAGGTCGGGTCGAGCCCGATCCAGCCGGCGCCGGGAATGTAGACCTCGGCCCAGGCATGCAGGTCGGTGAAGTCCTTGTCGGTGCCGCGCGGCCCCTCCAGCGGATCGATATCCGCCTTCATCTGGATCAGGTAGCCGGAGACGAAACGGGCGGCGAGGCCGAGATGGCGCAGGATCTGGACCAGCAGCCAGCTTGAATCGCGGCAGGAGCCGGACTTGATGTTGAGCGTGTGCTCCGGTTCCTGCACGCCGGGCTCCATGCGGATGCCATAGGCGATGCCTGAGGCGAGCCGCGCATTGAGATCGACGACGAAGTCGACCGTGTTGGTCTTCTCGCGCCGGATCGTGGCGAGGAAGGCCTGGAGCAGTGGTCCTGCCGGTTCGGTGACGAGATAGGGCGCGAGTTCCGCCCGCAACTCGTCCGGATAGGTGAGGGGGAAGGTCTCGGCCTCCGTCTCGACGAAGAAGTCGAACGGATTGATGATCGACAGCTCGGTGACGAGATCGACCTCGATGCGGAATTCGTTGACCGGCTCGGGAAAGACGTAGCGCGCCAGCCAGTTGCCGCTCGGATCCTGCTGCCAGTTCACGAAATGCTCGGGCGGGCTCACCTTCAGCGAATAGCTGTTGATCGCGGCCCGGCAATGCGGCGCCGGCCGGAGCCGGATGATCTGCGGCCCGAGCGTGACCGGCCGGTCATAGCGGTAATGGGTGACGTGATGGAGCGCAGCGATGATGGCCAAGGGCTAAGCACCTGCATGTCGTGACGCGGCGGAACGCCGGGCGCCCTCACGTTAGCGGCGCATGGGAGGCTCGCAAAGCAGCAACTCGCCTCGGCATGCACCATAGCAAATGCCTGTTGCACAAGAACTGTGCACCTGACTCTGGACTCCATCGTCGCTATGCTGGACAGAGGCCGCCAACTGGTTCCACATTGGACCGAACGGCCGCAATCACGGCCGCAAACATAAACTGATGGGGATTTTCATGCGTCACGTTGCGAAATTGATGGTGGCGTCGGCCTTCACCACGTTGCTGGCGACGACTGCCCAGACCACCGTGGCTTTTGCGCAGACGCCGAAGGACACGGTCGTCATGGCCAAGCAGATCGACGACATCATCTCGCTCGATCCCGCCGAGGCCTTCGAATTCTCCGGCGTCGAGGTCGTCACAAACCTCTACGACAAGCTGATGGGCGTCGACCTTGCCAAGAACA
>DATDBB010000344.1:0-6103 GCA_036525085.1 Allobosea sp.
TTCCAAGCGCGTGCCGGATCGCGAGTTGCTGATGACCTGTTCCGAGCTTTCGCCTATCAGGTTGGGAGCAAACAGGGAAATCTCCGCATGAGCACCCGCGACGGCGTCATCGAAGCCATCGGCAACACGCCCCTGATCAAGTTGAAGCGCGCCTCGCAGGCGACCGGCTGCACCATTCTCGGCAAGGCCGAGTTCATGAACCCCGGCCAATCGGTCAAGGACCGTGCCGCACTCGCGATCATCCGCGACGCGGAAGCGCGCGGCCAGTTGCGGCCGGGCGGCGTCATCGTCGAGGGCACGGCCGGCAATACCGGCATCGGCATCGCGCTCGTCGGCAATGCGCTGGGCTACCGCTCTGTCATCGTGATCCCGGAGACGCAGAGCCAGGAGAAGAAGGACATGCTGCGACTGGCCGGCGCGACGCTGGTCGAGGTCCCCGCCGTCGGCTACGTCAATCCGAACAACTATGTGAAGGTCTCGGGCCGCCTCGCCGAGGAACTGGCGAAGACCGAGCCCAACGGCGCGATCTGGGCCAACCAGTTCGACAATACCGCCAATCGCCAGGGTCATATCGAGACGACCGGCCCCGAGATCTGGGAGCAGACGGAGGGCAAGGTCGACGGCTTCATCTGCGCGGTCGGGACCGGCGGGACGCTCGCCGGCGTGGGCATGGCGCTCAAGGGCTTCAACCCGAAGATCACGATCGGCCTCGCCGACCCGCTGGGCGCGGCGCTGCACTCGTTCTACACGACCGGCGTGCTCAAGGCCGAGGGCTCCTCGATCACCGAGGGCATCGGCCAGGGCCGCATCACCGCCAATCTGGTCGACGCGCCGATCGACGTCTCCTTCCAGATCCCCGACGAGGAAGCCGTGCCTGTTGTCTTCGATCTGCTCGAGCATGAGGGGCTGTGCCTGGGCGGCTCGTCGGGCATCAATGTCGCGGGCGCGATCCGGCTGGCCAAGCAGATGGGGCCCGGCCACACCATCGTGACGATCCTGTGCGACTACGGCACGCGCTACCAGTCGAAGCTGTTCAACCCGGAGTTCCTACGCTCGAAGGGCCTGCCGGTGCCGGGCTGGCTGGAGCGGGACAGCTCGGACCTGAAGGCGGTGGTGACGCGGGTGATGGCCTGACGGCCGATGCCGCTCGACCCCGCCTCGCCGCTGGCGCGGCTGATCGATGCGCCGATGCGGCCGGGGCTTGTGACGTGGATCGGCCTGCGCCCGGTGCGGCGGGCGGCGATGCAGCCGGTCGAGGAAGCCATGCTCGATTCAGACCAAGGGCTCGTCGGCGACCATTACAGCAGCCGCACCGGCGGCGCCCGGCACGTCACGCTGATCCAGGCCGAGCATCTTTCCGCCATCGCCGCCTATCTCGGGCGCGAGGTCGTCACGCCGGACCTGCTTCGCCGCAACATCGTCGTGTCCGGCATCAATCTGGCGGCGCTGAAGGGCCGGCGCTTCAGGCTGGGCGACGCGCTGCTGGAGGCCACAGGCGAGTGCCATCCCTGCTCGCGGATGGAAGAGATCCTGGGCGACGGCGGCTACAACGCCGTGCGCGGCCATGGCGGCATCACGGCGCGGGTCGTCGGGAATGGCGTCGTGCGGCTGGGAGATGCGGTGGCGCGGGCGGAACAGGGGTAACGGGAGCCGGCACCTGACTTTTGGGGGCGGAGGACGCAAACGCAGCCCTCCGCCAGAACGGTCTTCGTCAGTTCGGCGGGTTCCAGAAGCCCGCCTGATAATCGCGATCCGAGACCTTCTCGGCGTCTTCCTGCTCGATCGTCTCAGGTTTTTCCGGGTGGTCGCACTCGTCCTCGAGCACGCAATCCACATCATGCCGTTCCAGCATCGTTTCTCCTTTCGTGGGTTGGGAGGTTTTTGCGGAGGCAGATGTGAAATAGGCCGGAATGGTGCAGCGCACAAGGCGCGTCGCCGCGATCGGGCGGCTAGGGAACGTTTGCGACCCGTCGTGGAGGGCGTGGCTGGCGTTAGCCGCGCGTCATTTGGCGAGGATGATGCCGCGCTCCTTGCGCATCTTGTCGAACACCAAGCCAATCGCCTTGATGACCGTTACTTTTGGGTTGGCCTTGCAGTAGACGATGATCTCGTGCTCGGCTTCCCTGGCGCGCGCGATGTTGATGACATGCTTTTTGCCAAGGCCGTTGTACCAGCCACTATACCACGTTGTCAGGAGATTGGCGTCTTCTTGAAAGGTGCCGGCCAGCTGAGCACAGGTCAGCTTCTGGACATCGAGGTATCCGTTGGCGTCGGCGTAGGTTTTCAGTTCAACTTGCGCGCTTGCGCCGGATATGGAGCAACCGATGAAGACCGCGGTGGCCAAGATGACTGTTCGCATGGCTGATTCCTTCATTTCGCGGAGGTTGAGAGCGGGTAATACGCTAGGTTAGGTGTATTTCGCGGAACACGGGCCGTGCAACGAACCCGATCCGCCACATCGGTCTCCGCCAATCGTATCAAATGGGAACGGAGCGCGGACGGTAGCCAGCGGTGTCGGCGGGCGATACTGGCCCAAAGGCCAGTAGACAATGACCGGCAGCCTGGAAGCAGACCGCCGAAATCTCAGTCGAGCGTGGCGGCGCAGACGTTTAGCCCATCGCAGGAACTTCGGCTCTTCACCCTCTTGCAGGCCCGGCCCCGACCCGCTCGCAACGGCCGGACGATCGGGAGCGCAGGCGGCACGAGCTGCCGGGCGATGCCGTGACGTCGGCCGAACAAGCCTGTCGCAGGCGCGGAGCCAACGACCTTGGCCGCCGCTAACCGCGACCTCGCACTAGCGATGATACATCTGCCAGCGGGGTGACGTTGCAGCAGTGCCGGCCGGCGGTGCGAAGATCGAAACGGCCTTCGGGTGAACCTTGAAATGGGCCGGCGTCGCGGTGACGATTTCGCCATCCGCATTGATCGGCATCGGCTTCTTCGTCTCGATGTCGAACTCGATGCACTTGGCCGTCCGCACTTCCTGCCAGGCGCCATGGGTGCCCGAGCGGAACGAGCGCAGCATCAGCGCCAGTTTCCAGACATTCTTCAGCTCGAGGCTGTAGAGGTCGAGATGCCCGTCATCGATCTCGGCATTCTGCTCGACGACGTTGCCGCCGCCGTAGTGGCGTCCGTTGCCGATCGCGATCTGGTAGGTATCGACGCTGGTCGCCTGCCCCTTCTCGGTGATCCTGGCGCTGAAGGTCGATGCGCGCGTCAGCACCTTCAGCGCCGCCAGGGCATAGCCAAGCCGGCCGAAGCGCTTCTTCAGCTCTGGATCCAGGCCCTGGGCCAGTTCGCTGCTCAACCCGATGCTGGCGACATTGAAGAAGGCGTGGCCGTTGACGGTTCCGACATCGACCGGACGGGTCTGCCCACTGGCAATGATGCCCGCTGCCCCGACCAGATCCATCGGCAGATCGAGCGTTCTGGCGAGGTCGTTTGCGGTGCCCATCGGAATGATGCCGAGGGGCAGGCCGCTCTCCATCGCCGCCAGGGCCGCAGACGACACCGAGCCGTCGCCGCCGCAGACGATGACGAGATCGGCCGTATCGCGGAGGCGGACGATGTCGCGGGCGATCTCGGGCAGCGCCTCGAAAGTCTCGATGGTGATATCGATCCCGCCCTGCTCCAGGCGTTGCAGAACGGGTTCGATCGGCTCGGCGCCCCGGCGCGATTTCGGATTGCGCAGCAATAATGCGCGCCGGTTGGTCGATAGGTTCATGATGTCCGCTTGCGCTGCCGGGCTACCGCAGGTGGGCAACGCGGCCCGGCTTTTCAAGCTCGAAGGCCGGCAGGAGATCGGCGAGTTCCTCGGCGAAGTCCGGCGAGAGCGCGCCTGTCGCAGAACGGCAATCAGGCTTCAGGCCGAGTTTCATCAGCGACAGCGCGAACTTGATCTCGCCCGGGTCGCTCTGGGCGCGCAACAGGTCGTGCAGGGGGATCAGGCGCCGCTGCAGCATCTGCGCCTGCTCGTAGGACGCGCTCCTGATGGCGGCCTGAATGCGCGACAGAAGATGCGGCGCGAGATTGGCGAGGCCGGTGATCGCCCCGCAGCCGCCCGTCAGGAAATAGGCCGGCAGATTGTCGGATGAACCGGTCAGCCGCATGAACTGGCGGCTGCCGGCGCGCGCAATGCGGTCGCAGCGCACGAGGTCGCCCCGCCGCTCCAGCACGCCGACGATGTTCGGAGTCCGGCACAGCTCGGCCAGGGCCGGGATCGACAGTTCGACGGCACAGCGATCCGGATCATTGTCGAGCACGATGTCCAGATGCGTGGCGGCTGCAGCCGCGCGCAGGTGCTCGACCAGCCCGGCCTGGGTTGGGCGATTGTAATAGGGCGTGCGCAGCAGGATCGCGTTCGCGCCCCATCTCGTCGCCTCTTCGACCTCTTCGATGGTCGCCTCCGTCGCGTTGGTGCCCGCGGCGACGAGAATGGGGACAGCCCGACCCGCCGCCTGCCGAATGGTCGCGACGACGCTCGCCCGCTCTTGCCGAGACAGCGTCGAACCTTCGCCGGTCGCCGTCCCGACCGCGAAGCCGTCGGCATGCTGGGCCGTCTGCCAACCGACCAGCCTCGCCAGGGCGGCATGATCGACGGCGGCGCCTGCGAACGGCGTCACCAACTCGGTGAAGATGCCATGGAGCCAGTGGTTCACGAGGCCAGCCCCGACCATTTGAACCGGACAGGCTGGCGGCTCACGCGCACCGCGTGAGGACGGTGGCCGGTTTCGAAGGTCGCATATCGTACAGCCGCCTCCCTGCTGGCGAAGAATCCTCCGCCGCGCCCATGTGTCTCGACGGCGATCCAGTGACCTTCAGGATTCAGCCCCACGACAAAAGCGGAGGGCAAGCGACGGCTGGAATTGTGGGATCGACCCATGACCTGTGTTTCCGAGCGGCCATGACGACCGCACTCCGGAAACTAGGAATGGGGGCCGTAACGGCGCCATCAGGAAAAGGCGGCGTGCCCGTAATGCGAGCGTAAGGGGTGCTTCGCCCCTATCCCACCGCCTGCAACGGCCAGATGAGCAGGATCATCGGCACCGCGACCGCCAGCACGATCAGGGAGAGAGGTGCCCCGAGCCTCGGATAGTCGCTGAACCTGTATCCGCCCGGTCCCATCACCAGCGTGTTGCACTGATGGCCGATCGGGGTGAGGAAGTCGCAGGCCGCGCCGATCGCCACCGCCATCAGGAAGGCATCGGGGTTGTAGCCGAGCTTGGCGGCAAAGCCCGCGCCGATCGGCGCCATCACCAGCACGGTCGCGGCGTTGTTGAGGAAGGGCGTCACGGCCATCGCTGCCGCCAGGATGAGTGCGACCGAAGCCCAGCCCGGTAATCCGGAGCCGATCTGCGCCAGCCAGCCGGCGAAGACGTCGGTCGCTCCCGTCGAGCGCAGCGTGTCGCTGACCGGGATCAGCGCCGCCAGCATCAGCAGGATCGGCGCGTCGATACTGCTGTAAGCCTCGCGCAGCGGCAGGCAGCGCAGGGCGATCAGCAGGACGGCCGCCGTGAAGAAGGTCAGCGGCACCGGGGCTGAGCCCGTGGCGAGCACGATCACTGCGGCGAGCACGATCGTCACCGTCATCAGCGCCTTGCGGGCCGAGCCGAGCGAAACGACGCGGTCGGCCAGCGGCAGCAGGCCGAGTTCCATCAGCTTTTCCGGCAAGAGTTTTTCGTCGCCCTGGATGACGACGATGTCGCCAGCGCGCAGACGGATGTCGCGCAGGCGCTGCGAGAAGCGCTCGCCCGATCGGCTGATCGCGATCATGTTGACGCCGAAGCGGGCATGCAGCCCGATATCGCTGGCCGATTGCCCGATCAACACGGAATCGGGCCCGATGATCGCCTCGCTGACGAGATCGGGATCGAGCGCATCGCCCTTATGGGTCGGCCGGTTCTTGCCGTCGAGATCGAGGCCGCCTTCGGCGATCACGCGTTCCAGCACGGCGGCGTCGCCACGCAGCAGCAGCGTGTCGCCGGCCTTCAGGCTGGCATCGGGCAAGGGCGCCTGCAGGCGTCGCTCGTTGCGCAGGATCGCCACGATCTGGAGATCATCGCCGCCGATGGCCTTGAGATCGGCAACCTGCTTGCCGGCCAGG
>DATDBB010000345.1:0-4377 GCA_036525085.1 Allobosea sp.
GCTGCTCGATCTTGCCCTGGCTCATCACCGCGATGCGATCTGCGATCGCCATCGCCTCGTCCTGGTCATGGGTGACCATGATCGCAGTCAGCGCGAACTGGCGCTGCAGCCGCTTGATCTCGATCTGCATGTCGAGCCGCAAATTCTTGTCGAGTGCAGCGAAGGGTTCGTCGAGCAGCAGGATGCGCGGGCGCATGGCGAGAGCGCGCGCCAATGCGACGCGCTGCTGCTGGCCGCCGGAAAGCTGTTTCGGCTTGCGATCGGCGAATTTGGCCATCTGCACGGTGGCCAGCATTTCCTCGACGCGCTGCGCCTGCACCTGCCGGCTCTCGCCGCGGGCGGCCAGCCCATAGGCGATGTTCTGCGCCACGCTCATATGCGGAAACAGCGCGTAATTCTGGAAGACGATGCCGATCTCGCGGCGGTTCGGCGGCAGGGTGTCGATCGGTCGGCCGTCGATCAGGACCTTGCCATTGCCCTGCTGGATGAAGCCGGCGACGATGCGCAGCAGCGTGGTCTTGCCGCAGCCGGATGGGCCGAGCAGGGCCACGAGTTCGCCACCCTTGACTTCGAGCGTGACATTGTCGACCGCGAGCCCACCGCCATAGCTGTGCGTGATGCCGTCGAGCGTCAACGGCTGGGCGGTCATCGCACCGGATGGGGCAGGCATAGATGTCCGAATGGCGGCGGTCCTCCGGCGAGTTCAGCGCAGGTAGGCCAGCAACAGCCGTGCCAACCGCGCCCCTGTCGGCTGCATCGCCGATGCGCGCCTGACAGCCCCGCACCCCGCTGCTATGGCTCCAAGCCCCGCAGGTCGCTTGCGACCGCCACGATGGATGTCGCCGATGCCCGAGACCTTCGCGCCCTGGCCTGCGCTCGCCGAAATCGCGGATTCCGTCCGCTCCGGACGCAGCAGCGCACGGGCTCAGACAACGGAAGCGCTGCGCCGGATCGCGTTTCTGAACAGCGGGCTGAACGCCTTCGTCTCCGTCGATCCCGATGATGCGATGGCGCGGGCAGATGCTGCCGATGCACGTGCTGCAGCGGGCGAGGACCTTCCGCTCGCCGGCGTGCCGGTCGCGATCAAGGACAATATCTGGGTGAAGGGCCGGCGGATCACGCAAGGCTCGCATCTCTTCGCGGATTTCATCGCGCCGGAGGATGCGGTCGCCGTCACCCGGCTCGTCGCGGCGGGTGCTGTCGTCGTCGGGATCGCCAACACCGCCGAATTCGCGGCCAAGGGCCAGACGACCAACCTGCTCCATGGCGCGACGCGCCACCCCCTGAACCTCGCGCTGACGCCGGGCGGCTCGTCGGGCGGGCCTGTCGCCGCAGTCGCCAGCGGCATGGTGCCCTTCGCGCTCGGCACGGATGCAGGCGGATCCAGCCGGCGGCCGCCGGCGCATACCGGGCTCGTCGGCTTCAAGCCGTCCTTCGGCGCGATCCCCTATGGGCCGGGCTTCGAGGAGCCGTTCTTCGGCATCTCCTGCCATTGCCCGATCGCGTGGACGGTCGCGGAAGCCGCGCTTGCCTTCGAGGTGATGGCAGGCCCCTCGCCGCTCGATCCGCATTCGATCCTGATCGAGGCGGAAGCCGCTCCCAACCAACGCTCCTTGCGGCTGGCCTTCAGCCCGAAATGGGGACTGGACGTGCCCGTCGACCCGGACGTCGCCGCCTGCATCGCGGGCGTCGCGGATCGCCTGAGCACGGCCGGTCTTACCATCGTCGCGCGCGATCCTGTCTGGCCGGCGGGCGCCGCCGAGACCGGGCTCGCTCCATTGCAGCAGGCCGGTCTCGCCTCGCTTTATGGCGAGGCCTGGCGGGACAAGCCGGAGCGGATCGACCCCGACCTCGGCGCGCAGATCGCGGCCGGGCTCGGCTATCGCGGGACGGATGTCACCGATGCGCTGCTGCTCTCCGAGCGCGTTGCGGTCGCCGCCTCCAGTTTCTTCGCCGATGGCGGCATCGATGCGCTGATCGGCCCGACGACGCCCTGCACGGCCTGGCCGGTGGAGAAGCTCGGACCCGACCGCATCGACGGCGTCGCGGTCGGACCGCGCGGCCATGCCGTGTTCACGCCGCTGTTCAACCATTCGCGCCAGCCGGCGATCTCGGTTCCCTGCGGCGTCGACACCGCGGGCTTGCCGATCGGACTGCAGATCGTGATGCCGCGGCTCAAGGACCGCAGCCTGCTGGCACTGGCGGCGCAGATCGAGACGCTGCTGGCATCGCCCGCGGAAGTGCCCGCTTCATCATCAGCCGCATAAGCATTCGGCAAAAACGTCTGCGGATGGGACGGCCATCGCCCCGGAGCAGCACCTTCCTCATTGGAAAACGCCATGTCTGACCATCTGGAACTCGGCCTCGACACCTTCGGCGACGTCACCTCGGGACCGGACGGGACGCTGCTGCCGCATGCGCAGGTGATCCGCAACCTGATCGAGGAGGCCGTGCTCGCTGACAGAATCGGCATCGACTTCTTCGGCGTCGGCGAGCATCATCGCGCCGATTTCGCGATCTCGACACCGGAAACCGTGCTTGCGGCCATCGCCGCCAGGACGAGCCGTATCCGGCTGGGCTCGGCGGTGACGGTGCTGAGTTCGGACGATCCGATCCGGGTGTTCCAGCGCTTCTCGACGGTGGACGCCATCTCGAACGGACGCGCCGAGGTCATTCTCGGACGCGGCTCCTTCACCGAATCCTTCCCGCTCTTCGGCTACGATCTCAGCCAGTACGAGACGCTGTTTGCCGAAAAGCTCGATCTCTTTTCGGCCCTGATCAGCCAGAAGGCGGTGACCTGGCAGGGCACAATCCGCCCTGCCCTGACGAACCAGCGCGTCTTCCCGCCGATCGAGACCGGTAACCTGCGGACCTGGATCGGCGTCGGCGGCAGCCCGGAATCGGTGGTCCGCGCAGCGCGCTACGGACTGCCGCTGATGCTCGCCATCATCGGCGGCGATCCGGCCCGCTTCGCGCCCTATGCCGATATCTATCGCCGCGCCTTCGCCCAGCTTGGCGAGCCAGTGCAGCCGATCGGCGTGCATTCGCCGGGTTATGTCGCCAACACGGACGAGCAGGCGCGCGAGACTTTCTTCGCCGACTACAAGCGCATGCGCGACCGCATCGGCTCCGAGCGCGGCTGGCCTCCGATGGGTCGCGACGAATTCGAGCGAGAGGTCGAGCAGGGCTCGCTCTATGTCGGCTCGCCGGAGACGGTGGCGCGCAAGATCGCGACGACCATCCGCACGCTCGGGCTCTCGCGCTTCCAGATGAAGTACAGCGCCGGGCCGCTCTCGCATGAGAAGATGCTGGGCAGCATCGCGCTCTACGGCGAGAGGGTCGTCCCGCTGGTGCGCGACATGCTCGCCTGACGGCGGCCGGCATCCGAACACTCCCTCTGACATCGGCGTTACGCCACTCCCGTCCGTCCTCACAAGGCGGTTGACGGGCCGTGTCTTTCTGTTAGCGTATCAAATAACAAAATGACGTTTCATTATATGAAATGAAGCGCAAAGGAAACGCACTTGTCGATGGAACCGGATTCGGCTTCAGGGAAGCCTGCACCTGCTGGCACCAGCACGCTCGATCTCGCGCTTCGCGCCGTCGAGTATCTGGTCCAGCAGAGCCGCCCGACTGCGCTCGCTCAGATCGCCGAAGCACTCTCCTCGTCGAAGGCGACGATCTACCGGCATCTGGTGACGCTGCAGCGCCATGGCTTCGTCCGGCAGGAGCCGGAGACTGGCCGTTATGAGGCCGGCATCAAGCTGATGGTGCTGGGCGAGGCGCTGCGGCAGCGCTTCGACATCGTCAGCGCCGCCCGCGAGGACCTGATGACCCTGCGCGACCGCACCGGCCAAGCCGTCACGGTCTGCGCAGCGATCGACGCCGAACTGATCGTGCTCGAACTCATCCAGGGCCGCACGTTGATCGAATTCGCCACCCGTCCCGGAACGCGGCTCGCCTTCCATGCCAGCGCCCATGGCAAGATCTGGCTCGCCTTCGGTTCAAAGGAGCGCACCGCGACAATCGCCAACGGCCCGCTCCAGGCCTGGACGCCGGCGACCATCGTCACGCGGGATGCCCTGCTCGCCGATCTCGACGCCGTGCGTGAACGCGGCTGGGCCACCGCGCCCGACGAGGTCATCACCGGCGTCAACACGCTGGCCGCCCCCGTCTTCGACCATCGCCAGACGCTCGTCGGCTCGATCGCCATCGTCGGCGCGACGCAGTTCATTCCCCCCGTTCCCGATCCCGAACAGATCCGTGAGGTCGTCGGCACCGCCGCACGCATCTCGCGCGGCTTGACCTGGAAAGACGAAAGAGCATGACCTATTCGCTGGCCGTCGACATCGGCGGGACCTTCACCGACATCGTCCT
>DATDBB010000346.1:0-6483 GCA_036525085.1 Allobosea sp.
ACGGCGCCCTCGAAAGCGGTCTTGACGTAGTCGGTCTGGATCTCGAGCGCCTTGTCGAGGGTCTTGACGGCGGCGAGCTTCTCGAGCGTCGCGGTGCCGGCCTCGAACGACTTCTTGGCGTAGTCGGTCGCCTCGACGGCGATGGTCTGGACGCTCTTGGAGGTGGCGCCGAAAGCCTTCAGGGCGGCGTCGACGTTCTCTTTGGAGGCCTTCTGGATCGTCTCGAACTGCTGGATCATGTTTCTTCCCTTCGGCACGGATGCCGCCTCTTGCTGACGAGCCTGAAGGCCCGGGTTCTCGCCCCAAGGTCAGATGAAAAGCGATCACCACCGGGACTGCCCTCATATTGTGCACCGCAACATGAATGTCAAGGACATGCTGCAATGCGTCAGGCGCAGGTTGCCCGCATCGGCTTCTCGCATCGAGATCGTTAGCCTTTTAACGGCTCCGTAACCGCATCGTCCTAACCTCCCTAACTGTGTCCCATATGCCACGTCGTCAGATGCGGGCCTTGGGATCGGGACGTGAGTTCTGGTTGAGGCGGGTTCATGGTTGTCAGTTGCGTTGGGTCCCGGCGCGTGCGTCTTCGCGCGCTCGTCGGAATGATCGGCATCGTCGCGGTCGCTGTCGCAGCGGTCGCCTCTCCGGCCGAAGCGGCGCGCAAGAAGCGGCGCCATGTCGGCGGCGGCTACGCCCCGCCCTATGCCGCGATGGTCGTGGACGTGAAGTCCGGCCGCACCCTGCATGCGGTCAACGAGGACGCCCCGCGCATCCCCGCCTCGATCACCAAGGTCATGACGCTCTATCTGCTGTTCGAGCAGCTCGAGCGCGGCAAGTTCAACATGAACTCCGAGCTGACCGTCTCGTCCTATGCGGCGCGTCAGGCCCCCTCGAAGATCGGCTTCACGCCGGGCGAGACGATCGAGGTCCGCGACGCCATCCTGGCGCTCGTCACCAAATCGGCCAACGACGTCGCGGTCGCCGTCGCCGAGAACGTCGCCGGCTCCGAGGACGAGTTCGCCCGCATTATGACCGCCCGGGCGCGCTCGCTCGGCATGCGCAGCACGGCATTCTACAATCCCCACGGCCTGCCCCACAGCCCGCCGAACATCACCACCGCACGCGACCTGACCATCCTCGCCCGTGCGATCCAGGAGCGCTTCCCGCGCTACTACCCGATGTTCTCGACGCGGGTGTTCAACTATGCCGGCGGCGCCTATCGCAACCACAACAAGCTGCTCGGCCGGATCGAGGGCGTGGACGGCATCAAGACCGGCTACACCAATCTCTCCGGCTTCAACCTGATGACCTCGGCCAAGGCCGATGGTCGCCATGTCGTCTCGGTCGTGCTCGGCGGGCGCTCCGGCGCCTCGCGCGACAAGATCATGGCCGACCTCGTCGTCGCCAACCTGCCCAAGGCCGCC
This sequence comes from Allobosea sp., assembly GCA_036525085.1. Classification (GTDB taxonomy): domain Bacteria; phylum Pseudomonadota; class Alphaproteobacteria; order Rhizobiales; family Beijerinckiaceae; genus Allobosea. The sequence continues at coordinate 1,425 of DATDBB010000346.1, forward strand.
ACCAGCGGCCGCGCCTCGAGCATGGTCGCGGAAGCGCCCGAGCCGGAAGAGCGGCCGCAGGAGCGTGTTCACGAACGCCAGCGCCCGGCTGCGCCGGTCGTGACCGCCGCCGTCGCCGAGCCGGCCCCGCTGCCGGTGCCGCGTCCGCGCATCGAGGTCGAGGCCCCGCTCCCGGCCGCCGCCCGCGCCTATGCGCCAGTCGCGACCACGACCCCGATCGCCCCGCCTCGCCCGCTGAGCGCCGGCGCCCAGCAATTGCAGATCTCCGGCATGCGCCCCGTCGCCGCGACGACCACCCCCTCGGCCATGCGCTGGTCGATCGGTGCCCCCGCGGCCGACGGCAAGGTCCTGCGTCCGCCGGCCAATGTCGACGTCACCTCCTCGATCGCCAAGGTCGCCGAGCCCGAGGAGAAGGCCGTCGCCAAGGTCGCCGAACACAAGGCTGCCCCGGCTCCCGCCGCCGCCCCGATCCCTGCCCCCGCCCCTGCCCCTGCCGAAAAGGTGCGCGACGCCGGCACGACCACGCTCGCGAAACTCGCCGAGAAGGCTCCCGAGCCGGTCAAGGCGAGCGAAAGCCGCCCGACCGTCGCGACCGCCGGCAAGTGGATCATTCAGCTCGGCGCGACCGATGACGAGGCCAAGGCCAAGGACATCCTGGCCCGGGCCCGCGCCAAGGCCTCCGGCCCGCTCGCCGACGCCTCGGGCTTCACGGAGAAGGTGGAGAAGGGCGGCTCGACGCTGTTCCGCGCCCGCTTCGCCGGCTTCGAGGACCCCAAGGACGCCCAGAACGCCTGCGCCAAACTCAAGCGCGACGGCTTCGCCTGCTTCGCCACCCGCGGCTGACGGACACGGACAAGGAACGCTGCCATGTCGTACCAGACCTCCTCCCTGTTCCCGGCCGGCACCTCACTTCAGAAGGACGTCCTTGGCCTGGTTGACGCGAGCGGCAAGACCGCTGGTGCCCCCGGCGTCCGGGTGGATGCGTTTCATCAGGGCGCGATGGGCCTCGCGGATCGCCTCCTCGCCCGCCCCCGGCTGAAGCCCCAGGATCTCGTAGGCCTCCTGATGCGTCATCGCGCCCGTGCCCGGCGCGCGGCCCTGCCCCGCGTTGCGGTGACGATCAGCGTCTTCACGCCAGCCGGGCGACCGGCGGTCGAGATATGCCTCTAGCAGCCGGGTCCCTTCCGGATCCTGCGCCAGGCATTCCCGCATCAGCGCGCTGATCTCGGCGAGCGACAGATCGTCGAGATTGCGCCCGGCGAAACTGCCGCCGCTGACCGTTCCGGTCATCGCGCCGCTGTCATGGTCGAGTTCCATCGAAAGCAGCACGGAGGCGACCTTCGAGCGCGCGCCGGGCGTCGCGCCCGCATCCTGTCCCCAGGGAAAGCGGATTCCGCCCGGGCCGGTCGCGCTCCAGCCGAGCAGCCAGGCGCCGATGCCGCCCATGAACAGCGCCATGTCCATCCGGCCGCGCATCATCAGGAGTCCGGCGACGCCGAGCGAGAGCACGCCGCCGCCACTCTTCACCACCCTGGCCAGGAGCTTCGGGTTGGTGCTGGCAAAGAGCTTCGACACCCACCAGACCAGCAGCACGGCCAGAATGCCGTAGAGCAGCGTCACCGGCGACCTCCATCCATCGCACCGAGCAGCCCGCGCACGGCGGGGCTCGTGCCGGCGAGCTTCAGCATCGCCTCGCGCCCCCCGGCGGCATAGGCGGCGGCTCCCCGCAGCAGTTCCAGCAGAGAGTGCGGCGCATTCACGTCGAAGCGCGCATGCGCCCCGCCGGTCAATCGCGCCATCGAGGCGAAGGCGGCGCTCGCGGCCGGATCGTCGCCCTCCTGGAACAGGAAGCCGCGAATGCCGCGCAGCCCGAGTTCGCCGGCGAGCGCGGCCAGCGTGTCCGCGCTCTCCTCCATCGCATCCCCGACGAGCACGAAGGCGCGGATCGGCACGGAGCGCGCTTCGTCGCGGACATGCTTGAGGACGCGGGCGATCTGGGTCTGGCCGCCCTGGCAGGCGATTGCCGACATCAGCCCGTTCAGGCGGCGCGGTTCGCCGACCCAGCCCGAGGCCCGGCATTCGCCCAGCCCCCGGAAATAGACCAGTTGCACGGCAAGCCCGCCACTGGTGGCCGCGACCTCGAACATGCGTGCCTGCAGCGAACAGGCGAGATCCCAGGTCGGCTGGCGGCTCATCGTGGCGTCGAGCGCGAAGACGAGGCGGCCGGCCTGCCCCGTCGCCAGCGGCGCCAGTTGCTTCGCCGCGCCCAGGAAGCGGTCGATCTCGCCCGGCGCCGAGCGCCCGGCGGAGACGCCCGCTCCGGCGGCCTTGCCGACGGCCTTATCGGTCTTGTCAGTCATCAGCATGATATTGGCGGTTCTGCGCGCATTTGCTACCCGTCGCGGCAGGGAACTCCCGTTCTATTCAGCCCTCATCCTGAGGAGCCGCGCATGCGGCGTCTCGAAGGATGAGGGCTACGGGGGGCGAGCGGACAAGAAGGGGGACGTCCATGACCGGAATCGCGGTGTTCGAGACGGTGGCCGCGATGCGCGCCGCGGTGGCGGGGTGGCACGCCGCCGGCGAGAAGGTCGGCCTCGTGCCGACCATGGGCGCGCTACATGAGGGCCATATCGCACTCGTGAAGGAGGCGCAGCGCCATGCCCGGCGGGTGATCACCACGATCTTCGTCAACCCGACGCAGTTCGCGCCGCATGAGGACTTCAAGAAGTATCCGCGCACCTTCGACGACGACTGCGCCAAGCTGGTCGCGGCGGGCGCCGACGCGGTCTTCTTCCCCTCTGTGGAGGAAATGTACCCGGCGGGATTCGCCACCCGCGTGCTGCTGCTCGGGCCCGCGGCGGTCGGCCTCGACGACCGATTCCGGCCTACACATTTCGAGGGCGTCGCGACCATCTGCTGCAAGCTCTTCACGCAGAGCCGGGCCGATCTCGCCGTCTTCGGCGAGAAGGACTACCAGCAGATGAAGGTGGTGACGCGCATGGCCGCCGATCTCGACCTCGGCATCGAGATCGTGCCGCTGCCGACCTTCCGCGAGCCCGACGGTCTCGCCATGTCCTCGCGCAACCGCTACCTCTCGCCCGAGCATCGCGCGTTGGCGCCGCTGCTGCATCAGGTCATGCAGGCGCTCGCCGTCCGCATCCGCAACGAGGACCCGCTCTTCCAGGCCGTCAGCGAGGCGCAGACCGAGATCATCACCGCCGGTTTCGAACTCGACTACCTGGAAGCGCGCCATGCGCAGACGCTGGCGCCGGTGACCTCGCTGGCCGATGGCCCGATCCGGCTGCTGGTCGCGGCCCGGATCGGCAGCACAAGGCTGATCGACAATATCGCGGTGTGAGGCCGGCCGTCGACAATCCGCGCCGTCATTCCGGACAAGCCGCGAAGCGGCGCCGATCCGGAATCCATCATGGAGTGCCGTCGTCGCCCTGCGATGGATTCCGGGTCTGCGCTTCGCTTGCCCGGAATGACGCGGAGGTTGGAAGACCGCGCTACAGCAGCCCCAACCCGGCCAGTTCGCGCCGCATCTCTTCCGGCATCTCGCCGAGGCCGCTTCCGCGATCGGTCAGATCGCGCGGCGCGTCCATGGCCTGCAGATAGCGCCAGCCCTGGAAGGGCCGGAACGGCCGCGGCTCGACGGGAACGACCACCGGCTCCATGACGAGATGGCAGCGGCCGATGCCCTCGCCATCGGTGAAGGGGCGGATATCGAGCAGGCGCTGGCGTGCCGAGATCTGCCCCTTGATCACCCAGTAGAGCGACCCGCCGTCGAGGATCTCCTCGATCTTCTTCGGCACCATCCGCGTGGTGTGCGTCTGCTCCTCCGGCCGTCCGAGCCGGCGCTCGAGCGCCATGCGCTCCTCGATCCACTCCTCGAGATCGCTGATCGATTCCGCGCCGACACAGAGCTTGAGCAGATGGAGAGGCATGGCCGGCAACCTAATCCTCCCGAGCGAGCCGGACCAGCCTCCGAGCCGCTTCTCCACAGATGCGCTGCATGACATCCTCATGGTCATCCCGGACGCAGCGAAGCGGAGATCCGGGATCCATTCCGGATCGCTTGCCGGAGAGGCTCAGGAATGGATCCCGGGTCTCCCTGCGGTCGCCCGGGATGACCGCCGCGGTAATTGCGGCTAATCCAGAACCAAAGAGCAGGAAGGACCCCACTCCATGCGCGGACTTGCAGGCAAGGCCTTCCTCGTCACCGGCTCCTCGAACGGCATCGGCCAGGCGATCGCCAAGCGCCTCGTCGAGGAGGGCGCCAAGGTCCTGATTCATGGCCGCGACCCGGCCGAGGTCGATGCCGCCTGTCGCGGTCTGGGCACGGCCACGCAAGGCGCGACGGGCGATCTCGCCGATCCCGCCACGGCCCAGGCCATCGTCGACGCGACCGTGCAGGCCTTCGGGCGCATCGACGGCCTCGTCAACAATGCCGGCATCTATCCGCGCGGCGCCATCGGCGAGACCACGGCGGAGTTCTTCGACCACATGTTCGCCGTAAACACGCGCGCGCCGCTGCTCTGCGCCGAGGCCGCGATCCGCGCCTTTCGCAAGCAGGCCTCCGGCGGCGCGATCGTCACCGTCGGCTCGCTGAACGCCTGGTGCGGGCTGCGGAACCTGACCGTCTATTCCATGTCCAAGGGCGCGCTGATGACGATGACGCGCAACCTCGCCGACGCGCTCGGCCCCGAGCGCATCCGCGTCAACCAGCTCAATGTCGGCTGGACCTTCACCGCCAACGAGGACGCGACGCAGCAGCGCGAGGGCCGCAAGCCGGGCTGGGAGAAGGACGTGCCGCTGCGAAACGCACCGACCGGCCGTATCATGCAGCCCGAGGAAATCGCGGCCCACACCGCCTTCTGGCTCTCGGACGAAAGCGGGCCGGTGTCGGGGCAGGTCTACGAGGTGGAGCAGTTCCCGGTGATCGGAAGGCTGTGAGGCGCGGCCCTTCCCTTCTCCCCTCGCGGGAGAAGGTGGCAGCGCGTCAGCGCTGGCGGATGAGGGGGCGCCGTGAGCTTGCCCGTTGCGTCATGGTCGGGAC
>DATDBB010000347.1:0-14745 GCA_036525085.1 Allobosea sp.
CCGAACAATCCGATCCGGTCGATGAGCGGAAGCCTCCTTGCCCCTGCTGCGGTGGCCGCATGATCCTGGTCGAGCGCTTCGCGCCGGGCACGGCCCCGCGAACCATCCTCGCCGTCAGGATCGACACATCATGACGATGGCAACGCTGCGGCACCCTGAGGAAGCACTGCCGGTCTCGGCCAGAGAGCGGGCGATCGCGTTCGGCCCGATCGCGGAAATGGAGATCGCGGTGGGCCCGGATACGTCCCATGTGGAGCCAAGCGCCGGCTCCCGGGCATCTCGGCCGGGGCATCGCGCCGTCGTCACGCGCCTCGCACGATCCCGCAGGCCAGGCCGCGCGGCGAAATCCCCATAGCGCACGGCCCCGGGCCGCGGGTTCTTGCCCTGGAGGCTTTCGAACGCCGGCCCTCAGCCCGGTCCAAACCCGACCGCACGGGCCGGCATCCGAAACCCTTCACACTTGCTGACGTTGGCGTCTTGCCCAGAAGCAGACGCTAGACGCCCTATCGGCAATGCTACGCCCGCCATTAAAAATTGCGGATCCAGCTAGGTTCTGAGAACGATTTTTGCTGCACCGACACGACCACCATCGATGTCGACAAAAGCTTGGTCGCCCACATTCAGAGGTCGTTGCTCGATCCAGCCGAGGGCGCCGAGACGTCCTTGAGCCAGAGCCTCAACGGTCTGCGCAAAATCGGCCGGCGTATAGCAGTAGACGCCGGCCAGCGTGATTTCCTGGAGGGTGATCTTGCGAACGTCGAGGCCGCCTTGCCCGGGCAGCAGGCCAACATGCACGATCACGCCGCCGGGGCGCACGATGCGGCAGGCGGCCGCCCGGGTCGCATCGGCACCGACCGCGTCGATGACGAGATCGGCGCTGTTGGCGCCTGGCTCATCCTCACCCGGCTGATAGACCCCAATCCCTTCCGCCAGCACCGTCGCGCGGCGCTGCGGGTTGGTTTCGCCGATAACGAGATCGTGGGCGCCGAACAGCCGCGCGACCAGCCCGGCGGCCAATCCGATCGCGCCGCCGCCAAGAACCACGACACGACAGGCCGCAAGCGGCTGGTGCAGGCGCTGTATGCCGGTCCGCACAGCATGCCAGGAGACCGCGACGGGCTCGGCCAGCGCCGCATGGGCGATCGGCATCGCGTCGGGGATCGGCGTCACATTGCGCAGCGGAATCCGGACCAGTTCGGCGAAGGCGCCGGGCCGCGGCGGCATTGAGATGATCTGCCGCGTCGGCGAGAGATGCCAGCGCCCCTCGATGGCATAGGGACAGGCCGGATCGACCACGAGCGGATTGATGGTAACGCGTTCGCCGGCACGGGGCCCCGTTGCAATGCGCCCCGCCGCCTCATGGCCGAGGATCAGCGGCGGCGGGCGGCGGGCGTCGAAGCCGTGATAGGCGTGCATGTCGGAGCCGCAGATGCCGACCGCCTCGACCCGGACCAGCACCTCGTCGGCTTCTAGCACGGGGTCGGGCTCGTCGCGGAAGACGAGGCTGTTGGGGCCGATATAGACCAGAGCCTTCATGCGGCGCGCGTCCTCATTTAGCGGTGAAGCCGCCATCGACCGCCAGCGTCTGGCCGGTGACATAGGCGGAGGCCGGCGCAGCCAGGAAGACCGCAGCGCCGGCGAGATCGGCGAGTTCGCCGTTGCGGCCGATGGCGGTCTGCGCCGCGTTTTTGGCGGCGCGCGTGGGGTCGGCGAAGACGGGCGCCGTCAACGGCGTCGGGAAGAAGCCCGGCGCGATGGCGTTGCAGGTGACGCCATGGCGCGACCATTCCTCGGCGATGGCGCGGGTCAGTTGGACGACGCCACCCTTCGCGGCGCCATAGGGAGCGCAGTCGGGGAAGGCCCGGTAGCTCTGCAGAGAGGCGATGTTGACGATGCGGCCATAGCCGCGCTGCGCCATCCCTGGCCCAAAGGCCTGGGTCAGCAGGAAGGGCGCACGCAGATGCACCGCCATGTGCAGGTCGAAGGCCTCGGCCGTGACCTGCATGAAAGGCTGACGCAGATTGAGCCCGGCGACATTGACGAGGATGTCGATAGACCGGCCGAGCCGCTCGCAGGTCGCGGCCAGGGTGGCGCCGGCCTCCGACGAGGCGAGGTCGACGGCGACGATGTCGGTCGCGATGCCCTCCGCTCGCAGCCCCTCGGCCGCCTCGTGCAGTGCAACCTCCCGCCGCGCGACGATGACGAGATGCGCGCCCGCAAGGCCCAGCGCCCGGGCCATGGCGAGCCCGATGCCGCTGTTGCCGCCGGTGACGAGAGCGGTCTTGCCGGTGAGGTCGAAGAGCGAGGTCAGCCTGAACATCGCTTAGACCTCGACCGGCGTGCCGAGATCGACATTGGAGCTCGGCGCATACTTGGCCATGCGCGCGTCGCTGGTGCGGGCATGCGCTTCCATGCCCTCCAGCCGCGAAATCCGGGCCGAGACGGGGGCGATGCGCTGGCAGGCGGCGCGGTCCATGCGCTGCCAGGTCAGGGGCTTCAGGAATTTGTGGACTGACAGCCCCGCCGAATAGCGGGCGGCGAATTTGGTCGGGAGGATGTGGTTGGGGCCAGAGACCTTGTCGCCAAAGGCGACATTGGTCTCCTCGCCGAGGAAGAGCGAGCCGTAATTGCTCAGATTGGCGTGCCACCAGTCGAGATCGCCGCAGTGCACCTCGAGATGCTCGCACGCATAGCGGTCGGAGACCGCGACCATCTCCTCGCGGGTATCGCAAAGGACAATCTCGCCATAGTCGCGCCAGGCGGCGCCGGCCGCATCGCGCGCGGTGGGCGGCAGGGTCGCGATCAACTCAGGCATCAGCCGCGCGACTTCATCTCCGATGCGACGCGAGGAGGTGATCAGCCAGGCCGGGCTTTCATGGCCATGCTCGGCCTGGCCCACGAGATCGGTCGCGATGATCAGTGGATCGGCGCTGTCGTCGGCGAGCACGGCGACTTCGGAGGGACCGGCGAAGACGTCGATGCCGACCTTGCCGAACAGCGTACGCTTGGCCTCGGCGACGAATTTGTTGCCGGGGCCGACGATGATGTCGGCCGGCTTGCCGGTGAACAGGCCGAAGGTCATCGCCGCGACCGCCTGGACGCCGCCGAGGCACATGATGATGTCGGCGCCCGCCACCGTCAGTGCATAGAGCACATGGGGGTGAATGCCCTGGCCGCGGAACGGCGCGGAACAGGCGACGACGGTCTTGACGCCGGCGGCCTTGGCGGTGGCGACGGACATATAGGCCGAGGCGATATGCGCGTAGCGGCCGGTCGGCACATAGCAGCCGGCGGTGTTCACGGGCACGAGCTTCTGCCCGAGATGCAGGCCGGGCGACATCTCCAGTGAAAAATCCTGGCAGGAGGCGCGCTGCGCCTCGGCAAAGCGGCGCACCTGCCCGGCGGCGAAGCTGATGTCGTCCCTGACGCCCTGTGGCACGTCGCGGATGCGCTCCGCGATGTCGGCCTGGTCGAGCACGATCGGCCCGTCCCATTTGTCGAGCTTGAGAGCGTAGTCCTTCACCGCCTGTTCGCCCCCGGCCTCGATCGCGGCGAGCATCTCGGTGACCACCGCGCGAGCGGTGTCGGTCTCGGTTTCCGGCGTCTTGGTTGCGGTCTTGAGATGGGTGATGGCCATGGCTTTAGGTCCGCTTCGGAGCGCAGGGGATGGTGGCGGTGACGCCGAGGGGCGCCACCGCAGCAGTCGGTCGATCGTGAGCTGAGCTACTTCGTGTCGAATTCGGTCGCGAAGGCCTTGAGCTTGGGGTCGGCGGCGACCCGCTTCAGGAAGTCGTCGGTGACGTAGCTCTTGGCGTCAGGGTTCGCGGGAATCGTGCCGACCTCGGTGATGAACTTGCCGATCTCGGAGAACCAGCCATCGACGGTGGAGGCCCCCGAGGCCCGCGCCATCAGCTTGAGCTGCTCGTCGAGGCCGAAGGTCGGCCGGAGCGCGAACTCCTGATCCATCGCCTTGGGCGTCACTTCGAGCCCGCCCTGCTTGTAGAAGTCGAGCGCGAGCGTGCGCGCCTCGGCCGGGTTGGCCTTGGCCCAGGACCAGCCGCGCAGGAAGACGGCGAGGAACTTCGCCACGTCGTCTGGCCGTTCCTTGGCGAAATCGCCACGCACGATCAGCGCGCCGGGGACGATCGCGTCGGCGTCGGCGCCCGAGCAGAGATATTTGGCGTTGGCGCGTTCCTCGAGCGTGTAGGTGTTGGGCGCCCAGACGCCGGCGACATCGCCATTGTTGGAGGTGATCGCCGTGATGATCTGGGCCTGGCCGAGGTTCACGAACTGCATGTCGTTGTTCTGCAGTCCGAACTTGGTCAGGCATTTGCGGGCGGCGTAATCCACCGTCGAATTGGTGGTGAGCAGGAGCTTCTGGCCCTTCAGCAGCTTGGGATCGGCCTTGATCGCGTCGAACTTGTCGCCGCGCACCATCATCGCATTGGTCTTCGACTCGTCATTGGTGATGCCGATGGTCAGGATGTTGAAGCGCACCGCGCCGAGCACGGCGGGAACCGAGCCGGTGCCGCCGACATCCCAGGATTTGGCGGCCGAGGCCGCGATCTGCGGCGCGCCGGCCGGGAAGGTCGAGAAGTTCGGCGTCAGGCCGACATCCTTCCACCAGCCTTTGACGGTGGCGTAGTGGAAGGGCAGGGCCCAGTAGAGCGAGGGCTGGTAGCTGACGCTGATGGCCGTCTGCGCCTGGCTGGGCGAGGGGGCGGCGCCAGCCAGCGAAGCGGCGATACCCAATCCGGCAATGATGCGTTTCATCTTCGTCTCTCCCTGTTGTCGTTGGCCCGGTCTCAGCCTGTTGCGGCTGGCCCGGTTTTCCCTGTCTCCGCCCGCGCGGAGACGACGGTCTCGATGGCCTCGCGCAGGATCTCGGCGGCGAGGTCGCAATCCTCATCGGTCAGCGAAAGCGGCGTGCGAATGTCGCAAAGTCCGGCGAGGATGGCGTGGGTTTGCGCCATCGCGCCCTGCTCACCGGCGTAGCGCCAATGGCGTGGCGCGCTGGTGAAGCCACGCTGCCGGCCGGCCCCGAACCATTTGATCGGCAGGCCGCGGGCGGTGCAGCGATCAAGCACCGCGGCGATCTCGCTGTCCTCGAATCCGATCAGCGAGAACTGGACCGAGGTCGCGCCATAGCGCTCCTTGGGCGAGCGCGGCGGCAGCCGGACATGCTGGCTGCGCCCGATGGCCGCGCCGATCCGGTCATGGATGGCGTTCCAGCGCTCGGCGCGGCGCGGCAGGTCGTGCAGTTGCGGCCGCAGCAGCGCGGCGGCCAGCGCCGTCATCCGCATGCTGAAATTGGGGGTCTGTTCTTCCCAGGCGGCGATCACCTCTGGAGGCGGCGCGCTGCGATGCTGGGCGTGCAGCATGTAGCTGCCCGAATGCAGGATCGCCCGGGCGATGCGGTCGTCATCGTCCAGGACGAGGAAACCACCTTCGCCGGCGTTGAGATGCTTGTAGGTCTGGGCGCTGAAGGCCGCCGCCGCCCCGAAGGTGCCGATGGCGCGTCCGCCCCAGGCGGCGCAGAGCGCATGGGCGCAATCCTCGACCAGAAGCAGCCCGAGTTCGTCGCAGGCGGCCATCACCGCATCCATGTCGGCGATGTGCCCGCGCATATGCGACAGCAGCAGGATGCGGGCGCCCGAGGCACGGGCCTTGGCCCGCAGGTCCTCGCAATCAATAACGTAATCGGGGCCGACCTCGACCAGCACCGGCCGGCCGCCGGCGTGCAGGATCGCGCCGGGCACCGGCGCCAGCGTGAAGCCGTTGATCAGCACCGGCTCGCCCGGCTGCAGGTCCAGCACCTTGAGCGCCAGGCACAAAGCGGCGCCGCCGGAATTGACCGCGACGCAGTAGCGGCGGCCGACGAAGGCGGCGAACTCCTGCTCCAGCAAGGCGACGTCGTTCTGGTCGGCACCCATCTCGCCATAGCGGAACAGCCGGCCCGAGCGCATCAGTTCGACGGCACGCGCGATGCCCGCCTCGGGGATCGGCTCCGGCTCGGTGAGATCACGCGCCAGGCGCGGCAGCGTGGCGAGGTCAGACCGCATGGGCGCCCTTCTCCTCGCGCAGCGACTTCCAGATCTGGGTTCGCAGGTGGACGAAGGATTCGAGATCCATGACATCCTCGATGCGCTCATGCCGGTCCCAGTTCTCGGCCTGTCGCACCGAGCGGATGTCGAGCACCTTTTTGATGCGGCCCGGCCGGCGGGTCATGATCGCCACCCGGTCGGCGAGATAGACGGCCTCCTCCACGGCATGAGTAATGAACAGCACGGTGCGGGGATTGACCCGCGCCAGCCGCACCAACTCCTCCTGCATGACGACACGCGTCTGCGCGTCGAGCGCGCCGAAGGGCTCGTCCATCAGCAGCACTTCCGGGTCGAGGACATAGGCCCGCGCGATGGCGACGCGCTGCTGCATGCCGCCCGAGAGCTGATGCGGGAAGGCATCGGCATGGCTCTCGAGGTTCATCAACTGGAGCGCACCGGCAACCAGCCCGTCGCGCTCAGCCTTGGGCAGGTTCTTGTTGCGCAGGCCGAGTTCGATGTTCTCGCGCACCGTCTTCCACGGAAACAGCGCGAACTGCTGGAAGACCACGGCGCGATCGGGGCCGGGCTCCGTCACCGCCTTGCCGTTGACGCTGACGATGCCGGCGCTGGGCGGCTCGAAGCCGGCGACCATGCGCAGGCAGGTCGTCTTGCCGCAGCCGGAGGGGCCGACGATCGCGACGAACTCCTTGTCGGCGATCTCCAGATTTATGTCGTCGAGCGCCTTCACGCCGCCCGACACCGGACCGAAGACCTTGTCGACCTTGTCGAAACGGATCGAACCCATCGTCGTCGTTCCCTTACGCCTGGAGGCCGCGACGGCGGCGAAGCCAGGCTTCGCCCTGCCGCAGCATCACGTCGATGGCCATGCCGACGAGGCCGATCGCGACCATGCCGGCCATCACGGTCGGGGTCGCGACATTGGCCTGGGCCTGGACCATCATGAAGCCGACCCCGGCCGCCGCCACGATCAGCTCCGCCCCGACCAGCGACTGCCAGCCGAGGCCGGCTGAGACGCGCAGCCCCGAGACGATCGAGGGCGTCGCCGCCGGCAGCAGGATTTCCAGGATCATCCGCAGATGCCCGGTGCCGAGCATGCGCGCCGCCTCGATCAGCCGCGGCTCGACAAAGCGGGCGCCGCGATAGGCATTGATCAGGCAGGGCGGGAAGGCGCCGGCGAAGATGATCAGGATCGGCCCGCCGATGCCGACGCCGAACCACAAAGCGGCAAAGGGCACCCAGGCGATCGGTGCGATGAAGCGCAAACCGTCGAAGAGCGGGGTGACGACATCGTCGAGCCAGCGGAACCAGCCCATCAGCAGGCCGAGCGGCACCCCGATGAAGGCCGCCAGCAGCACGCCATAGGCATAGCGCTGGAAGCTCGAGGCCAGGTGCTGCGGCAGCGTCGCCCCCGCGAAAGGGTTGGTCAGCAGGTGGACGAAGCGGGTCAGGACATCGAGCGGGGAGGGCAGGAACTGGCGCGGCACGATGCCGAAGGCCGACAGTGCTGCCCAGAGCCCGATGAAGCCGACGAGGCCCAGCGCGCCCCAGGCGCATTTCTCGCTCATGCGAAGCGGGATTGTCTGCATCAATCCCTCCCCGCCACGTTCCAGGCGAGCGCGCGGCGCTCGACGCGACCGAGCGCATAGGTCGTCGCCCAGCCGAGCACGCCGACCGTCACCATTCCGACCAGGATCATGCCCGGATAGATGTCCTGCTGGGCCATGTTGAGCACGAAGCCGATGCCGGCGAGCGCGCCGACGAGTTCGGCCGCGACCAGCGTGGTCCAGGAGGCCTGGAGCGACAGGCGCAGACCGGTGAAGATCATCGGGGCGGCGGCCGGCGCGATCACCTCCGTGATCATCCGCCAGCAAGGCGTGCCCAGCATCTGCGCGGCCTCGATGATCGGGCGGTCGATGTTGCGCACGCCAGCGAAGGAATTGATCACCGAAGGCACGAAGGCGGCAAACCAGATCACCATGATCTTGGCGCCGTCGCCGAGGCCGAGCCAGAGGATCGCGAGCGGGATCCAGGCCAAGGGCGGGATCGGCCGGATGATCAGGAAGATCGGGTTGATCGCGGCCTCGGCCCGTCTGTCCCACCCCATCCAGAGGCCGAGCGGCACGCCGGTGGCGATCGCGACGAGAAAGCCCATCACGACCAGCTTCACGCTCTGCAGCGCATGGGCCGCAAGCCCGCCGCCGGCATAGCCACGCGTCGTGATCTGCTTCAGCGACAGCCAGAAATCGGTAGGTGAGGGGAAGCGGCCGGGCGACACCAGGCCCGTCGCCGTGGTTAGCCCGAACCACAGCAGCAGCATAGCTGCCACCGAGCCCAGGCCGATCCATCCGCGTCGTCCGATCATGGCGTTTCCCGATGCGCTCTTCTGATGAAAGCGCTTTCACTCAACGTTCCAGAACATCGACTGCGTGTCAACGCTATCTGTTAACGCGCGCTTTCCGGGCAGTCCGGCTTGCCGTCGAGGGCGATATGGGCCTAGATCGGATGAAAGAACTTTCAGGATGACGATGGTGAGCGCAACGCGCATCAAGCTGAGCGATGTGGCCCGGGATGCGGGCGTGTCCGCCGCGACCGTGTCGCGTGCCATCGCCCAACCCGAGCTTCTGTCGCCGGAAACGCTCGCCCGGGTCAGGGCCAGTGCCCAGCGCCTCGGCTACCTGCCCGACGGAGCGGCGAGGGCGCTCGCATCCGGCCGGTCGATGACCATTGGCGCGATCGTTCCCACGCTCGATAGCGCCATCTTCGCCCGCGCCCTCCAGGCGATGCAGGCGACGCTGGCACAGTCAGGCTATCTTTTGTTGGTCGCCTCGCACGAGGCCAGCCCCGCCGCCGAGACGCAGGCCGTGCGCGCCCTGCTGGGACGCGGCGTCGACGGGCTGATGCTGGTTGGGGCCGAACGGGCGCCGGAGACGACGGCCCTGCTGCGCAGCTCGGGCCTGCCGGTGGTGCTGACCTGGTGTGGCGATGGCCATTTCATGGCTGTCACCATCGACAATGCCATGGCGGGCCGGCTGGCCGCCGAGCACCTGATCAGCCTGGGCCACCGCCGGATCGGCATGATCGTCGGTCATCTGCAGTTCAACGATCGCCAGAGGGCGCGGCTCGCCGGCGCAAGAAGGGCGCTGGAGGAGGCCGGCCTGTCGCTGCCAGACACGCTCGTCGTCGAACAGTCGCTGACCCTCGCAGGCGGGCGAGCCGGATGCGCGATGCTGCTCGACCTCGACGACCGTCCCACGGCGCTGATCGGCGGCATCGACCTCTTCGCCATCGGCTGCCTTGAGGAGGCGCATGCCCGCGGCATGGCCGTTCCCGATGATCTCAGCGTCGTCGGCATCGACGGGCTCGACATGTCAGCGCATGTCTCACCCGGGTTGACGACGGTCCATGTTCCCACTGGCCGCATCGGCAACCTCGCCGCGAGGACGTTGATGGCCATGGTGGCAGGTCAGACGGTGGAGAAGCAGCAGGTCTTGCCGGTGGAACTGGTCGTCCGTCGCTCGTGCCGACGTCTCGCCCGCGACTGACCTGCTACTGCGTGCACGGCCGACATGCGCCCGAAAATGCCCTGTTGGTCCTGATACCAAGCGCAATTTCCGACATCGGGATCAAGCCAGGATTCGCCTCACGGCTTTGGCGCGAAGGGACTGACCCAGCCGCCGGCCTGTGACGGTGCCTTGATGGGATAGGCCTGCGCCAGATAGTCGATCAGCACCTTGCGCATCTCGGCATCGGGCGCAGGCATCGCGTGCTTCTCGGTCATCCAGCTCAGCGTGTCGTCCCAGCGGCCCCGATCCATGCCCTGCCGTCCCACCACTTTGAAGGAATGGCAGCCGACGCAGTAGCCGAAGGTTTCATCGCGGCCGGGAAAATCCGGCAGCGATTCCGGCGTCTCGTCGATCGCAGTCGGTGTCTGCGCGGATGCGGTGGCAAGGAAGGCGCCCGCAAGGGCGGCCGCTGCTGCGGCCGCCAGAGATCTGATCCTGATTGGCATGCCTCAGCCCACCAGAACGGCGACGCGGTGCAGGGCATTCGCGCCGTAGCCTTGCGGGTTCCAGTTGGTCGCGACATGCGGCTGGGCGACACCGCGTGAGTCGGTCGCCCTGACCCAGATCTCGAAATAACCGTCGCTTGGTAGCGCAATTGTGCCGGTCCAGCGGACCCAGTCATAGCGGTTCTTCGGCTTGGCCATATCGACCGCCTGCCAGCGCTGGCCGGCGTCGAATGAGACCTCGACCTTGTGGACGTCGTGGTCGCCCGCCCAGGCCGCACCGCGGATCGGGATCCGATGCGTGCCGGCCGCCAGCCGGGCGCCGTTCGCCGGCGCGGTGATGATCGAGCGCACCGGCATTGAGGTCATGTCTGCGAAATTGGTCTTGCCGTCGACATTGGAGCCCGGAACGACCGGAACCGTCGGTAGGCGATAGGAGGTGCCGCCCATGCCCTGGCCGTCATGGGGATCCTTGCGGACAAGAACCCGGGTCAACCATTTCGACGAGAGCGAACCCGGCCAGCCTGGCACGACCAGCCGAAGCGGCCCGCCGTGGATATGCGGGAGCGGTTCGCCATTCATCGCCCAGACGATCATCGAATGGGGCTCGAGTGCCTTCTCGATCGGCATGCCGCGCGAGATCGCATCCTTACCTACATCGCCCGAGAGATGCGGATCGGCGCCGTAATGGCCGGTGAACTTCGCGCTGTCCTTCAGGCCAGCCGCCTTCAGTACGTCGGCAAGCTTCACTCCCGTCCATTCCGCGCAGCCGGCGCCGCCATTGGTCCACTGGTTGCCGCGTCCGGGCGGCTGGAAGGAGGAGCGGCCATTGCCGCCGCACTCCATCACCATCCGCATCGTCTGCGCGGGGAAACGCGATTTCAGCTCGGCAACGGTCAGAGTCAGCGGCTTGTCGACCTCGCCCTCGACCTTGAGCGTCCAGGCCTCGGCATTCTTCGCCTCATCAGGCACTTGACCATTGTTGCGGACGAAGAACTTTCCGATAGGGGTGGTGTCATCATCGAGCAGACGCTCGGGCGTCTCGGCCACAAGGGGCCGGTCGCCGAGCAAAACGAGGCCTTTGTCCTTGCCGGGATAGTCGAGGGGCTGCGGTCCCTTCGGGGCGGCGCCTGATGCTGGTGCCCCCTGAGCCGATGCAGTAGACGTCAGGCCGGAACTTCCACCGCCGAGAGGCAGGCCCAGGCCGGCGGCCGCACCCAGCGAGACGAGGCTACCGCCGAGCAAAAGGCTTCGGCGCGAGGTCTGGACGGTTTCGCAACGGTCGGCATCGCTCTGGTTTGAATGTGTCGCGGCATCCCGCGAATGTGCTTCGTTGAGCATGGCGTTTTCTCCCGAGGACATGTTCCTCATGAGAGACGACGCGTGAAGCCGTCAGTTTATTCCAGGCCGAACCAAAAATTAAAAAAAATCAGCCCGTGCAGGCGGGAAAGATGCTGCGCGCTTCGTCCAGCGCAGCGATCTGTTCCCGAGGAAGAACGGGGTCCATCCGGATCAGCTTCGCGACCAGGGCGGCGATCCGATCCAGCCGAAGGCTGTCGATGTCGCGGCCGAGCAGTGCATAGTCTGCGCCGGCTCCGCTCCAGCGGCGGATCATCAGCCCGTCGCGATCATCGGCGACAGGCTGCGGATGGGCCGGGCCATGATGAGGGGCGATCCAGAGCCCCACCCGGCAACCATTGGGGCCAACATAGCCGGCAAGGACGCCACCGCCCTTACGGATCGCCGGGTCGAGCGACAGATAGACGAGCGTCAGCGACGCCGGCGCCAGATCCGGAAGGGCGGTGGCGCTTGCGTTGGCCATCGCGACCTGCAGCCGGCTGTCTTGAGCTGGCTTTGCATCAGCAAGCCAGGCGTGATGCGCGTCGACGGCCGCCAAAAGCGGCCCGCCATCCTCCGGTGCCCAGGAGAATGACCAGATCGCAGCGCCAATGCCTCCGACGACGACAAGCGATGCCGCGAGCGCTGCGAATCGTACAGAGAAGGCCTGCTTCCTGCCCGGCAGCCGAAGTCCTTGCGTGCTCACATCCTGCGGCAGGTTCCGCGTCGTGGCGCGCAAGCGCGACAGGCTGGCGACGCGGGCGGCGACATCGGGGTCCAGCGCGATGGCGGCTGCGACATCTGCCGCCGCCGCCGGCGCGAGCTCGCCGTCGACATAGGCATTGAGCGCTTCCCAGCTCACTGGCGGGCTACCCGTCATATCTCGTCTTCACCTCGCACGACGCCGACCGGCCGCAATCGGCATAACGTTGTGCCCCTCGATCAGAGCCAGCATCGCCAGACGTGCGCGGCTCAAGCGGCTCATCACCGTGCCGACGGGCAGGTCAAGGATTTCAGCGGCTTCCGCATAGCGGAAGCCGGCGATATCGACCAGTTCCACGATCTCACGATGAGCTGGTTCAATCTTCTCCAGGGCCTGTTTGACGGTGATTTCCGCAATGAGCCGATCGTTGCAATCCCAGGGCGTCTGGGTCCAAATCTCGGCAGGGCCCTCGATTGCACGCACCGAAAACCGGCGATGATCGTCGATCCAGCAGTTGCGTAGGACCTTGAACAGCCAAGCGCGCGCCTGCGATGGTTCGACAGGCACCGCGTGGCTGGCGAGCGCCTTGCTCGCGCAGGACTGCAGCAGGTCGCCTGCCGCTTCACGGCTGCCGCTCAGCCGGAACGCGTAGCCGAACAGGCGCTGCCAATTCTCGCGAAGTGCCAGTTCAACCGTATTTCCCAGGATCGTGTCTCGCGTCGCCGAACAAAGGTCGAAAAGGGTAGCCCAGCTGATATCTTGGCAGGCCTTAGTGGCTCCGTCATCTGCATTAAGGCGGCATCCGCTACGTGTCGAGCATGAGCCCTTGCTCCCCGTCTGCGATGGACATTCATGCTGCATTTCCGGGCAAGATCGCGCCATCTTGGGAAGTTCGGCCCGCGCAGTACGCACCTGGCGACCGTGGGTGCCTTTCTCAGGCACGACATCGCGCCGAACCTCAATGGGGGGAGGGAGCTCGGTGATCAACGGCCAAAGGCCGATCAGCGGCAACACGTTGGCGATGGGAGACGACCGACCTTGGTAGCGAGCTGTGATCGGGACATCTCAAACGCGGGCTGGACGCCCGGTAAGGCCGGGCGTCCAGAAGCAGATTGCTGAACTCGACCGACAATCGCGGCAACACTATGCCCCTCTCTCCCACATGGGGCGGTCGCGTTCTAGAAGTCGCTGATCAATGCGTATCCAACAGCCGTCTTTGAAATAAGACCTCGCCGCTGGTTAGCGGCGCGGTATTTCGAGGTGCGGCGCTCTTCCGGTCACATCGAGGCGCGCTTTGGGTCAAAACGGCCATCTTTCGGGAGCGCCTTCACATCAACCAGGGTGGAACAATCAGCGTCACCCCGGTTGTGGATCGGCAGCTCGGACAATCCGAGCAGGTACCAATCCTCAGCTAGTGCCATTTTTTGTGCTTCTAGGTGCCAAGTTAGCGCCTCGCGGTGCCAATCCTTGTGCGCCTGAGAACCATTCACTCGGAATAACTAGGAGCACCCGGTCGTTGAACCGCACGTGTTGCACTTCAGGCACGTCCCATTCCGGACCAGCGTGAAGTTGCCGCATTCGCCGCAGCTGTCGCCGACATAGCCCTTCATGATCGCCTCGGCGCGACGCTCGGATGCGCTGGGTTGGGCGGCCGGGGCCGAGAAGCCGAGCTTTGCCATCTCGGCTTCGCCGTAAGCTTCCGGCTCTTCTTTCAGCGCGGTGGCGCCTGCCGTGGCGAAGGCCGTGACATTCGAAGCGGACCGCGCCACCGTTTCGAGAGGGGCAGGGGCGCCGGCGCCGCCCTGGATGGCGTGGAAGTTCATCGGCTTGCCGCGGCGGAAGCCGGTCGAGGCCAGTGGGGTCGAGGTGATCGGCGTGATCGTCTCGGGCGCCTTGTCCTGTCCGACGCCGCCGCCGATCACGTCATGGCCGATCTCGCTCGGGTCGATATGGGCGAGGTCGTGCCGGCCGAGATAGGAGATCGCGAGCTCCCGGAAGACATAGTCGAGGATCGAGGTCGCGTTCTTGATCGACTGGTTGCCGGCGACGAAGCCCGAGGGCTCGAAGCGGGTGAAGGTGAAGGCCTCGACATACTCTTCCAGGGGCACGCCGTATTGCAGGCCGAGCGAGACCGCGATGGCGACGTTGTTCATCATCGCCCGGAAGGCAGCGCCCTCCTTGTGCATGTCGATGAAGATCTCGCCGAGGCGCCCGTCCGAATATTCGCCGGTATGGACATAGACCTTGTGGCCGCCGACCACCGCCTTCTGGATGTAGCCGGTGCGGCGGTCGGGCAGCTTTTCGCGCTCGCGCTTGCGTTCGATGCGCTCGACGATGCGCTCGACGATCTTCTCCGAGATCTGGGTGGCGCGCGCCGCCATCGGGGCTGCGACCAGTGCCTCGACGGCGTCGTCGGCGTCCTCGTCCTCGTCCGAGATCAGCGCCGAGTTCAGCGGCTGCGAGAGCTTGGAGCCGTCGCGATAGAGGGCGTTCGCCTTCAGCGCCAGCTTCCACGAGAGCATATAGGCGCTCTTGCAGTCCTCGACCGTGGCTTCGTTGGGCATGTTGATGGTCTTGGAGATCGCGCCCGAGATGAAGGGCTGCGCCGCCGCCATCATGCGGATATGGCTCTC
>DATDBB010000348.1:0-9707 GCA_036525085.1 Allobosea sp.
AGACCGTGCAGAAGGGCGAGCGCGAGGCCCGGCAGGCGAAGAAGGAAATGGTCGAGGCCAACCTGCGCCTCGTGATCTCCATCGCCAAGAAGTACACCAACCGTGGCCTGCAGTTCCTGGACCTGATCCAGGAGGGCAACATCGGCCTCATGAAGGCGGTCGATAAGTTCGAGTACCGCCGCGGCTACAAGTTCTCGACCTACGCCACCTGGTGGATCCGTCAGGCGATCACCCGCTCGATCGCCGACCAGGCGCGGACCATCCGCATCCCGGTGCACATGATCGAGACGATCAACAAGATCGTCCGCACCAGCCGCCAGATGCTGCACGAGATCGGCCGCGAGCCGACCCCGGAAGAGCTGGCCGAAAAGCTGGCGATGCCGCTGGAAAAGGTGCGCAAGGTCCTGAAGATCGCCAAGGAGCCGATCAGCCTCGAGACGCCGATCGGCGACGAGGAAGACAGCCACCTGGGCGACTTCATCGAGGACAAGAACGCCATCCTGCCGCTGGAGAGCGCCATCCAGGGCAACCTCAAGGAGACCACCACCCGCGTGCTCGCCTCCCTCACCCCCCGCGAGGAGCGCGTGTTGCGGATGCGCTTCGGGATCGGGATGAACACCGACCACACGCTCGAAGAGGTCGGCCAGCAGTTCAGCGTGACCCGCGAGCGCATCCGCCAGATCGAGGCGAAGGCGCTCCGGAAGCTGAAGCATCCGAGCCGCAGCCGGAAGCTCAGGAGCTTCCTGGATAACTAATCGATCCGGTTCTTCCGGGGGCGCACATGACGATGTCGGGAATGCGCGCCCCCGCAGAGAGCGCTGCGGCGACTTGGCCGCCGCTTGCTAGGTTCATCGATTACGAGAACCGTCTGAGCGAACGCATCGCAGGCCGGCCGCTGGCGTCCGGCTTCTATGAGTTCCTTCGCTTCGGCATGAAGCAGGCTTGGGCCTGTCTATTCGGTGGGATCATCGTCGTCCTGCTGATCACGACCTATCTGTTCTATCCGCGAGATGCCGCACTCGCGCGCTTTGACTTCCTGTTCCTGAGCATGCTCGCGGTTCAGGCCGGGCTGATCCTAACCCGGCTCGAGACGGCCGAGGAAGCCAAGGTCATCCTCATCTACCATGTTGTCGGCACGGTGATGGAGATCTTCAAGACGGCCGTCGGTTCCTGGATCTATCCGGAACCGAGCTTCTTCCGCATCGGCGGCGTGCCACTGTTCACCGGCTTCATGTATGCGTGTATTGGCAGTTACCTCTGTCGCACTTGGCGCCTGTTCGACTTCCGGTTCGCCCATCATCCGCCACGCTGGGCGCTGATCGCTGCCAGTATCCTGATCTACGTGAACTTTTTCACCCATCACTACATCGCCGACTTTCGGATCGGGCTCTTCGTGCTTGCCGGAGGCCTGCTCGCCCGTACGCGGATCTACTTCAAGGTCTGGCACGTGCATCGCTCGATGCCGCTGCTGCTGGGACTGCTCCTGGTCGCGCTGTTCATCTGGTTCTCGGAGAACATCGGCACCTTCACCCGCACCTGGCTCTACCCATCCCAATTGCAGGGTTGGTCGATGGTGTCCTTCGCAAAGCTCGGCTCCTGGTTCCTATTGCTGATCATCAGCTATACGTTGGTGACGCTGATCAACCGGCCTCAGCCTTTTGAACAGCGATGATGACCTTCCGATCGACACGGCGCGCCGCGCTTGCGTTCACTGCGATCCTCGTCATCGCGATCGGTTTGACGACGCGGCTGCCGGGCATCGGCTGGTCGCCAATCGTCGCGAAATATCTCGGCTCCCTGTTCTGGGGTGCCATGGTCTATTGCCTAGTCGCATGGCTTCTCCCTAGCTGGCGGCCGGTCGCAGTCGCTCTCGTGGCGTCATGTATCGCGGTGCTGATCGAGTTCAGCCAACTCTGGCACCAATCCTGGCTGGACGAATTTCGGGCAACCCGGTTGGGCGTCTTGCTGATCGGCCGCTTCTTCGCCTGGGCCGATATCGCGGCCTATCTTGCCGGAATCGCGGTCGTTGCCGGTATCGATCGCTTTCGGCTGAAGGCCGCGCTGTCGGATGCGGCTTGAAGATCGCGACCTCTGCGGCTGCACGGAAATTTATGCGGGCCCGCGTGATGGTCCATTTGAAGTGAGCCATTGAGGGATTTGCGGACCGCGCAGTACCGCTTGGGCAAGTAAAAACGCAAAGGGCGCCCCGAGGCGCCCTTTTCATATCTTGAATCCGCGCCGAGCGCGCGCTGTGGCTCAGAGCCCCTTCGCCAGCGCCACCAACTGGTCGAGCGCCGTGCCCCAGCCCTGGTGGAAGCCCATCTCCTCGTGCTGCTTCTTGCCGTCGGCGTCCTTGTGCAGGGCGCGGGCGACATAGAGCGAGCCCGTGGCGGTCGGGGTGATCAGCACCGAGGCGCTCATGAAGCCGCCGCCGAGCGGGCGATAGCCCGGCCCCAGCGCATCGGTGAAGGCAAGGAAGCTCTCCGGGATCACCGCCAGCACGCAGCCGGTGTTGTCGTGCCTCTCGCCATTGGGGCCTTCCATCACGGTGCGGAACTTGCCACCTGGGCGCAAGTCGAGTTCGCACTCCGTCGTTTTCCACGGAAGCGGGCAGAACCATTGCATCAGCAGCTTCGGCTCCGTCCAGGCGCGCCAGATCAGGCGCGGCGGCACGTCGACCTCGCGCTTCAATTCGAGGTCGAGAGCGGGGTCGAAGACGGTCGCATGCTTGTCGGTCATCCATTTTCCTCCTGTTCTTTCAGTTGCAGCACCAGCCGGTCGAGCTGGTCGAGGCGCCTGGTCCAGAGCGAGCGCTGCGCCTCCAGCCAATGTTCGGCGGCGGCCAGCGGTTCGGTCCGCAAGGTGCAGGTGCGCACCCGGCCGGTCTTGGCCGTGGTGACGAGCCCCGAATCCTCCAGCACCTTGAGGTGCTGAAGGAAGCTCGGCAGGGCCATCTCGAAGGGCCTGGCCAACTCGCTGACCGAGGCCGGTCCGCGGCCGAGCGCCTGCACAACGGCGCGGCGGGTCGGATCGGCCAAAGCGCGGAAGGTCTCGTCGAGGGCGGGCTGGGTTGCGAGCATGGGGCCAACAAACAGCATGGAATTAGTTAGGTCAATACCTAAGTGTTTGATCGCATCCATCATCGGGGTTGATGTGGTGGGCCTTGATCTTGCCGATGGCTTGAGCCCTTCTGGCATTCCGACCGTGCGGAGGCCGACGAGATGTCCCCCGAATTCCTGCTGACCTCGCTGATCGTCGTGGCCTCGCCCGGAACGGGTGCGCTCTACACCATCGCGGCAGGGCTGACGCGCGGGTCGCGCGCGAGCCTGCTCGCAGCCTTCGCCTGCACCTTGGGGATCGTGCCGCATCTGCTCGCAGCGATGCTGGGGCTCGCGGCGCTACTGCATGCGAGCGCGCTCGCCTTCGCGATCGTGAAATATGCCGGCGTCGCCTATCTGCTGTTCATGGCCTGGCAGACGCTGCAGGAGCACGGCGCCCTCAAGGTCGAGGCCAAGGCCGATCGGCGTTCGACTCGTCGCGTGCTGCGCGACGGCATCGCGATCAATGTGCTCAACCCGAAGCTCTCGATCTTCTTCGTCGCCTTCCTGCCGCAGTTCATCGCGGCGGGAGAGCCGTCGCCGCTGGCCCGCATGCTGGAGCTTTCAGCCGTGTTCATGGCGATGACCTTCATCGTCTTCGCGTTCTACGGGCTGTTCGCTGCGGCAATGCGCGACAAGGTGGTGAGCCGGCCGGCGGTGATGGCCTGGCTGCGCCGGGGTTTCGCCGCTGCCTTCGTCGCGCTGGGCGCGAAGCTCGCCGTGACCGAGCGCTAGAAGCCGGCCGGTGCTCAGCCAGACCGTCCTTCCGATCGAGACGAAGGGGCCGGGGCTCCATGAGTTCACGGCCCGCGCCCAGGACTTCGTCGCGCAATCCGGGATCGCGGCCGGGCTGCTGACGCTGTTCGTGCGCCACACCTCCTGCTCGCTGCTGATCCAGGAGAATGCCGATCCGGATGTGCGTGTCGATCTCGACGCCTTTTTCCGCAGGCTCGTGCCCTCCGCGGATGATCCGGCGATGGCCTATCTGATCCATCGCGACGAGGGGCCCGACGACATGCCGGCCCATATCAAGGCGGCGCTGACGCCGGTGTCGCTCTCGGTGCCGGTGATGGCGGGGCGCCTCGTCCTCGGCACCTGGCAGGGCATCTATCTCTTCGAGCACCGGGCGAGGCCGCATCGGCGCGAGGTCGTGTTGCATCTGGCCGGGTGAGCCGCGCCATCGTCCGGATTCAACGTCCGGCGAAGATGTCGGGCGCCGGCAACGGCTCCCAGGCCTGGCCCGAGGCGACGAAGCAGCTCAGGCCTTGCGGCGTGGTCGCAAAGACGGTCCAAGAGCCTCTCGGGCTGGCGAAGAGTTCGAAGACGAAACCGCCGTCGGCGAGACCGCTGCCGATCAGCCTCTCGCCAAAGACCATGTTCAGTTGCGCGATCACTTGCGTGCGATTGGCGCAGGGCGGGCCGCGCGGCGCCTGGGCCTGCGCGGCACCGGCCATGCCGAGGGCGGCCAGAAACAGCCATGCCATCGAAAGAAGCTTGATGAGTCTCATGACGACCTCCCTGTCGAGGGCGGCCGCGAGAGGCGAACATGGCGTCGAGGGGCCATGCGGTCGCCCTGGACTTCTCGAATCTGGGGATTCGGCCGTCGTTCTTCAAGCCGGACGACGAACGGGACCAAGCGGGACGTCGTCTCCGCTTGGCCTCCCCTTGGCAGCGATCCTGGCCTATAAGGAGGCATCGTGACTTCGGAGGTTTCATGTCGTTCCTGAAGACCCTGTTCGGCGGCCGCAAGGCGGCGGAGGACAAGCCGGCCGGCCCCCAGAAGAGCATCGAGCACAATGGCTTCACCATCCATGCGACGCCCTATCAGGAGGGCGGCCAGTGGCAGCTTTGCGGTGTCGTGGAGAAGACGATCGACGGCGAGCTGAAGAGCCACCGCTTCGTCCGGGCCGACCGCTTCTCGGGCGTGGCCGAGGCAACCGACTTCACCCTGGTCAAGGGCCAGCAACTCGTCGACCAGCAGGGCGAGGCGATCTTTCGCTAGTATCTGTGCTCAGAGACGCGCCTGGCAGGCGTAGCGTATGCGTAGGACAGAACGCATTTTCTCTCGGGCTCACGGACCGGTTTGCGCTGCCTCCAGCTTCAGACCTGCGCCGGCGGCTCGCTGTCGTTGGTGCGGTTGCGGGCCCGCCCTCGCGGGACGTGGATGCCCCCCTTGGAAGGGGGGCACCGCTAGGCTTTTCAATCAACCCTGCTGACGGCCAACTTCCTTGTCAGCCTGGGCTGCGGCGCTGCCATGCTGTTGCGCCTTTGCCTGACAGCTCTGGGCCATCTGAGCTTGCTCAGCTCCCTTTCGCGTATCGCCGCTCTCAAACATCCGAGCAGCCTCGCGATGACATTGGGCAGCTTTTTCAAGCTGTTCTGCCGCCGCGATGTGGTCACGCGCACCTTTATAGGTTGAGCTTGCCATTGTCGGAGCCTCCGGTTCTGCCCCCAGCCGGCAAAAGCTTCGTCCCGTTCCAAGGCCAAAGTGCGGCGCGCGCCATGCCTGTCCTGTCCGTGTTGCGCCCGGCCAAGGGGCCTGTCGCGAGGCGTCGTGCGGCCGACGAGGCAAGCGCGGCACGCCGGTGAAACCGGAAGAGAACCGCTGCGCATTCTCATGCAGGATACGTCCATTGCAGAGAACGAGCGGCCCAGCAGGACGGGGCATTTGGCGCTTGGCCTCACATCGACGCTGGCCCGCCCCGCTGCGGGTGCGCTTGCCGGGGCCGGGCGCACTGCCTAATCCTCGCGCAGAGAACGCCGTTCCGTGAACCGGCGCCTGAGGAAACATGACGTCTGAGGATCAGCGCTACGCGCCCGATTCATCCTATGCCTGGCTGCGGCTGGCGATCGCGCTGCTGGTCGGCACGGCAGCCTGCGTCGGCACCTGGTCGGTCGTCGTGGTGCTGCCCTCGGTGCAGGCCGAGTTCGGCACGCTGCGGGCTGGCGCAGCGCTGCCCTATACCTGCGTGATGCTCGGCTTCGGCTTCGGCAACATCGCCATGGGCCGGATCGCCGACCGCTACGGCATCATCGTGCCGATCGTGCTGGGCGCGCTGCTGCTCGGCTCGGGCTACATGCTCGCCGGCATGGCGCAGACGCTGTGGCAGTTCGCGCTGATCCATCTGGTCATCGGCGTCGGCGGCGGTGCCGGCTTCTCGCCGCTGATCGCGGATCTCTCGCACTGGTTCCGCCGACATCGCGGGCTCGCGGTCGTGTTCGGCGCCTCCGGCAGCTATCTGGCGGGTGTGATCTGGCCGCAGGTCATCACCTGGGGGCTGGCGAACCATGGCTGGCGCGCGACGCATATCGGCATCGGCATCGCGGTGCTCGCCATCATGCTGCCCTTCGCCGGCTTCTTCCGTCGCCGGCCCTCGGCGGCGAGCATCGCGGCCGACGAGGCGGCGAGCGCGAGGGCTCGCGGCGATCTCGGCCTCTCGGCCAACCAGTTGCAATGGCTGCTGGCGGTTGCCGGCTTCTGCTGCTGCGTCGCGATGGCGATGCCGCAGGTCCATATCGTCGCCTATTGCGGCGATCTCGGCTAGGGCGTCGCGCGCGGCGCCGAGATGCTCTCGCTGATGCTGGCGCTCGGCATCATCAGCCGGATCGGCTCGGGCTTCGTCGCCGACCGCATCGGCGGCGCGGCGACGCTGGCGCTGGGCTCGCTGATGCAGGGGCTGGCGCTCTTCCTCTATCTCTGGTTCGACGGGCTGACCTCGCTGTTCATCGTCACCGGCATCTTCGGCCTGTTCCAGGGCGGCATCGTGCCGATGTATGCGGTGATCATCCGCGAATACCTGCCGGCGCGGGAGGCAGGCATGCGCATCGGCATCGTGATGTCGGCGACGATCCTCGGCATGGCCTTCGGCGGCTATGTCTCAGGCGCGATCTTCGACGCCTTCGCCTCCTACCGCGTCGCCTTCCTCAACGGGCTGGCCTGGAACCTCGTCAACCTGACGATCGTGTGCTGGCTGATGATGCGGGCTCGGCGGAAGACGCTCGGGCAGTCCACGCCGGCGGCCGTCTGACGCGGCGTTCGAGAACCGGAGCGAGTTCCAGGCGCCTTCCGGCAGCGGCCGCATCGGCCCGCGCCAAGCGCGTTCGGCCATCATTGTGTTGTGGACGTGTTTCATGTTATGAAACATGCCGCATGAAGCGCATTGCGGACAAGCATACGCTGGCGCTCTACGAGGACGGAATCTGCCATCCTCGCTGGCGCGGCTTCGAAGCGATCGCGTTGCGCAAGCTCGATCGCGTCATGAACATCACGCGTCTGGACGACCTCCGCGTGCCTCCCGGCAATCGGCTCGAACCGTTGAAGGGCGACCGTGCCGGTCAATGGAGCATCCGGATCAACGATCAGTATCGCATCTGTTTCAAATGGGACGGCACCCAGACCCATGCGATCGAGATCACGGATTATCACTGAGGGGATCACAGCATGCCACGCATCACGACACATCCCGGTGAAATGCTGCAGCATGAGTTTCTCGTGCCGATGGGAATATCGGCCCGGGCCCTGGCGCGCGCCATGAAGGTCCCGCCGACGCGGGTCACCAAGCTCCTGAGGGCGGAGACAGGCATGACCGCGGATACGGCGATCAGGCTCGAGCGTGTGCTCGGCGCTTCGGCTGGCTTCTGGCTCAATATCCAGAACAGCTATGATCTGACGCGTGAACAGGCGGCCAAGGCGGATGCCTATGCCGAACTGGCGCCCCTGGTCGCCGCCTGATCATCATCGCCGCACCTCAAGCGCTCTGCGGCCGCTGGCGAGGTTCGACAAGGCACCCATGGCCTCGAAGGCCATGGCAACGACGTGGCAAGCACGATCAGCAGACTTGACGCGAGCCCGTGGCGCGTCCGATGTCGGCGGCAACCACAAGACTCCCGAGGACACGCCATGCTTCTCACCACCATCGCCGGCAGCCTGCCGAAGCCGAGCTGGCTTGCCGAACAGGAACGGCTGTGGGCGCCGTGGAAGCTCGAGGGCGTCGCCCTGCAGGAGGGCCGGCGCGACGCGACGATCCTGTCGGTGAAGCTGCAGGAGGATGCCGGGATCGACATCGTCGGCGACGGTGAACAGGCGCGGATGCATTTCGTGCACGGCTTCCTCGCCAATCTCGCCGGCATCGACTTCGACAAGAAGACGATCATGGGCATCCGCAACAATCGCTACGAGGCGGAGGTGCCGACCGTGACGGGGGCGATCCGGCGCAAGGGGCCGGTCCACAGCATGGAGGCGCAGGCCGCGCGCGCCCACACCACCCATAAGCTCAAGTTCACGCTGCCCGGGCCGATGACGATCGTCGATACGATCGCCGACGAGCATTACGGCCGCCGCGAGGACCTCGCCATGGCCTTCGCGGCGGTGCTGAACGAGGAAGCGCATGAACTGCAGGCGCTCGGCGTCGACGTCATCCAGTTCGATGAGCCGGCCTTCAACGTCTATATGAAGGAGGTGCCGGATTGGGGCATCGCCTGCCTGGAGCGGGCGGCGCAGGGGCTGACCGTCAAGACCGCGGTCCATATCTGCTACGGCTACGGCATCAAGGCGAATATCGACTGGAAGGCGACGCTCGGCGAGGAGTGGCGCCATTACGAGCAGACCTTCCCGGCGATCGCCAAGAGCTCGATCGACCAGGTCTCGCTGGAATGCCGCAACTCCAAGGTGCCGCTCGACCTGATCAGGCTGCTCGACGGCAAGGATGTGCTGGCCGGCGCGATCGACGTCGCCAGCAATGCGATCGAGAGCCCGGAGGAGGTCGCTGCCACGATCCGCGCTGCGCTCGCCTTTGTTGCGCCGGAGAAGCTCTATCCCTGCACCAATTGCGGGCTGGCGCCGATGACCTCCGAGGTCGCCTACGGCAAGCTCGCGGCACTGGCCGCCGGCGCCGCCCTGGTGCGCAAGGAGCTGGGTGCGGCTTGAGGCATGCGTGATCGACGGAATGGCGGGAAGGAGATCTTCATGACGGAAGCCGGAGTTGCCCAGGACGAGGCGCCACGCGGCAATCTGACGGTGCGCATCAACGCGATGCCGGCCGACACCAATGCCAATGGCGATATCTTCGGCGGCTGGGTGATGTCGCGCATGGATGCGGCCGGCGGTATCGCCGGCGTCGACAGGGCGCAGGGCCGTGTCGTCACCATCGCGGTCGATGCGATGACCTTCATCCGGCCGGTGAAGGTCGGCGACGTGCTCAGCGTCTATACCGAGGTCGAGGCGGTCGGGCGGACCTCGATGAAGATCCATGTCGAGGCCTGGGCCAGGCGCTTCCGCACCTCGATCCATGAGAAGGTCACGGACGCGACCTTCACCTTCGTCGCGATCGACGAGGAGGGGCGGCCGCGGCCCGTGCCGAAGTCGCCAGAGAGCTGAGAATCACCGCCATTCTGCGCGGTTCAATTCCTAACCAGAAATGAAGCCGCCGTTGCGGGCAGTGATTCAGAAGAATCCGCCCGCTTAAGCGTTCTTTAAGCGCATTTGATCGATCTTATGCCCGAACAAGCATTTCGCCCACCGACAGGTCGCGGCGCGGGCCGGTTCGGGGGCTTGCCTGTCGGTTTCCGCATTCCGCGGGGGCGATGGCGGGCCATGCTGCGGTCGGCCTC
>DATDBB010000349.1:0-17796 GCA_036525085.1 Allobosea sp.
GGGCGATCTGGAGCGGCGCCGTATCGGCGGCCACAACGGCACGTTCGACGGCGGGCCTGCGGGGCGGGAGCGCCTGCGCCTGAACGGCACGGGCGCGGGGTTCGCTGGCCGTCACCGGCCGGACCTGCGGCAAGGCCGCGATCTCGGTGGCCGGCTGCGTCCATTCCAGCGCCATCGGCATCACGATCGCTGCCGGGCTGACGAGGCCGGGCAGATCCGTTGCCCGCATCGGCGTATCGCTCCAGACCGCATCGTGATGGCGGTCGCGGATCTTCCCGTCGGAGGCTACGGGTGAAACCCAGCGCTCCGCGGCCACCGCACTCGTCTCGACCTGCTCCGTAGCGCTTCCGAAGAACGGCAGGGCGATGCCACCCGGCAGCGCCAGCACCGCGGCAGCGATGGCGGAGGCCGCCACCGAGACGGCCGCCTGATTGCCGACACCGCGCAGGAAGCCGGCCGCAGCCGCAAAGACAGAACCCGACATGTCCGAAGCTCCTCGTTGAACGCCAGCAGAAGAGCACCGGCAGACCGGCGCGAGCGCGGCCGAAGCTGGGAGCAATTGCGGTGCTTCGTCTCCAATTGTTTCCGGCCGGCCGCAGCCGGGAATGCTGCGCCTGCGAATGCGGCGCGCAGGCGTCATGCAGCCGCTGCTCTAACGCCGCCCCGGCATCCGGGCGATACCAGAGGCATGGACCAGATCTCGCCTTTGTCCGAAGCCACGCAGGTTCGTGAGACGCGGCGCTGGCGTCTCGCCTTTGCCGGCATGGTGCTGGCCATGCTGATCTTCGGCTCGAATTTCGTCATCAGCCGCCATGCCGTCCTCAATGGCCTGACCTCGCACGACCTTCTGGCGCTGCGCTTCGGCATCGCCGGGCTTCTGCTGCTCCCCGGCTTCATCGCCAGCGGCGTCGGGACCTGCGGAGGCGTCGGCTGGGGGCGCGGCATCCTGCTCGCCGTGATGAGCGGCTTTCCGATGAGCTTCCTGCTGCTGACCGGCGTGACCTATGCGCCGGCGGCGCATGGCGCGACGATCGGGCCGGGACTGGTGACGGTGATCAGCATCATCGGCAGCGTCCTCATGTTCGGAGCGATGATCACGCGCCAGCTCGTTCTCGGCATCGCCGGCGTCTTGCTCGGCCTGGTCTGCCTCGGCATCGCCGGCACGACGCACACCAACCCTTCGATCCTGTTCGGCGATCTCTGCTTCGTCGGCGTCGGCCTGATCTGGGGCATGTATCCGCTGCTGGTCCAGCTCTGGCGCCTCGATGCGCTGAAAGTGACGAGCGTGGTCGCCGTGCTGTCGATGGTCTACCTGCCGTTCTACGCGCTGTTCTTCTTCCGGGGCTTCGACGTCGCGCCCTGGTGGGTGATCGTTCTGCACGGCATCAATCAGGGCGTGCTCAACGTCATCCTGGGACTCTGGCTGTGGAGCTTCGCCGCGCGTGCGCTGGGGCCGGCAGTGGCGGGGCGCTTCCCGCCGACGATTCCCGTCATCGGGACATTGCTCGGCATCCCGGTCCTCGGCGAGATCCCGACCGGTCTTCAGGTGGCCGGGATCGCCCTGATCATCGGCGGGTTGTTCGTCGCCTCATGGCGACGCTCGGCGCGCGCGGCGGCTTAAACGCATCAGAGCAAGGTTCCAGCCGACGCAGATCGCGAGCCCGAGCATCAGCGAGAGGGGTGAGCCAAGCGGTACGGCCGTCAGATGCACGGCCGCGAGCGCCAATCCAAACCCGATCAGCGCGAGCGCGCCATTGGCGATGACGGCAGCCGTCGCCGGCCCGCCGATCCTGGGCTGCAGCATCGCGATCATGCTGCTGAGCACGACCGGCAGCGCCGCGAGCGAGCCCGACCAGGCCGGTCCGACATGCGCACTGGCGGCCGAGACACTCCCGGCCAGCGTTGCCACGAAGGCGGCACGCATCGGGATCAGATACCAGGGACGTCCGGGTGGCTGTTTGGGCCGGGCGGCGAGATAGGGCCGGAAGAGCCGATGCAGTCCGCCATAGACCAGGATGGTCGCGGCGATCATGACGGCGAAGGAGGGCTCGAGCGTCCGCAGCAGGAACAGCACGGCGGTCCAGGCCAGCAGCGCCGCAACGAGGCAGGCCAGCGTGCCGAAGCGCTGTGCCAGAAGCACGTAAGCGAGGCTGAGGCCGGCATTGGCTAGGTTGGATGTCATGCCGCCGAGCGCCGCCTGCCCGATGAAGGCCGCGTCGTGATCCAGCGCGAGAAAGACGAAGACCGGCCCCGCCGAGATCGGCAGGGTCGCGATCATCGCCGCGATCATCGGCCCGCTGCGCTCGGCCAGCAGCGAACAACCGACGACGACCGCCGCCGCGCTCGCCATCTTGAAGGCCAGCATCAGGAACCAGGGATCGATCACGGCCGGCATCGATCAGGGCTCGGCGGCAACATCGCCCCTGGCCCAGCCCTCTTTCGTCTCCGAGACGAAGTCGGCCAGACGGCCGGCCGCAATCGCCTCGCGCAGCCCCGCCGTCAGCTCCTGATAATAGGCCAGGTTGATCCAGGTCAGCAGCATCTTGCCGAGCATCTCCTCGGCCTTGACGAGGTGGTGGAGATAGGCCCGCGACCAGCCATTCGCCGCCGGGCAGGACGAGGCCTCGTCGACCGGACGCGGATCCTCGGCATGCTTGGCGTTCTTCAGGTTCATGCGGCCGAAGCGTGTGAAGATCTGCCCGTGGCGGCCGGCGCGCGTCGGCATCACGCAGTCGAACATGTCGACGCCCCGAAGCACCGCCTCGACGATGTCGCCGGGCGTGCCGACGCCCATCAAATAGCGCGGCTTCTCCTGTGGCAGATGCGGCTCGACCGTCTCGATCATCGCCAGCATCACCTCCTGCGGCTCGCCGACGGCCAACCCACCGATGGCATAGCCCTTGAGGTCCATGGCGGCGAGCTCGCGCGCGCTCTCGACACGCAGATGCGGCACCGCCCCGCCCTGGACGATGCCGAAGAGCGCCCTGCCCGCGGGATTGCCGAAGGCCTCCTTGCAGCGCTGCGCCCAGCGCAGCGACAGCCGCATCGCCTTCTCCGCGACCTTGTCCTCGCAGGGCAGCGAGACGCATTCGTCGAGCTGCATCACGATGTCCGAACCGAGCAGGTTCTGGATCTCGACCGAGCGCTCCGGGCTGAGCATGTGCTTCGAGCCGTCGATATGCGACTGGAACGTCACCCCCTCCTCGGTCAGCTTGCGCAGATTGGCGAGCGACATCACCTGGAAGCCGCCGGAATCGGTCAGGATCGGGTGCGGCCAGTTCATGAAGCGATGCAGACCGCCGAGCCTGGCGACGCGCTCGGCGCCCGGCCGCAGCATCAGATGATAGGTGTTGCCGAGCACGACATCGGCGCCGAGCGCCCTGACCTGATCGGGATACATGCCCTTGACGGTCGCCGCCGTGCCCACCGGCATGAAGGCCGGCGTGCGGATGACGCCGCGCGGCATCCTGATCTCGCCGGTGCGGGCTGCGCCGTCGCGGGCATGCAGATGAAAGGTAAAGTCGGTCGTGCCAGGCTGCGGCGCTGGAGTCTCGGAGATGTCAGGCTGAACGGTCATGGCCCGCGAGGTAGCGTAGTCGGTCGCCGGGCGAAAGGGGCAGACCAGTGGTCCAGACCCGCCTGTGCGGCAGGACGACGAGCCCCGGCGGCTCAGCCCAATGCCGCTTCGTACAGCTCCGGCTTGAACCCCACGATGGTCCGGCCCTTGCCGAGATCGAGCACCGGGCGTTTGATCATCGAAGGCTGCGCGAGCATCAGGGCGATCGCCTTGGCGTCGTCGAGGCCCTGCTTGTCGGCGTCCGGCAAAGCCCGGAACGTCGTGCCTGCGCGGTTGAGGACCGTCTCCCAGCCATGGTCCTTCACCCAGCGCTCGAGCGAGGCGCGATCGATGCCGCTCGCCTTGTAGTCGTGGAAGGCGTGGCTGACCCCACGCCCGTCGAGCCAGGAGCGCGCCTTCTTCATCGTATCGCAGTTCTTGATGCCGTAGATGGTGATCATCCGGGTCCACCGTTTCGAGCCTGCTCGCCGCGCATGCGGCGAGCCCGTCACCGGGCCGGGGGCGAGGCGCCCACATCGGGCATGATTCGAACAGCGGGCCGGATCGTTGGGGGATAGCATGGAACAGCAAGCGGCACGCCCAGAAGCCGACGAACGGCTGGCAGAACTGCATGTAAGGCGGTGGATGAACTATCCCGCGCCCGGCATCGACTTTCCCGACATCAGCACATTCACCTGCGACGGCGCGCTTGCCGCCGCCGCCTTCCGGGAACTGGAACGATGCCTGCCGGACGAGGTCGATCTTCTTGCCGGCATCGATGTCGGCGGCATCGGCCTTGCTGGCGCGCTGGCCCTGGCGCGCGGCATCGGATTCGTGGACATTCGCAAGGTCGGCTCGCTCCGGCCGGATGTGGTCCGAAGCGTGATCCCAAATTACGAACTCGGCAGCGGCGTCGCGCTGTCCAAGGGCAACAGGCTCGCGGAGCGCTCGGTCGCCGTCATTGACGACTGTCTGATGTCCGGCGCGACGGCGCTCGCCTCGATCCAGTTGCTGCGCCGGCTCGGAGCGCGCTGCACGACCGCCCTCTTCGTCATCGAACTCGAAGGGCTCGGCGGCCGTGCCGCGCTGGAAGCGCAGGGGATCGCCGTGCGCACGCTGCGGACGCTGCCTCGCACGCAGTCCTGATGATCAGCCGCCTGATAATCAGCCGCCTGTCGATCGGCCGCCCGAGGATGAGGGTCGCTTGGGTATCTCCAGACCGCGCTGCACCGCCGGCCGAGCGAGACCGCGCTCCAGCCAGGCCGGGACGTTCTTGAGGCTGGCATAGTCGACCAGTTCGCCCGCGCCATAGAAGCCGACGAGGTTGCGGACCCAACCGAGCGAGGCGATGTCGGCGATGGTGTATTCCTCGCCCATGATCCAGTCGCGGCCGGCCAGCCGCGTCTCGAGGACGCCGAGCAGGCGCTTGCTCTCGGCCGCGTAGCGATCGCGCGGACGCTTGTCCTCGTAGTCCTTGCCCGCGAATTTATGGAAGAAGCCGAGCTGGCCGAACATCGGCCCGATCGCCCCCATCTGGAACATCACCCACTGGATGGTCTCGTAACGGGCGGCGGGATCGGCCGGGATGAGCTTGCCGGTCTTCTCGGCGAGATAGATCAGGATCGCGCCCGATTCCCACAGGCCAAGCGGCTTGCCGCCCGGACCATCGGGATCGATGATCGCCGGGATCTTGCCGTTGGGGTTGAGAGAGAGGAATTCCGGCCCCCAGGTCTCGTTCTGGCCGATATTGATCGTGTGCGGCTCATAGGGCAGGCCGAGTTCCTCGAGCGCGATCGAGACCTTCACGCCGTTGGGCGTCGGCAGCGAATAGAGCTGGATGCGGTCAGGATGCTTCGCCGGCCAGCGGGCCGTGATCGGAAATGCGGAAAGATCTGCCATCGAAAGCTCCACGGACGCCACAGGCGCCGAGGAATCGACGCAAGGCCAGGGGCGGGACGATAGCCGCCCGGCCCGGCCGCGCAATCTCACAGGAGCGTCAATTGCCCCCCGGCTGCGGCATCCTCGCCGCGCGTTCAGTGCGGGACGGCTTCGTGTGGCCCAGCCATCGCTGAGGGATCGCGGCCGGCTTCGTCCCGGTCCGCATGGAACGCCGCAATGGCCTCCGCCAGCATCGTCTCGATCGGCGGGCTCGCATCGTCGCAGACGATCGGCCGCAACCTCGTCTCGACCAAAGACAGATGGCTGCTCATCGCCTTGACCGCCTTGTTGCGCTCGCCGGCCGCCAGCGCCCTGAAGATCAGCCGGTGCTCCTCGCAGCCACAGGCCGAGCCCGCCGTCGTCTCGTAGCGCTTCACCAGCATCAGCGTGCGGTTGATGAGTTCATGCGCCTGCCTCTGGACGATCGGGTTTCCGATCATCTCGGCCAGCAGGTAATGGAACTCGGCCGAAAGCTTTAGCCAGGTCTGCTGGTCGCCGCGCCGCAGCGCGTCGGCCTCGGCGTCGACATGCTCGCGCAGGCGCAGCATCTGCGGCTCGGTCAGGTTGTCGGCGAGATGCGCGACCATGCCGCTTTCGAGGATGCGCCTGGCCTCGTAGACGACGCGCCCCTCGCGCAAATCGGGCTCGATGGTGAAAGCGCCGCGATTCTTGACGATCTCCAGCAGGCGCTCATGGCCGAGCCGGTGCAGCACCTTGCGGATGCGCTCGCGGCTGACCCCGAAGATCTCGGCCAGGCGATGCTCGCCGAGCTTCATCCCGCCCGGCAGGCCGCCGGCCAGGAGGAAGCGGGACAGGATCGCGTGAATCGTCGCTTCGTTCATTCCAGCCGTCTCAGAGCTTTTTTCCATCCGCCTTCGATCCGGCACAGCGGAAAGGCTGCATCGGAACCACCCTCATCATAGCATCCAAGATGCCAACCTTTATGCACATTCGATCAGCGATTGTGCACAAAATTAGCGCCTCTTCGCCCGTCGACGAGCCTCTCACCAGCGAAGACAATGAATCCGAAAACATCACCATCTATCTGAAAATAAATAATATATCCCGATTTCGGCAACCTCCCCTCCAGTTGGCACAACGGTTGCTCAAGCTGTCGGATATCCGCGCCGTCCGGAGCGCGCCGAAGCTGAAAGGCCAGACCATGGACATGCTGTTCACGAGCAAGACGACCCGCCGCTCGCTGCTCAAGGCTGGCGCAGGCGCGGCGGCCCTGATCGCCTCGCCCGCCGTTCTGCGCGCCCAGACGAAGGAACTCGTCGTCGGCGGCGCGGCCGGCCACAAACCCTGGGTCGAGCAGATCGTCGTTCCGGCCTTCGAGAAGAAATACAACTGCAAGGTGCTGTTCGAAGGCACTCGCTCCCTCGTCAACCTGGAGAAGATGCAGAAGAACAAGGGCAGCCAGTACATGTCGGTCGTCCAGATGGACGATCCCGTGATGATCCTGGCCGTGAAGGAAGGGCTGCTGGAGCCACTCACAGTCGCCAAGGCTCCGAACCTCGCCGATCTCCTGCCCGGCTCGACGCATATGGACGGGATGTGGGCGAACTACCTTCAGCCCTGGCTCGGCGTCGCCTACAGCAAGAGCGGGATGAAGAGCCCGCCCTCCTCCTGGGCCGAGATGTTCGACCCGAAATACAAGGGCCGCATCGTCATCCCGTCGCTGCAGAACACCGAAGGCCTGCCGTCGCTGTTCGTCGCAGGGCTGCTCACTGGGGGCACGATGGAGAGCGTGCAGAAGGACACCGATGCCGGGTTCAAGAAGCTGGCCTCGATCAAGCCGAACCTGCTGACAATCTACACGCAGCAGCCGCAGGCCTTCAATCTGCTCGAACAGGGCGAGGCCTGGATGATCGGGCCGGCGATGTCGTCCTATGCGCTGGAGCGCAAGGCGGCGGGCGCGCCGATCGACCTGGCTGCACCGAAGGAAGGCGTCTTCGCCATGCCGTCGGGCATCGCGGTGATCAAGGGCGCGCCGCAGTCGGAACTCGCCTTCGCCTATGTCAACGAACTGCTCGGGGCCGAACTGCAGAACCGGCTGGCGGGCCCGACCTTCTCGCTCGCCACCAACAAGGCCGTGCCGAAGCCGGCGGGCCTCGGGGCCGACGTCAAGATCCACCAGATCGACTGGGCCAATGTCGCCGCGCAGCGCAACGACTGGGTCAAGCGCTGGGATCGCGAGATGGCGATCTGAGCATGGCTGACGGTTTCCTCTCCGTCGCCGGAGCGGCGAAGACGTTCGGCAGCGCCACCGTGCTGGACGGCGTCGATCTCTCGATGAGCCGGGGCGAGTTCGTCTCGCTGCTCGGACCCTCGGGCTGCGGCAAGACCACGCTGCTACGCATCGTGGCCGGGCTGATGGCGCCCGACCAGGGCAAGGTCGCACTCGACGGAGAGGACATCACGCGGCGCCCGCCGCACAAGCGCGACGTCAGCGTGGTGTTCCAGAGCTACGCGCTGTTTCCGCATCTCAGCGTCGCCGAGAACGTCGCCTTCGGGCTGAAGGCGCGTGGCGCTCCCTCAGCCGAGATCGCGCCCGCCGTGGCGCGCTTCCTCGATCTCGTCCGGATGGGGGCCTATGCCGATCGCTCGATCAAGGCGCTTTCCGGCGGCCAGCAGCAGCGTGTCGCGGTGGCGCGCGCGCTGGTCGTCGGGCCTAAGCTGCTGCTGCTCGACGAGCCCTTCTCCGCGCTCGACCGCAAGCTGCGCGAGACCATGCAGATCGACCTGAAGCGCCTGCTGCGCGATGTCGGCACCACCGCGATCTTCGTCACGCATGACCAGGACGAAGCGCTGACGATGTCGGACCGGATCGCGGTGATGTATCGCGGCCGGATCGAGCAACTCGATACGCCGGCCGAGATCTATCGCAAGCCGGCCACGCCCTTCGCCTTCGGCTTCGTCGGCCTATCGACCCGCCTGCCCGGCAAGGTCACGGATTCGGCCGGGGGCATCGTGACGGTCGCGACGGCTGCCGGCCTGCTGCGCGCCAGGGGCAACTACCTGCCGGGCAGCCCCGTGCTCGTCGGCGTCAGGCCCGAGCGCATCGTCCTCGACCATGACCGCGCCAATCGCATCGAGGCGCCGCTCGCGGACGCCGCCTTCCAGGGCGCGCGGGTGCAGTTGCATTTCCAGGCGCCGGAAGGCGCGCAGATCCTGGTCGAGGCTCCCGCCCTGCCGGCCGCAGCCGGCCCCGGCACGACGCTCACCATGTCCTGGGATGTCGAGGACACGCTGATCTATCCTGCGCCCGTGATGGCCTCATGAAGACTGCGCGCCGTCTCGACCCCGTCATCCTGCTCGCTCTGCCCGCGGTTCTGTATCTCGCGATCATCTATGGCGTGCCGCTGCTCGTCCTGCTCGGACGCAGCATCATGGTGGGTGGCATGCCCTCCCTCACCCCCTTCGCCGGCTTCCTGTCCGATCCGTTCAATTGGACGGTGATCTGTAACACGGTGCGCATCGCCGTGCTGGTCACGCTGGTCTGCCTCGTCATCGGCTATCCGACGGCGCTGGCGCTGGCGCGAGCCGGCGGCATCGCACAAGCCCTCATCCTCGTTGCGATCATCCTGCCGCTTTCGGTCGGCGTCGTGGTCAAGGCCTTCGCCTGGCAGATCGTCCTGCGACGCGACGGCGTGGTCTCGCAATTGATGACGGGGCTCGGTTTGTGGAGCGAGCCGCAACGCCTGCTCTTCACCGAGGCCGGGCTCGTGATCGGCGCGGCGAATGTCTTCGTGCCCTTCATGATCCTGCCGATCTATTCGGTGCTGAAGCTGGTCGATCCGCGCCTCGGCGAGGCGGCGGCGACGCTCGGCGCCTCGCCGCTCTACCGCTTCTTCAAGGTCGCGCTGCCCTTGTCGCTGCCGGGCATCGTCACCGGCATCGCCTTCGTCTTCTCGATGGCGGCCTCGATGTATGTGATCCCGAGCCTGCTGATCGGCGACCGCTTCCAGACGCTGGCGACGCTGACCGGCCGCTCCTTCCTGTTCATGCGCAACGAGCAGCTGGGATCGACGACCGCCGTGGTGCTGCTGATGCTGACGGTCGCCGTCGTGGTCGGCAGTGCGGCCCTCTCCAAGCGGCTGGGAGGAGCATCATGACCGCGATCGAGCGCATCGCCTCCGTCGTCGTCTGGACACTGGCGGCCTTCACGGTGGTCTTCCTGCTGACGCCGCTCGTCGTCACGGTGATGGTCTCCTTCGGCTCCAGCGCGGTCTTCACCCTGCCGGCGCCGAGTTGGTCGCTGCGCTGGTATCAGGCGCTGGGCCGCTCGCGCGAGCTCTGGCCGGTGGTCGCGGCATCGGTGCAGCTTGCGGCGCTCTCGACCGCGATCGCGCTGGCGTTGGGGACGCTCTGCGCCATCGGGCTGCTGCGCAGCCAGTTCCGGGCGCGCGACGCGATCGTGACCTTCCTGGTCTCGCCGCTGATGCTGCCCGGCCTCGTCATCGGCATCGCGATGCTGGAGACCTTCCGCGCCGCCGGGCTTCGCGACGTCTGGGTCAGCCTGATCCTCGCCCATGTGGTGATCACGCTGCCCTACGTCGTGCGGACCGTCTATGCGGCGCTGTCGCTGTTCGACTTCACGCTGATCGATGCCGCCCGCACGCTCGGCCTGCCCTATCCGAAGGCGGTGATGAAGGTGCTGGTGCCGGCGCTGGCGCCCGCCTTCCTGACATCGGGGATGTTCGCCTTCCTCGCCTCGATGGACAATTATCCGATCTCGATCTTCTTCACCGACGCCTGGACCAAGACCTTGCCGATTCAGATGCTGCAGTATGTCGAGGAAAGCCCCGATCCGACGATCGCGGCGATCTCGGCGCTGCTGATCCTGCTCGCGGCCGCCGTGCTCGTCATCGGCGACCGGCTGGTCGGCCTGCGCCGCATGGCCGATCTCTGATGCCGCCTGCCCCCACGACCGACCGCGACTTCCGCGGCTATGGCGGCAATCCGCCTAGTATCCGCTGGCCGAACGGCGCGCGTCTCGCGGTCTCCGTCGTCGTCAATGTCGAGGAAGGCGCCGAGCTTTCCATCGGCCAGGGCGACGAGCGCAACGAGAGCGTCTACGAGGTCGTCGAGGAGATCACCGGCGTCCGCGACCTCTGCATGGAGTCGCATTTCGAATACGGCCCGCGCGCCGGCTGGCCGCGCATCCGCGCGCTGCTGAAGCGCTACGGCGTCGAGGCCACGATGAATGCCAATGGCCGGGCCGTGGCGCTCTCGCCCTGGCTGGTGCAGGAGGCATGCGCCGACGGCCACGAGGTCGCCGCCCATGGCTGGCGCTGGGAGCGCCACGCCGACATGAGCGAGCCGGAGGAACGGGAGGCGATCGCGCGGGCGGTTGCGGCTATAGCCGAAGCCGTCGGCACGCCGCCCGTCGGCTGGCACACGCGCTCGGCGACCTCGGTCAACACTCGCCGGCTATTGCTGGAGCATGGCGGGTTTCTCTACGATTCCAACGCTTACAATGACGATCTTCCGTTCTTCGTCGATGTCGGGAGAACCGAGCATCTCGTCCTGCCCTATGCCTTCGACACCAACGACATGCGCTTCCAGCGCGGCGGCGGCTTCGTCTTCGGCGATGATTTCGCGCGCTACTGCATCGACGCCTTCGACCGGCTCTACGAGGAAGGCGGCGAGGCGCCGCGGATGATGTCGGTGGGGCTGCATCTGCGCATCATCGGGCGGCCCGGGCGCATCGGCGGGTTGGAGCGCTTCCTGGCGCATGCGGCCTCGAAACCCGGCGTCTGGTTCGCTCGCCGCGACGCTATTGCGCGACATTGGCTGGCCGCGAGCGGCAAGGGCTGAGAAGCGCTGCCCATGCCGCTGATCCTGATCTAGAGTTGCAGGCATGACCCAACGCGACCTCGAAGGCTATGCCGGCGCCTGGCCCGACATCACCTGGCCGAACGGCGCCAAACTGGCCGTGTCTGTTGTGGTGAACTTCGAGGAAGGCGCGGAACTTCAGGTCGGCGACGGCGATGCCCGTTCGGAAACCATGGGCGAGGTCATCAGCGTCGTTCCGGCGGGGAAACGCGACCAGGGCCAGGAGCAGATCTTCGGCTATGGCATGCGGGCCGGGCTCTGGCGGATGCTCGATGCGCTGGATGAGAGCAGCATCAAATCCACGATC
This sequence comes from Allobosea sp., assembly GCA_036525085.1. Classification (GTDB taxonomy): domain Bacteria; phylum Pseudomonadota; class Alphaproteobacteria; order Rhizobiales; family Beijerinckiaceae; genus Allobosea. The sequence goes on from DATDBB010000349.1 coordinate 11,643, forward strand.
TTCTTGTGCGGACGAGCGGTCGAGAGGGTTCCGGCCCTGGCGCGCAACATCGTGGCGCGCGGGCACGAGCCGGCGGTGCATGGCTGGCGCTGGCGTCCACATGCCGACTACGACACGCGCGAGGCCGAGGCTTCCGATATCGACGCTTGCGTCGAGACGATCACCCGAGCGACAGGCGTCCAGCCAGTCGGCTTCTTCTGCCGGGGTGGCGAAAGCCCGTGGACGCGGTCGCTGCTGGCTGAGCGCGGCTTCCTCTACACCTCGAACGGCTTCGACGACGACCTGCCCTATTGGGACAGGACGCTGCCCGGGCAGCCGCTTTTGGTCGTTCCCTACTCCCTCGACAGCAACGACATGAAGTTCTTCCATCCCAACGGCTTCGTCCGAGCGAGCGAGATGGTGGAGTATGTGACAGACGCGCTCGACGTGCTGGAGGCGGAAGCCGCGCGCGGCCTGCCGCGCCTGCTCAATCTCGGATTCCATCTACGCATCGTCGGCCGGCCCGCGCGCTTCGCGGCCTTTCGCGACATCTTGAACCTGCTGGCGGCGCGGCGCGACCGTCTCTGGATCGCCAGCCGCGCCGAGATCGCGCGCGCCTTCATCGCCGCCGTTCCGGGGACACCATGACGCGCCTCCTCCTGATCAACCCCAACACCAATGCCGCCACCACCAACATGATGCGGGCCATTGCCCAGGCGGCGGCGCCCGGTGGCACGGTGATCGACGCGATGAGCGCGCCCTATGGTGTCCCGCTGATCACCAACGGCGAGGCGCTGGCGCAATCGGCCAAGGCCGTTCAGGCGCTGGCCGGAACCATCGCGACGACCCCTCCGGACGGCGTCATCATCTCTGCCTTCGGCGATCCCGGCCTGACGGGATTACGCCAGCGGCTGTCCTGCGCCGTGACGGGCATCGCCGAAGCCGGCATGGCGGAAGCGGGCTCGGGCCGCCGCCCCTTCGCCGTCGTGACGACGACGCCCGATCTGGTCGAGTCGATCACGGCGCTGGCTCACGCCTACGGCCATGGCGCAACGATGCGGGGCGTCGCCCTGACGGAGGGCGACGTGCATGCCGTCATGGCTGACCACGAGGCTTTGGTCGAGGCCCTCGCCAAGGCCTGCTCCCATGCCATCGAGACACTGGGGGCCGAGGCGCTGGTGATCGGCGGTGGGCCGCTCGGGTTGGCCGCGCAATCCCTGTCGATGCGCTTTCCAGTCCCGGTGATCGCCCCGATTCCGGCGGCTGTCCGGCTGGCGCAGAAGCGCGTCGCTAGGGGCTTCTGAGGGGCATGAGGATTCCAAAATCAGCGCGTCATCCCGGACGCAGCGAAGCGGAGCTCCGGGATCCATCGTAAAGCTCCGGCGCCCTCTGATGGATCCCGGGGCAAGCCCGGGATGACGGTTGCGGTTCTGAAGCCAGACGATTCCCGGCGGATTGCACAGCGAGCAGCATTCGCCCCCCGGTACTATCCTTCGAGATAGCCGTCATAGAAGCGCCGGACATGCGGTAGCAGCACCTGCGACAGCGCCATGCGATCCTGCTCAGCCGCCGTCTTCGGCTTCGCCAGAGCCTCGGCCAGCCCCGACAAAACCACCTCGCGATCGACCTTGGTGAAGCGGCGTTCGCGATAGACGAACTCGCCCGCGATCATGACGCTGTGCACGGCCTTCGTCTTCGCGCGCTGGACTAGGACATCGACGAAGCCGAGCGCCTCGTCCTGATAGGGATACGTCACCGCCGGCCAGTCGAACAGTACGAGATCGGCTGCCATGCCCGGTTCCAGCCGGCCGATGCGTCCGGCGAAGGGCGTCGTGCCGGCGCCGCCTTCGGTCGCCATGCGCAGCACCTGCGCCGATGAGGGATGCGGCGCATCGATGCCGGGCTCGCGATGGGCGCGCAGTACGAGCCGCATCTCCTGCAGCATGTCGCGGTCGTCGTTGATGCCGGCCTCGTCGATGCCGATGGCGACTTGAATGCCGCGCGCGAGGAAGCGGTTGAACGGCGCGACTCCGCTCTTCAGGCGAAAATTGGACGAGCAGTTGTGGCAGAGGCAGACGCCGCGCTCGGCCGCCAACTCGATGTCGGCCTCGCTCATCCAGACGCCGTGGCCGATGGTGAAATGCGGGCCGAGCAGGCCGAGCCTGTCGAGATGGGCCAGCGCCGAGCCGCCGGTGCGCTTGCGGGCGTAGGCCTTCTGGTAGGGGGTCTCCAGCACATGCATATGCACCGGCAGGCCGGTGCGGCTCTGGAGTTCGCCCGTCGTCTCCAGCGCCTTCTCCGAGAGCCAGTGCAGGTTGGCCGGCGCGATCTGGATGCGGATGCGCTCGCCTTCGCCATGACGGGCGAGCAACTCGTCGAAGATCGCGACCTGATCAGCCAGCGGCACGGTGAAACGCTGGAAGAAGGCGCTGGCGGCCGGGCGAAGTTCCTCGGGCAGGCGGGCGACGAAATCCTGGTCGGCCTCGTAGACGAGCCGATTCTGATCGCGCAGCGCCATCGAATAGGAGGCGCGCATGCCGATGTCGCGATAAGCGGCGATGACCTTCTCGGCGGCGGCAAGGATGTCCGATGGCGTGCCCGGCGCGCGGCTGTGCAGGTGCTGCACCGTGGTAACGCCGCTCTCGATCATCTCGAAGGCCGAGAACAACGTATCGGCATAGAGATCGACATCGCGCAGGGCGATGCGGCTGGCGAACCAGAGTTCGAGCGGATGGTCGGGCGAGCCAAGCTGCAGTGGCGTCAGCCCGACATGGTGATGCGCGTTGACGAAGCCGGGCGTGATCGCGAAGTCGCGGCCGCCGGTGACGGTCGCTTCGGGATAGCGCGCTTTCAGATCGGCGATCGGCCCGGTCGCGACGATATTTCCGCCTTCGACGGCCACACCGGCGTCCTGCCGGAGGACAGGCGCGCCCGCGGGGTCAAAGCCGGTGAGTAGCGTCCCGCTCCAAATGATCTGCGTGGTCATGGCATTCCTTGGGGATTATCGCACGTCCCTCGCCGTCATTGCGGACAAGCCGCGAAGCGGCGCCGATCCGGAATCCATGCCTGAACCTTTCCGACCAGCGTTCTGGCATGGATTCCGGGTCTGCGCTTCGCTGGCCCGGAATGACGGCGGGATTCCATCGCTATCAATCCAACAGCCGCAGCCGCGTCAGCCGGCTCGGGCTGCTTTCCGCCAGGAGAATGTCGCCGCCGGGCATGCCGAAGATGCCGTGCGCGCCCATGAGGAAGGGCCGGCAGCGACCGAGCTTCTCGCCCCGCGCGCCGATCTTCTGCAGGGTCGGTTGGGTGTCGGTGACATAGGTGTTGCCATCCGCGTCGCCCCAGATCGCCACGGGATCGCGGAAGTGCGTCCAGGTCGCGAGATGCTCGCCATTGCGGTCGAAGACCTGGACGCGGTTATGCGTGCGATCGACGACGACGACGCGGCCATCGGCATGGGTCCAGATCGCATGCGGCCAGCCGAACTGGCCGTCTCCGCTACCATGCTCGCCCCAGCTCTGGATATGGACGCCATAGGCCGAGAAGCGGTGAACCCGGCTCGCCGCATAGCCGTCGGCGACATAGATGTCGCCCCAGGCGGAGACATGCACGTCCGTGGGATGGTTGAAGGGCGCGAGCGGTTCACCGCGAGCCCCGAGCGCGCCCAGTCGCTCGCCGGTGGACGAGCAGATGATGATCTCGTGCATGTCGCGATCGACGCACAGGATACGCCCCTGCGCATCGGCCGTCAGCATGTGCGAATCTGCGATCAGGTCAGCGCCCCAGCCGCCGAGATACTCGCCCTCGGGCGAGAGCTCTATCACGCGCGGATCGTTCGGCTGGGTCAGGGGATCGTGCCGGAGCATGACGAAGACGTGGCCGCGCGTATCGACCGTGACGTCCGTGACGAAACCGGAATTCTGCGGCCAGGAGCCAAAGGGCCGCTCCACGAGATAGCGGGTGTCGCCGAGGGCGACGATGAGTTCGGGAGTGGGCAAGGCGTTCCTCGTTCGATCGATGACAGAGCGGACCGTCATTCCGGGCAAGCGGAGCGCAGACCCGGAATCCATCATAGGGCTGCACCTTACGATGGATTCCGGATCGGCGCCGCTTTCGCGGCTTGTCCGGAATGACGGTGGAGGCCGGAGAGCTTAGGCGAGTTCTCCCGCAAAAGGATGCGTCTTCGCCCAGTGTCTGGCGATGTCGAGACGGCCGGTCACCCAGACGCCCTCATGCTTCTGGATGTAGTCGAGGAAGCGGGCGAGGCCGGCGGCGCGGGCGGGATGGCCGATCAGGCGCATATGCAGGCCGACCGACATCATCTTGGGCTGGGTGGCGCCTTCGGCATAGAGCATGTCGAAGGCGTCCTTGTGCCAGTCGAAATAGTCGTTCGAGGTCGCGAAGAAGCCCGAGCCGAACTTGCCGTCATTGTTGACCAGCGAATAGGGCACGACCAGATGCGGCTTGCCATCGACGACCTTCCAATAGGGCAATTCGTCGTCGTAAGCATCTGAATCGTAGAGGAAACCGCCCTCCTCCACGACGAGCTTGCGGGTGTTCACGCTGGGCCCATAGCGGCAGTACCAGCCGAGCGGCCGCTCGCCGACCGTGGCTTCCAACGAGACGATCGCCTTGGCGATATGCTCGCGCTCCTCCTCCTCGGTCAGGTCGTAATGCTTGATCCAGCGCCAGCCATGGCAGCAGACGTCGAAGCCAGAGGCCTTGATCGCGGCGGCGGCCTCCGGGTTGCGCTCGATGGCGAGCGCGCAGCCGAACACGGTCAGCGGCAGGCCGCGCTCCTGGAACAGCCGCATCAGGCGCCAGAAGCCGACGCGGCTGCCATAGGCGAACATGCCTTCGCCCGCCAGATCGCGCCCCTTGACGCCAGTCGGCAGGCCGTTCGCCTCGGTCAGGCCGAGTTCGGTATAGCCCTCGCCATCCTGGATCGAGGGCTCGGAGCCCTCCTCGTAGTTCATCACGAAATTGATCGCGATGCGGGCGCCGCCCGGCCATTTCGGATCGGGCGGATTGGCGCCGTAGCCGATCAGGTCGCGGTCGTAAGTCGTCGTCATCGAAAGTCTCCGTAGCGCTGTCATTCCGGGGCGGGCCGCAAGGCCCGAATCCGGAACCCACGACCGGGTGAAGCCGGCCGGATCGTCTCATGCCGGTCACCCAGCCGTGGGTTCCGGGTTCTTCGCTTCGCGAAGCCCCAGAATGACGGCGGTGCGTTTCATCACCCACTCATCCGACGGGTCAGGCCGGTCAGGCGATCCATCACGATCATCAGCACGAGCGTCGCGGCGATCAGCACGCCGGCGATGGCGGCGATGCGGACGTCGAGCGTCGATTCCATCATGCCCCACATCCGGATCGGCAGCATCGAGGTGCGGGCCGTGGAGAGGAAAAGCGAGACCGGGACATTGTCCATCGAGGAGATGAAGGCGAGGAAGCAGCCCGCGGCGATGCCGGGCGCGATCAGCGGCAGGGTGATGCGGCGGAAGCCGTAGAAGCGGCTCGCGCCGAGATTGGCCGAAGCCTCGAGCAGGGCCGGGTCGAGCTGCGTCAGGCTCGCCAGCGTGGTGCGGAAAATGAAGGGCGCGATCACGACGAGATGGCCGGCGATCAGCAGGTTGAGCGAGGGCCTGATGCCGAGCACCGAGAAGAACATCAGCGCCGCCAGCCCATAAGACAGCGTCGGCAGGACCAGCGGCGACAGGAAGCTCGCCTCCAGGATGCGGGCGGACGGCCTGGCGACGCGCGTGATCGCCAGCGCCGCCAGCACCGAGAGCACGGCGCCGATCAACGTCGCCGTTCCTGCGACCCAGACGCTGTTCAGCGCGGCGGTGTGGATCTGGGCCGAGCGCGCGGTGTCGAACAATTCGCCATACCAGCGCAGCGACAACCCCGGCGGCGGGAAGCGCAGGGTCTGGGATGTCGTGAAGGAGGTCGCGATGACGATCAGGACCGGCCCGATCAGGATCAGCACGGCGAGCCCGGCGAGAAGCCCGATGACCCAGTTGTAGGTGACGTCGCCGAATGTGGAGCGCTGCATCCTCAACCTCCGTCATTCCGGGGCAGGCCGAAGGACTGAGCCCGGAACCCATGACCGCCGACGCTGACAGGTGAGGTGCGACGGCGCCGTCGCGTCTTGTCTCGACCATCCGTGTTCATG
>DATDBB010000350.1:0-3680 GCA_036525085.1 Allobosea sp.
CGTTGCGGCGCAGGTCACCATGCGCGCTCCTGAAGCGGCGGCAGGGCAGGCGACATGGTGAAGCGACGGCGGTCCTATGAAACGGGCCATCGCCCGAAATTCCTCGCGGTGGTGGACGACAGCGCCGAATGCGCCAAGGCCATTCGCTTCGCCGCCCGGCGTTGCGCGCGCGTCGGGGCCGCGATGGTGCTGCTCGGCGTCGTCACCCCGCCGGAGCACGAGACCTGGCTCGGCGTCGGCGAGGTCATGCAGGCCGAGGCCGAAGCCGAAGCCGAGAAACTGATCGAGGCCGCTGCCGGAGCCGTACGCAGCCTTGCCGGGCTGGAGCCGGAGCGGGTCGTGCGCACCGGCGACAAGGCCGGCGAGGTGGTCAAGCTGATCGAGGCCGACGAGGACATCTCGCTGCTCGTGCTGGCCGCCGGCACGGGACGCGACGGGCCCGGCCCGCTCGTCAGCGCCCTCGCCGGTAAATCGGCCGGCACCTTCCCGATCCCGGTCGCGATCGTGCCGGGTTTCCTGGAGGACGAGGAAATCGACGCGCTGGCGTAAGGTTCAACCGTCGTGCTCGCCCTTGTGGCGAGCATCCACGTCTTGGTCATAGCGTTCGACAGCCGAAGACGCGGATGGTCGGGACAAGCCTGACCATGACGGAGGAGAACGCTTCGCGCTGGAATGATTCCACGCGGACGCCTATATCGAAGACTGTAACGGCGGCCTTGAACCGTCCGGGACCGGAGATTCCACGATGTTCATCCAGACCGAAGCCACACCCAATCCCGCCACTCTAAAGTTCCTGCCCGGCCGCGCCGTGATGCCGGACGGAACGCTCGAATTGCGCGACGCAGAGCAGGCGGAGCGTTCGCCGCTGGCCCAGCGCCTGTTCGGCGTCCAAGGCGTTTCCGGCGTCTTCCTCGGTTCGGATTTCATCACCGTGACCAAGTCGGGCGGCGAGTGGCCGCATCTGAAGCCGGCGATCCTCGGCGCGATCATGGAGCATTTCATGTCGGGTGCGCCGGTGCTGTCGGACGGCTCGCGCGCCGACGTGATCGAGGAGGGCGAGTTCTTCGCTCCCGAGGACGCGCAGACGGTCGAGACGATCAAGGACCTGCTGGAGACGCGCATCCGCCCGGCGGTCGCGGGCGATGGCGGCGACATCACCTTCCGCGGCTTCAAGGACGGCACCGTCTATCTCGCCATGAAGGGCTCCTGCTCGGGCTGCCCCTCCTCGACCGCGACGCTGAAGCACGGCATCCAGAACCTGCTGCGCCACTTCCTGCCGGATGTGCGCGAGGTCGAGGCGGTTTGAGCCTCACCACCTTCAACCGATAGAGATCAACCGCCGATGCGTATCCTCGCGATCGATACCGCGCTCGGCGCCTGTTCGGCCTGCGTGCTCGAGGCCGGCAAGACCGAGCCCCTTGCGATCGAGCAGGTCGCGATGGAGAGGGGCCATGCCGAGGCTCTGATGCCGCTGATCGAGCGCGTCATGAACGCGGTCGAAGGCGGGTTCTCGTCGCTCGATCGCGTCGCGGTCACAGTCGGTCCCGGCAGCTATACGGGCCTGCGGGTCGGCGTCAGCGCGGCGCGCGCCATCGCGCTGGCGGCGAACATTCCGGCCGTCGGCGTCACCACGCTCGCTGCCTGCGCCGCGCCTCTGGTCGGGCGTGAAAGCGGCCGGGTGATCGCGGCCGCGCTCGATGCCAAGCATGGGCAGGTCTGGTTCCAGGCGCTGAGCTCGGAGGGCCGCCAGATCGTGGCCCTGCGCCAGGTGAGCTATCGCGATGCGGCTCGCGCGATCGGTGCAGGTCCGGTCAGCCTCGTCGGCTCGGCGGCGCTCGCCGTCGCCAACGAGGCCTGGGCGATCGGCCTCGACGCACTGGTCATCGACGATGCCCGCGCGCCGGACGTGACCTGGGTGGCGCGGCTCGGCATGATCGCCGATCCGGAGACGGCGCCGCCGCGCCCGCTCTACCTCAAGGCGCCGGAGACGACGCCGCAGGACCGCGCCCGCCTGCCCCGGCGCTGATTCATGACGCAAGGATACTTGCCAGCCGGCGCTGCTGTGTCATCAAGCGCCATGGACTGGCTGCGTCGACTGCTTCACCCCCATGCCTGCCCGGTGCGGACCGGCCATCTCGACGCGCGCCATGCCCGCGACGTCGCCGCGCTGCACAGCCAGGGCGGATTCGCGCGCGGCTGGGAGCCCGGCGAATGCGCGGCGCTGCTGGCGGATGCGAGCGTCGCGGCCGACGGCGTTTTTCCGGGCCAGGCGTCGCGGCCAGCCGGGTTCGTGATGTCGCGCCAGGCGGCCGACGAGGCCGAAATTCTCTCGATCGTGATCGCGCCCGGACATCGCCGCAACGGGCTGGCGGCGAACCTGCTCGGCGCCCATCTGTCTCGCCTCGCCGGCAACGGCGTGGTGCAGGTCTTCCTCGAGGTCGAGGAGGGCAATGTCGCGGCCGAACGCCTCTACCGGCATCTCGGTTTCAGCGAGGTCGGCCGGCGCAAGGGCTATTATCCCAAGCCCGACGGCAGCCGCGCGACGGCTGTCGCGATGCGGCTCGATCTGGCATGAGCGGAGTTCGCCACCGATGAAGGGGCTGGCTCCCGGCGCGATCCTGCGATTGTCCGTGCTGGCGCTGAGCGCGCTCGCGCTGCTGCCGGCGCAACTCGTCGTCTTGCGTATGGTGCCTTCGCGCAGCGCCACGATCCCGCGGCTGTTCCACCGCATCACCTGCCGCTGCCTCGGCGTGCGGCGGCGCGTCCGAGGCACGCCACCGCCACCCGGCCGTAGCGGGCTGATCGTCGCCAACCATGTCTCCTGGCTGGATATCGCCGTCCTCGGCGCGGAGCGGCCGGTCTGCTTCGTCGCCAAGAGCGAAGTCGCCGGCTGGCCGGTCATCGGTTTCCTCGCCAATCTGCAGCGCACCGTCTTCATCGACCGCTCGCGCCGGGCGGCGACGGCCGATGTCGCGGCGCAGATGGGCGCGCGTCTTTCCGCCGGGGAGGCCGTCGTGCTCTTCGCCGAGGGCACGACGGGCGACGGCACCCGCATCCTGCCGCTGCGCTCCTCCCTTTTGGGGGCGGCGCATGAGGCGCTCGGCAAGGGCGCGGACGAGCCGGATGGCGAGGGCGACATCGCGATCTACCCGCTGACCATCAGCTATACGGGCTTCCATGGCATGGCCGGCGGGCGGTTCGAGCGCAGCGCACTCGCCTGGTATGGCGATACCGAACTCGCACCCCATCTAAAGATGACGCTCGATATCGGCGCGATCGATGTCGAGCTGGTGTGGGGCGAGCCCATCGCGATGGGCCGCAAGACCTCGCGCAAGACGGCGACGCGACTGGCCGAGGCCGCGATCCGCAAGGCCCGGCAGGAAACGGTCAGCGGCAGGCCGCTCATCTGAGGCCTGCCAGCGCGTGATTGGCCCGGCCATTGCTTGATCGAGGGATGAGCCGGCCGGGACATTTCCTCAGGCCGCAATCCGGAGTAAGGAGACAGTTTGAAGTCCCGACCAGGTGCGATGAAGAAAGTCCACATCAAGTCCTTCGGCTGCCAGATGAACGTCTATGACGGCCAGCGCATGGCCGACATCCTGGGCGAACAGGGCTTCGAGGAAACCGCGACGCCTGAGGGCGCCGACCTGATCCTGCTCAACACCTGCCATATCCGCGAC
>DATDBB010000351.1:0-5794 GCA_036525085.1 Allobosea sp.
CGCCGCGCGGCGAGCGCGACATCCGCGAGGTGCTCGCGCCCTATGCCCTCAGCGAAGGATTGACGCCCCCGTGACCGACGCGCCGACCATGACAGCCCCGGCGGGCGACACGGCGAAGACCGTGACCTTCGACTTCGCCAGTCTCACCCCGCGCGAGCGCTACAAGCTCCTGATCGGCGCGGTCGTCCCCCGCCCGATCGCACTGGTGACGACGGTCGATGCCAAGGGCATCGTCAACGCCGCCCCGTTCAGCTTCTTCAACTGCCTCTCGGCCGATCCGGCGATCCTCGCGCTCGGCGTCGAGTATCGCCCGACCGGCGCGCAGAAGGACACCGGCCGGAATGTCCGGGAGACGCTGTCCTTCACCGTCAACATCGTCTCGGATGCGCTGATCGAGGGCATGAACATCTGCGCGACGCCGTTCGAGCCGGGGACCGACGAGCTGGCTGCGGCTGGCCTCACCGCGATGCCCGGCGTCAAGGTGCCCTGCCCCTGGATCGGCCAGGCGCCGGCCGCCTTCGAGTGTCGTCATCACACGACGCTCGGCATCGGTAATTCGCGCGAGATCATCCTCGGCGAGGTCGTCTACGCGCATTTCCGGGCCGACACCGTCGATGCCGGCAATCTCCATGTCGATCCGGCCGCCCTCGACGCCGTTGGCCGCATGGGCGGCCATGGCTATGCGACGACGCGCGACTATTTCGACCTGCCGACCATGTCGGTCGCAACCTTCGCGGCCGATCCCGCAGCCGCCAACCGGCGTCGCTGAGCGATCACGCGTCCTCGTCGGCTCCGCCGGTCAGCACATAGCCCGGCAGGCGCGAGAGGACGCCCGTCACCGGGCGCAGATGCTCGTCGAGCACGGCGCGCGCCCGAACCTCGTCATGGGCGCGCAAGGCGGCGATGAAATCGCGGTGCTCGCGGCGGATGCGCTCGATCCGGCCGGGATCGGCCGCGAGCGCGCGCATCGCCACGCGCTGCTGGCGCGCACCCAGTGACTGATAGAGCTCCGACAGCACCTCGTTGCCGAGCGCCTGCACCATCGCGAAATGGAATTCGCGGTTCAGTTCGACCCGAGCGAAATGGTCGCTGCCGGCGATCTCGTCGAGACGGTCGAGGATCGCCTCCATGCTCGCCGGCAATTCGATCTTCTCGCGGCAGATCCGCGCGATCGCATAGCCCTCGATCATGCGGCGGGTCTCGTAGAGGTCTGCGAGTTCCTGCGCCGTGACCTGCCGCACGAGCGCGCCCCGGCGCGGCAGGAGATCGATGAAGCGCTCCGCCTCGAGGCGGTGGAAGGCTTCCCGCACCGGCGTGCGCGAGACGCCCATGGCCGAGGAGATCTCCTCCTCCTCGATGAAGGAGCCGCCCGCGAAGACGCCACGCAGAATCTGCTCGCGGACATAGGCGTAGACCCGCTCCCGCGCCGGGCGCCCCTCTGCTTCCTGCGCCGGCAAAGGCGTCATGACATTCACTGCCTGCAACCTCCGCATGTGAGTCTTCGCGTCATTGTAAGCATTCCTGCTCCAGCATCAAAAATCCATCACGTATACATGACGCATGACACGCATGCGCCAGAGGACTGGCACCGGGACGCGAATGGCGCTCTTCTTGCCAGAACGGGGACGCCGGACAGACGCTTGAGGCGCATCGGCGAAGCGACGACAGCGAGGAGAAAACCCATGACGGACCGACGCTTGACGATCTCACGCCGCACTGTGCTCGGGGCCGGCATGGCTGCCTCCGTCGCGGGCCTGCCGCTGCTCTCCAGCCCCGCGCGCGCCCAGCGCGCCGCCGGAATCCTGCGCTACGGTCTCTCCGCCTTCCCGCCGAACCTTCAGCCCTGGGTCTCGACCGGCGCCTCCGCCGGCACCGTCAAGATGCTGATCCACCGCAGCCTCGTTTCTTATGGCCCGGACGGCAATCTGCGCGGCGAGCTCGCCACCTCCTGGTCTCTCGACGGCGACGGCGCCTGGGTCTTCAAGCTGCGGCCCGGTTGTTTCTTCCACAATGGCGACCCGGTCACCGCCGAGGACGTGAAATGGTCGATCGAGCAGATCGCCGGCGAGAAATCGACCGCCTATATGCGCGCCCAGTTCCAGAGCATCGAGCGCGTCGAGATCCCCGATCCGGCGACGATCCGCCTGGTGACGAAGACGCCGCAGGCAACGCTGCCGAGCTGGTTCGGCAACTACAACACCTTCATCCTGTCGCGGAAATCGACGCCGACCGAGTTCATCGGCGCCGGCCCGTTCCGGCTCGTCGGGCAGGAGCGCGGCTCCTCGGTCGAGATCATCGCCTTCGACAAGTTCTACAAGCCCGGCATTCCGAAGGTGAAGGGCATCAAATTCGTCGTCTATGCCGACGAGAACCTGCGCTATGCGGCGCTGCAATCCGGCGACGTCGACATGATCGAATACGTCCCCTGGCAGTCGATGGCCGCGGTCGAGGCCGATCCACGGCTCAAGCTGCTGAGCCAGGAGGGCCCGTTCATGGACGTGCTCTTCAACGGCACGAAACCGCCCTTCAACGACCCGCGCGTGCGCCGCGCCGTTGCCCATGCCGTCCGCCGCGAGGACATTGTCAAGGTCGCCTTCTTCGGCCGCGGCAAGGTGCTCGAAGGCCTGCCGATCGTCGAGGGCACGCCCTGGTGGGACAAGGAACTGGCCCATGGCTGGAACTACGATCCGGCCCGCGCCAAGGCGCTGCTGACCGAAGCCGGCTTCGGCAACGGCTTCCAGACCACGCTGCTCGCCACCGCGCAGTTCGGCATGCACAAGGACACCGCCGAGATCGTCCAGCAGCATCTCGCCGCCATCGGCATCCAGTGCGAGCTGCAGCTTCCCGATTGGTCGACGCGCGTCTCGCGCGGCTCGCGCGGCCAGTACGACATGGCGATCCACGGCGTCTCCTCTGACAACAACGACCCGGACGGGCTGACGGTGGTGCTCGACACCACGCTGTCGCCGAGCCATGGCCGCTCCTTCAAGGTCGATGCGCCGCGCACCATCGCGGCGCTGGCCAAGGGCCGCGCCGAATTCGACCAGGCCAAGCGCGTCGAGATCTACAAGGAGATGCAGCGCGCCGCCCTCGAGGAGGTGCCGCTCGTCGGTCTGGCCTGGCGCAGCCAAGGTTACGGCATGGACAAGGGCGTGATGGGCTTCACCAACCTGCCCGGCGCGCTCTCGAACTCCTCCGGTAACATGCTCGAAGAGACCTATTTCGGATGAGCGCCGCCTGGCTCGCGCGCAAGCTGGCGACGGTGGTCGGCCTCGCCTGGCTGGTCGCCACCATCGTCTTCCTGGCGCTGCACATGGTGCCGGGCGACCCGGCTGAGCTTCTGCTCTCGACCGGCGGCGTCTCGCCGGACGCGGCCCTGGTCGCAGAGCTGCGCGAGAAGCTCGGCCTCGACCGGCCAATCCTCGTGCAATACGCCGCCTTCCTCGGGAACCTCCTGCGCGGCGACCTCGGCACCTCGCTGGTCGACGACTATCCCGTGCTCAGCGAGATCGCATTGCGGCTGCCGCGCACGCTGGATCTGATCGCGGCCGGGACGGTCATCGCGATCCTCGTCGGCGTGCCGGCCGGCGTCTATGCCGCGCTCGATCGCGGCGGCCGGTTCGACCGTTTCGCCTCCGGCGTCACGGCTCTGCTGCTGGCCGTGCCGGTCTTCGTCGTCGGCACGCTGCTGGTCCTGCTCTTCGCCCAGACGTTGCGGATCATGCCGGCGGGCGGCTTCGTCGCCTTCTCGCAGGATCCGGCGCAGCATCTCAAGCTCCTGACCCTGCCGGCCATCGCCATCGCCAAGGGGCTCGCCGCGGTGTTGTTCCGGATGACGCGTGCCGCGATGCTGGACGCGCTCGCCAACGACTATGTCCGCACCGCCCGCGCCAAGGGGCTTTCGCCCAATCGCGTGATCTTCGTCCATGTCCTGCGCAACGCGCTGAACCCGGTCGTCACCGTGCTCGGCCTGCATATGGGCACGCTGCTCGGCGGCACGGTGCTGGTCGAATACGTCTTCAACTGGCCGGGCATGTCGACGCCGCTGCTGCGCGCCGTCGAGGGCCGCGACTACCCGATGGTGGTCGGCATCGTGCTGACGATCTCCGTGCTGTTCCTGCTGATCAATCTCCTGGTCGAGATCATCCACGCCACGCTTGATCCGAGGGTGGCGCACGCATGACGGTTGCCCACTCATGAAACGGCTCTGGCTTCCCGGCGGCTTCGTCGCGTTGATCGTGCTGGCAGCGCTCTGCGCGCCGCTCTTTCCCCTGCCCGATCCGATCCGACAGGATGTCGTCAACCGGCTCGCCGGGCCGATGGCGGGCTCCTGGCTCGGCCGCGACGAATTCGGCCGCGACGTCTTCTCGCGGCTGGTCTGGGGCGCGCGGACGAGCCTCACCGTCGCCTTCGCCTCGGCGCTGACGGCGGGCCTGATCGGCGTCCTGCTCGGGTTGATCGGCGGCTGGGGCAAGGGCGCGGCGGCCTTCCTGTCGGTGCGCAGCATGGACATCGTGCTGTGCTTTCCGCCGATCCTGCTCGCGCTGCTGGTCGTGACCTTGCTCGGCCCCGGCGCGGCGACGCTCGTCCTTGTTCTCTCAGTCCTTTATCTGCCGGGCTTCGCCCGCGTCACGCATGCCGAGGTGCTCTCAGTAAAGGGCAGAGACTATGTCGAGGCGACGCGGGCGCTCGGCGCCCGTCCCTCCTACCTGCTGCTGCGCACGGTGCTGCCGAACATCGCCGGCCCCATCCTCGTGCAGCTCTCGCTCGCGGTCGCGGCTGCCGTGGTGCTGGAGAGCGGCTTGTCTTTCCTGGGGCTGGGCGTCGTGCCGCCGGCCCCCTCCTGGGGGCTGATGATCCGCGGGGCGCGGGCCACCATGGAACAGGCCCCCTTGCTCCTCGTCTGGCCCTGTGCGGCGCTTACGCTCACCATTCTCGCCATGAACCTGCTCTGCGACGGCCTTCGCGACGCGCTCGATCCGCGCACCGCCGGCCGCTGATCTCAACTTAATCCAAACCAGCAAGGACAAAGCCGATGGCTGCCAAGACAGATCCCCTCGTCCATATGGGGACGATCACGGGCGGGGAGGCCCGCGAGATCTACAAGGACAATCCCATCATCCTGCTGCCGATGGGCAGCCAGGAGGACCAGGGCCCGCACGCCCCGATGGGCGACTACCTGCTCGCCGAGAAGATCGCCGAACTCGCCGCGATCCGCGCCAGCAAGGCCGGCACACGCACGCTGGTCGCGCCCGTCTTGCCCTTCGGCGGCGCCGACTGGTTCGGCCCGATGGTCGGCGGCATCGCGATCTCGCAGGCGACGCTGACCACCGTCATCGCCGAGATGATCGACTCGCTGCATCGCAACGGCCTGACCCGGATCATCGTGATCAACGGCCATGGCGGCAATGTCGGCCCGATCTCGGAAGTCGCGCGCGAACTCTACCAGCGCGAGCAGATCGTGCTGCCGAGCCTCTATCTCTGGCGCATCGGCTACGGCCTGCTGCCGGGCATTCTGGGCGGCGCCGACAAGGCCGCAGCCGTCGCCGGCCATGGCTCCGACCCGCTGACCTCGATCGGCCTGCACCTCTTCCCCGAGCTGATCCGCAAGGACCTGATCCCGGACGGCAAGCCGCTGAAGAAGGACCCGGTGCTCGACCTGCAGTTCACCGGGCTCGGCCTCGCGAGCTTCGAGGGCCACGAGGTCGCGATGCCCAACGAATATGACGAGACCTATAATCTCGGCGTCGCCAAGGGCGATCCGCGCCTGTGCTCGGCCGAAACCGGCGTCGCG
>DATDBB010000352.1:0-2248 GCA_036525085.1 Allobosea sp.
AACGGAGCGCGGCGGTCGTAGCGTCCTCTTTTGATCGCTCTGGTGTTCATGGGTTCCGGGCTCGGCCCTGCGGGCCGCCCCGGAATGTCGATGTGTTTCCGAGCGAAATCATGGGCATCATTTCACGAAGGTCTTCGCCAGGCCCGAGGTCCGGTCGACCACGAGCACGACGAGAAGGGTGAGGACGACGAGCAGCACGGAGAGCGCCGCCACCAGCGGGTCGGCCTGCTGCTCGACATGGTGGTACATCGCGACGGGCAGCGTCTGGATGCGCGGGCCTGTCATGAACAGCGAGAGCACGACCTCGTCGAAGGAGACGAGGAAGCACAAGGCCGTCGTGCCGATCAGTCCCGACTTCATCATCGGCAGGGTGATGCGGCGGAAGACGGTGAAGGGCGAGGCTCCGAGCGTCGACGCGGCCTCCTCGACGGCGATCGGCAGCGTCGACAGTGCGGTGGCGAGCACGCGAAGCGCATAGGGCAGCGTCACCACCAGATGCGCGGCGACAAGGCCGGGGAAGGTCGCGAGCAGCCCGTAGCGGGCGAAGACGATCAGGATGGCGAGACCGAGCACGATCGTCGGCAGCAAGAGCGGCGCGGTGAACAGGCTGGAGAGCGCCTCTGCCCCGCGCGGCTTCAGGCGCACCAGCGCGAACGCCGCCGGCAATGCGATGACGAGGCTCAAGCCCGTGACCACACAGGCCAGCAGCAGGCTGGTCCAGAAGGCCGCGGTCATCTTCCCGTCGGCGAAGATCGCCGGATACCACTTCACGCTCCAGCTCGTCGGCGGGAACATCATGTAGCTGTCGCCGGAAAACGAGATCGGCACGACGACGATCAGCGGCGCCAGCAGGAAGGCGAACATCGCCAGCGCGACGAGCTTGAGGGTGAGGGAGACGGGCCTTTCATCCATGATCTGCATCCATGACCGGCCTCCCTCACAGGATCGCGCGCAGCGCGCGGGTGTAGAGCACGAGCGCGGCGCCGAAGATCACGAGCACGAGGATCGAGAGCGAGGCGGCCAGCGGCCAGTTCAGCGTCACGATCGCCTGGTCGTAGATTTCGGTCGCCAGCAGGAAGACGCGCCCGCCGCCGAGCAGCTTCGGCGTGATGAAGGAGGACACGGCGAGCACGAAGCAGAGCAGGCAGCCGAGCGCGATGCCGGGCAACGTCAGCGGCAGGATGATGCGGCGAAAGATCGTGAAGGGCGGCGCGCCCAGCGTCGATGCGGCTTCCTCGACGCGGGGATCGAGCCGCCCGAAGCCGGCGAGCAGCGCCAGGATCATATAGGGCATCAGGATCTCGGTGAGGCCGATGACCACGCCGGTCTTGTTGAACATCAGCCGCAGGCGCTCCAGCCCGAGGCCGGCGACCAGATTGTTGACCAGCCCGTTCTCGGAGAGGATGGCGATCCAGCCATAGGTCCGCACCACGGCGGAGGTCAGCAGCGGCGAGATCACCAGCACGAGCAGGATCGTCTTCCAGGTGCCGCTGGAGCGGTGGAGATACAGCGCGATCGGATAGGAGCAGACCAGCGTCAGCAGGGTGATGCCGAGGCTGACCGTGATGCTGTTGACGATCAGCTCGGCATAGAAGGTGTCGGCGACGACCTTGGCCCAGGTCGCGAGCGAGAAAGCCTCGCGCATCGCACCCGTCGGCTCGACCTCGTAGAAGGACATCCGCGCGAGATTGAGAACCGGCGCGAGGAAGCCGAAGGCGTTGACCAGCGCGATCGGCGCGATCAGCGCGACGACCAGCGCAAGCCCGCTCGAGCGCCGCTCGGCCGCAGGGGCCGGCATGGTGATGGCCGCGCTCACGCCGCCGCCCCATAGACGAAGACGTCCTGCGGCCGCCACGACAGGGCGACCGCCGTTCCCGGCGCGAGCACGGTCTCGCCGCCGCGCGTCGCCAGCTCGACCGAGACGGTCTGCCCGGCGACGTCGATATCGTATTGCAGGATGTCGCCCGCGAAGATCGCGCGCATGACGGTGCCGGCGAGGCCTTCGCCGCCGGCCGGGGCGAGCGCGACGCGATGCGGCCGGACCATGACCTCGACCGGGCCCGACAGGCCGGGGGGCGCGGCGATGCGCTGGCCGGCGAATTCGGCGAAGCCGTCCTTCGCCACGGCCTTCAGGCGGTTGGTGCGGCCGACGAAGCTGGCCACGAAGGCAGTCTTCGGACGCTCATAGAGATCGACCGGCGTGCCGAGCTGTTCGAGCCGGCCCTGGTTCATCACCACGACCTTGTCG
>DATDBB010000353.1:0-23042 GCA_036525085.1 Allobosea sp.
ACATCCTGCCGGCCGCCGGCATTGCCGCTGTTGAACCAGTAGACGAATCCAAACAGCGCAGCGAGCACCGCAAGTGTGAACAGCCCGACCAGCGCGTAGTTCGCCCGCGATTCCATTAGCTAGCGTCTCATCCTCGCATATGGGCGGGCTGCCGTGCCAGGGCACGTTCACCGCCGAAATAGGCCTTCAGCCAAGGGTGATCCGACGCCAGCATCGTGGCGAGCGAACCGACCGCAATCACCCGCTTGTCCGCGAGCGCGGCGATTCGGTCACAGGCAGAATAAAGGCTGTCGAGATCGTGGGTTACCATGAAGACGGTCAGACCCAAAGTCTGCTTGAGCGTCATGATCAGCTCGTCGAATTCGGCGGCGCCGATCGGGTCGAGCCCAGAGGTCGGCTCGTCCAGAAAGACGATCTCCGGGTCGAGCGCGAGAGCGCGGGCGAGGGCCGCGCGCTTGATCATGCCGCCCGAGAGTTCGGAGGGCGCCTTGTCGGCGGCATCGGGCTTCAGGCCGACGAGATCGAGCTTCACCATCGCCAGTTCGTCGAGCAGATCCGGCGAAAGCTTGAGATACTCGCGCATCGGCACCTGGATGTTCTGCTTGACGGTGAGTGCCGAAAACAGCGCGCCCTGCTGGAACATGACGCCGAAACGCCGCTCCAGCACGCGGCGCTGCGCCGAGTTCAGCGTGTCGACATCCTCGCCGAAGACCTCGATCGTGCCGCGCGACTTCTGCACCAGGCCCAAGATCGTCCTCGTCAGCACCGACTTGCCCTGGCCTGATCCGCCGACGAAGCCGAGAATCTCGCCGCGCATCACGTCGAGATCGAGCCCCTCCATGATAACCTTTTCCCCGAACGCGACCTTGAGGTCGCGCACGCGGATCACGGCCTCGGGCTGCGTCGCCTGGCGCGGGCTCGCCTGATCGACCTGCTGTACCGCCTGCTCGCTCATCTCCGGGATACGACCCTCAAAACTCGATGGATGCGAAAAACATCGCGAAGAGGCCATCGACGAGAATGACCATGAAGATCGCCTTCACCACCGAAGCGGTGACCTGACGCCCGAGCGACTCGGCCGAACCCTTCACCGCCAACCCCTCGATCGAGGCGATCAGGCCGATCACGAAGGCCATGAAGGGCGCCTTCGTCAGGCCGACGGCGAAGTGCTTCCAGGTGATGACCGATTGCAGCCGGTCCAGGAAGGTGTCGATGCCGATTCCGCCATAGAGCCAGGCCACCAGCGCCGCGCCGGTCAGGCCAGCCATCGAGGCGATGAAGGTCAGGATCGGCAGCGATATGATCAGTGCGAGAATGCGCGGGACGATCAGGACCTCGATCGGGTCGAGGCCCATCACGCGCAGCGCATCGATCTCCTCGCGCATCTTCATCGAGCCGATCTCGGCGGTGAAGGCCGAGCCGGAACGGCCGGCGATCATGATCGAGGTGAGCAGCACCCCGAGTTCGCGCAGAATCAGAATGCCCGTCAGATCGACGACGAAGGCGGCCGCGCCGAATTTCTGGAGCTGGAAGATGCCCTGCTGGGCGACGATGCAGCCGACCAGGAACGAGATCAGCATGATGATCGGTGCGCCGTTGAAGGCGATCAGCTCGATCTGGTTGACCAGCGAGGGGCCGCGGAACCTGCGCGGGCCGAGTACGACGCTGGTCGAGCTGACCACGACCTCGCCCAGGAACATCGCGCCCCCGACCATGTCCCGGCCGAAGCGCACGACTGCGGCGCCGATGTTCACGAGAATGTCGACGACGCCGAAATGACCGTTCGACGCCGCCTGACGGCGGTCATGCACGCCGACCTCGGCGAGCAGGACGCCGTGTTCGGGCCGCTTGCTGACGATCTCGACGGCCGCGCCGGCGGCCTCCTGCTGATATTTGAGACGGTTCAGGACATAGGCGCCGAGCGTATCGAGCCGAACCACCGCCGACAGGTCGAGCCGGGCGCGCGAGGCCTTGGCGACGCGCGTGGCGATCTCGTCGACGAGGCTCTCGATGCGCGGCGCGCGGTCGGCGCTCCATGAGCCGGCGAGCGCCACCGCGAGCGTGCCGGCGTCGTCACGGAAGACCGCTTGCGGTTCGGCGGTATCAGGGCTCGCCATGGTCTGCGTGATGTCCCTCGCCCGCCTCGGCGGTCCTGCATCAATCCGCGACGCCCGTTCAAGGCGCCAGCCTACCCCTTTTGCCTGTATCGCCGGGCGAAAAGCGCTTGGCAAGGGCAGCGATGCAACAGCGGCCGAACTCTCGCAAGCGCTGTGCCGGCTCCCCGAAACCGGCCTTGGAGGCCTACCGCCCGCATCTCTGCATTCCCCACGGGAACACTTCGTTAATCAATGCGGTGGCAGGGTCCGCGATGGTGCATCATGGCTGGCGAAATCCGATTCGGCCGGTCCTTCAAGAGCAGATTGGTCATGAGCGAAGCGCGTTCACTGACACCGCTGAGCGAAACGGACTACGAGGCGATCGAGGCCGCGGTGATGGAGACCGCCCGTGGCCGCTGGTTCATGGCCGAGTTCGCCAAGCGCAACCGTCAGGCCGACACGCTGCAACTGCTCGGCGCCATCAATCGGATCGAACGCGTCGTCGGCCTCGGACTGCCCGGGCCGGAACCCGAGCCCGACGTCAGCGAAGCGGCGGCTCTGATCGCCGATCTGCGGATCGACCTGGAACGCATCAGCGGCAAGGGCGAGGACCGCGCCTCGGGTCTCGCGACGCGCATCGAGACCGCGGCGGGCACGATCGTACGCGCTACGGAGAGCATGCAGGAGGCCGCCTGGAGCCTGCGCGAGGCCGGCGCCAACGAGGCGCTCTGCGACATGCTCGACCAGCGCGCCGCCGAAATCTCGGCCGCGACGATGATCGTCGAGGGCACGGTGCAGCGGATCGACAAGATCGCCGACACCATCGCGATGCTCGACAGCAGCCTGCGCGCCGTCACCGGCCTGGGCCCGGCCGCCCCGATGCATGCCGAGCCCTTCAAGGCGGAAACCGCGCGGAGCCTGGACCTGCAGCGGCCCACGGCCACGCCCCCGAGCGGCTATGACGACATCGAGATCATCGAGATCGACGACCTCCCTGCCCCCACCGTCGCCAGCAAGCTGTCATCGACAGACCTGCTGGGTGTGGAGCCCCGGATCGGCTCGATGCAGTTGCTCGACGACGACATCGTCTTCAGCGAAACGCCTGACGAATTGCTGCCCGACATGATGGACCGGCCCTCGCCGCTCGCGGCGTTTCAGCAGCGTCTGGCCGGCCAGGAAGCGCCAGCCATGATCGGTGCGCCGGGCTCGGGCTCCGAGGCGGGCCTGCGCAATCTCGACGCACTGCCCGCCGACAAGAAGGTCGCCTATTTCGCCTGATCCCTAGTTCGCGGGCTTCTGGGCGACGAAGCTCGTCATCTTTCCGGGATTGAGCAGCCCCTGCGGATCGACCTCGCGCTTGAAGCCGAGCTGGTCGGCATCCGCCCGCTTGTGCCGGCTGCCCTCCTCCAGCGAGACGACATGCGGGTTGGCGATGAAGACGCCGGACGCCTCGTGCTGCGCGATGATCTCGTTCAGACGCTCCGGCGTCGAATAGCGCAGGATCGGCAGCGCGCTCGCCGTGACCCGCCCGCCGAAGCGGATGAACTCGTGATGCGGCAGCAGTTCGTCGCCGAAGGTGGCGATCGTCTCGCGGGCGCTGTCGACGAGCCGGTCATGCGGGAACAGGCATTGCAGATAGGTGATCGAGCGGTCGCTTTTCAGCCACTGAAGCGTCGTGTGGTTCCAGGTGTATTCGTAGAGCGGGACGGTGCCCGGTCCCTCCTCGGAAGGCGCCTCGTAGGTGATCGCGCCGCGCTTGCCGACGATCGCCTTGAACGGGCCGAGCGAACCCTCGGCGATCATGCAGATCAGGATGCTCTTTCCTTCAGGGCAATGCTGCTTCAGCGCGCCGAAACAGGGCGTGATCTGCGACGAGATCGGCGTGACCAGCTTCTTCACGATGCCGTCGGCCAGGGCGACCTCGTAGCCGGCCTGGAAGGCCTCCATGTAGTCGTCGAAGGCGACGATGACATCGATCCAGGGCCAGGCCGGCGCCAGCGGCATCTCGAGCGCCGTGATGATGCCGGTCGTGCCATAGGCGCGGTTGACCTTCTGGGCCGCGTCGTCACGAAGCTCGATGATGCGCGGCTCCTCCTCCACCGTGACGATCCGCGCGGCGAGGATGTTGCCGGGCTCGCGCAGGCCGCCATAGGTGACCGAGCCGACACCGCCCGAACCACCGGCGACGAAGCCGCCGACGGTGGCGCTGCGCTTGGTCGAGGGGTGCATGCGCTGCTCGTAGCCGACTTCCCGCATCGCGATGTCGATGTCGAGCATGCGCGCGCCGGCTGCCGTGCGGACGATGCCGGGCTTCTGCCATTCGACCCCGGTGAGCCCGGTGATGTCGAGCAGAACCCCGCCTTCGAGCGGCACGGCCTGGCCGTAATTGCCGGTGCCGGCAGCGCGCACCGTCAACGGGATGCGGCGCTTGGCGCAGGCCGCCGCGATGCGAACGACCTCGGCCTCGTCGCGGGGCGTCGCGATGATGTCGGCCGACTTGTCCGCGAGCTGCTTGTTGAGGATCGGCGAATACCAGAAGAAGTCGCGCGAGCGCTTGCGCACGACCTGCGGCTCGTCGATCAGCGAAACGCCTTCGAGATCCTGCTTCAACGCGGCGATGTCGTAGCGCGAGGGCTGGACAGGCCTCGGCTTGCGTTCCGGAACGGCGCTCATCTCAATTCTCCCGCTTCAGGGCGCTCTCGTGCCAGCGTCGCAGCAGCATATGCGAGACCCAGCTCGTGGCGAGGAAGATCGCGATGCCCGACAGCGAGATCATCAGCAGCGCCGCGAAGACGCGCGGGATCTTGAGCTGATAGCCGGCTTCGAGGATGCGATAGGCAAGGCCCGAGGCGCTTCCGCCCGTGCCGGCGACAAACTCCGCCACCACGGCGCCGATCAGGGCCAAACCGCCCGAGATCTTCAAGCCGGCGAGGAAATACGGCAATGCCGCCGGCAGCTTGAGATGGCGCATGGTCTGCCAGCGGCTCGCGCCATAGAGCTGGAACAGGTTGACGAGGTTGTGGTCGGCCGAATTCAACCCGAGGATCGTGTTGGACAGGATCGGGAAGAAGGCGACGATCCAGGCGCAGATCAGCAGCGACAGGTTGACGTCGCCGGCCCAGATGATGATCAGCGGCGCGATCGCGACGATCGGCGTCACCTGCAGGATCACCGCATAGGGCAAGAGCGACATCTCCAGCCATTTCGACTGGGTGAAGAGCACCGCCAGCGCGACGCCGACGATCACGGCCGCCGCCAGCGCCATGAAGGTGATGCGCAGCGTGATCCAGAGCGAGGCCGACAGCGTGCCCCAATCCGCGACCAGCGTCTGGCCGATCAGCAGCGGCCCGGGCAGGATATAGGGCGGGATGCCGTTCCAGCGTACGGCGAACTCCCACAGCGCGAGCGTCACCACACCGATCACGATCGGGGCGAGGATGCGCGGCCAGGCGCTGGCGGGCAGGCCGAGCACGCGCCGCTCGGTCGCGAAGACCGGCCGCGCCTGCGCATCGGTGCCGTCATGGGCCGGGGCGGGCGTGTCGAAGGAAGAGGCGCTCATGAGCCGATCGCCTCCTTGAGCTTGCCCGAGACGACGCGGCAGAGATGGGCGTATTCCGGCGAGGTGCGGAACAGATCGTCGCGCGGATAGGGCGCATCGACATCGAGATCGGCCATGACGCGGCCGGGACGCGCCGCCATCACGACGATCCGCTTGGAGAGATAGACCGACTCGAAGACCGAATGGGTGACGAAGACGGCGGTGAACTTCTCCTTCCACCACAGCTCGAGCAGATCGTCGTTGAGGCGGTGGCGGGTGATTTCGTCGAGAGCGGCGAAGGGCTCGTCCATCAGCAGGATCTTGGGCCGCAGCACCAGCCCGCGCGCGATCGAGACACGCATCTTCATGCCGCCGGAGAGCTCGCGCGGATAGGATTTCTCGAAGCCGGCGAGGCCGACCAGCGCCAACATCGCGGCGGCTCGCTCGCGGGCCTCGTTCTTGCGGATGCCCTTGAGCGTCAGCGGCATCATCACATTGGCGAGCGCGCTCGCCCAGGGCATCAGCGTCGGGTCCTGGAAAACGAAGCCGAGATCGCGCTGCGGCTCGCCGGCCGCATCATGGCTGGTGGTCGGCCATTCGATCGTGCCGCTGGACGGCGCGCCGAGGCCGGCGATCATCCGCAACAGCGTCGATTTTCCGCATCCGGAGGGGCCCAGCAGCGAGATGAACTGCCCCTGCCCCAGATTGAGGTTGACGTCGCGCACGGCGAGCGTGCCGTTGCCGAACTGCTTCGTGACGTGCCGGATGCTGACGAGGGGCCTGTTGCCCTCGACTGCATCGTCATGGGGTCTGCTCAGATAGGCTGTGTCCAAAGCCTGATGATCCGTTGTTTGGCGCCCGCTTTGTCATTCCCGGGCAAGCCATAGGCTTGAACCCGGAACCCACGACTGGGCTAGCGTTGGCGATGTTGCCCGAAAAGCCTCACCCGGTCGTGGGTTCCGGGTTCAGCGCTGCGCGCTGCCCCGGAATGACAAACAGCTCACGCCTTGCCGACGCCCTTGTTGATGAACTCCAGGCTGTAGGCCTTCTTCAGGTCGATGCCGGCCGGGAAGACGCCCGCCTCCGTCATCGTCTTGTAGAAGCTGCCCCAGCGCGCGTCGGTCATCGCGCCGATGCCGAGCGTCAGAGCGTCGCCCGAGAGCACGATGCCCTTCTCGTTCATCACCTTGACCGCGTAGTCGATCTTCTCCTGATCCATGTCGGGATTATCCTTCAGGATCTGGGCGTTGGCGGCGGCCACAGCAGGGCCACCCTTCATGTATTCGGCCCAGCCTTCGAGCGAAGCAGTGACGAAGCGCTGGACCAGGTCCTTCTTCTCGTCGACCATCTTCTTGGAGATGTTGATCGTGGTGTTGTAATTCTCGAAGCCGGCATCGGCGATGAGGTGAACCACCGGGGTCACGCCGCCCTGCTTCTGGATGGCGAAGGGCTCCGACGACAGGAAGCCCTGCTGCGAGATCGTCTTGTCGGCCAGGAACGGCGCCATGTTGAAGGTGTAGGGCCGAATCTGCTCGTCGGTATAGCCGAACTTCGCCTTCAGGAACGGCCAGTAGCTGTTACGGCCGGCGGCGCCGACCAAGATCGGCTTGCCCTTGAGCGCAGCGAGCGAATCATTGCCGACGCCCGGATGCGAGATGATCACCTGCGGGTCCTTCTGGAAGATCGAGGCGATGCAGAGGAAGGGGATGTTCTCCTGCGCATAGCGGATCGCCTCGAAGGAGTTCGACATGATCATGTCGACACGACCGCCGAGCAGGAGCTGCGAGGGGTTCTGCTGCGGACCGCCGGGGCGGATTTCGGCGTCGATGCCGTATTTCTTGTAGATGCCGTTGGCGGCGGCGAGGTAGAAGCCGCCGTGCTCGGCCTGGGCTCGCCAGTTGGTCTGGTAGGAAACCTTGTCGAGGGTCTGGGCGCTGACGCGAGCGCCGGGCACGGCCACGAGCGCGGAGCCGCCAATCAGGCCGAGCGCCCCACGGCGCGTCAGGCGATACTTCATCGTCATTCTACAACCTCCCGATTAGCGGCACTGGCGGAGCTCCGAGTCAGCAACATATATGCCATGCGACAAACGCCGTCGCGAACCAGAATGCCCCGCAGATGCGCACAGAGCGCGCATTTTGCCTTTCTTATAGGCAAATCATCCATGAGAATTCTGATCTTCGGCGCGACCGGCATGGTCGGACAAGCCGCCTTGCGCGAATGCCTGATCGACCCCGGCGTCGATGAGGTCGTCACGATCGGGCGGCGCGCGACCGGCCGGAGCCATGCGAAGCTGCGCGAGATCGTCCGCGACAACCTGCTGGACTATGCGGAGATCGAGCCTGAGCTTGCCGGCTGCGACGCCTGCTTCTTCTGCCTCGGCATCGCCTCCGCCGGGATGAGCGAAGAAGACTACAGCCACATCACCCGCGACATCCCTCTCGCCGCGGCCCGAACCCTGGCGCGGCTGAGCCCCGGTTGCGTCTTCGTCCACATCTCGGCTGCCGGCGCCGACAGCAGCGAGCAGGGCCGGAGCATGTGGGCGCGCGTCAAGGGCGCGACGGAGAACGCCTTGCTGCGCCTACCGTTCAAGGGCGTCTATGTGCTGCGGCCGGCCGGCATCCGTCCGATGCATGGCATCACCTCTCGAACGACGCTCTACCGCGTGAGCTATCAGATAACGGCGCCCCTGCTGCCGCTGCTCGAACGATGGCTGCCGCGCTACGTCACCTCGACGGAGCGGCTCGGCGAGGCGATGCTCATTCTCGCCCGTCACGGCGCGCCAAAGCGCATCCTCGAAACCGAAGACATCAATCGCTTGACCGCCGTTCCCCCTGCCGGCGCTAAAGGCAGTTGAAAAGGCCGCCATCGCGCTTCTAGGGTGCCGGCCTCGATGGACGGCAAGGACGACGAAACGATGAGCGCGCGCTTCTGGGGCGATCTGAAGACCACCGACTTCGCCGGGCTCAAGCCGGATAGCACCATCGCGGTGCTGCCGCTGGCGGCCATCGAGCAGCACGGCCCGCATCTGCCGGTCTCGGTCGACACGACGATCATGAACGCGATGCTCGCGGAGGCGATGCCGCTCGTGCCCGAAGGGCTCGACGTGCTGGTCCTGCCGACGCAAGCCGTCTGCAAGTCGAACGAGCATCTCCACTCGCCGGGGACGCTGACGCTGTCCTGGGAAAGCGCGACGCAAGGCTGGATCGAGATCGGCGAGAGTGTGAAGCGCGCGGGGCTGCGCAAGCTGGTGATCGTCACCTCGCATGGCGGCAATATCGACCCGATGAAGGTGGTCGCGCGCGAACTGCGGGTGCGCCACGGCATGCTGGCGGTGACGACGGCCTGGCGCGCCTTCGGCCTGCCGCCCGGTGTCTTCGCCGATCTCGACGCCCATCACGGCATCCATGCCGGCGACATCGAGACCTCGCTGATGCTGCATTTCCGACCGGACCTCGTCGATATGAGCCAGGCCGCAGCCTTCACCCCGCTGACCGTCGAGATGGCGGCCGAAGGCTACACCTGGCTGCGCCCCACCGGCCTGCACGCAATGGCCTGGATGGCGCAGGACGTGCACGCCTCGGGGGCCGCCGGCGACGCCTCGCTCGCCACCGCGGAAAAGGGCAAGGCGACGGCAGCCCTGCAGGCGAAGGGCTTCGTCGAATTGCTCGCGGATGTCGCGAAGTTTCCGCTGGAGCGGCTGCACAAGGCGGACTGAGCCGCCTCAGTCCGGATCGAGCAGGCGCGGCCCCGCCCCTTCCTCGGAGAGACAGTCCCAAGGGTTATGCAGCGGACAGCTCTTCACCGAGAGGCAACCGCAGCCGATGCAGTCGCTGAGATGGTCGCGCAGACGCGTCAGCCGGTCGATGCGACGTTCCAGCTCGGCCTTCCAGGCCGCAGACAGCCTGGCCCAGTCGCCGGCCGTCGGCGTGCGCTCGGCCGGCAGCGCCTTGAAGGCATCACGAATCGTCTTCAGCGGAATGCCGGTGCGCTGCGCCACCTTGATGATCGCGACCCGGCGCAGCACCTCGCGCGGGTAGCGCCGCTGGTTGCCGGGGCTGCGCCGGCTGCGGATCAGCCCCTCGGCCTCGTAGAAATGGATCGCGGAGACAGCGAGCCCGCTGCGCCGCGCCACGTCGCCGACGCTCAGCTCGTCGGGCGGCACAGGATGTCCGGCCATCGCGATCAACCTCTTGACCTAAACCTTGATTGAGGTTCTATAGACCCTGCTCCCGATACGCAAACTGGAGCAATCTCTCATGCATCGCAGGATCGATACCCGCATCAGGCTCGCGCTGATCTATGGCAGCGCGCGGGAAGGGCGCCTCTGCGACAAGGTCGCCGGCTGGGCGACCGCACAGATCGAGGGCGACGGACCATTCGACCTCGCCATTGTCGATCCGGCCGCGCTCGGCCTGCCGGCCCGATATGCGCGGGGCTCCGATGAGGGCTTGCTCCGCCTCAGGGAAATGATCGGCTGGGCCGACGGCTTCATCGTCGTCACGCCGGAATATAATCGCGGCTACCCGGCCGAACTGAAGGCGCTGATCGACTCGGTTGGCGAGGAATGGTGCGGCAAACCTGTTGGCTTCGTCTCCTATGGCGGCATCTCGGGCGGGCTTCGTGCGGTCGAGCAGTTGCGGCTGGTCTTCGCCGAGCTGCATGCCACGACGATTCGCGACGGCGTGATCTTCGCCAACGTCTGGAACCAGTTCGACGCCACCGGGCAGCTACTGGATGCCAACCGTCCGGAACAGGCTATGGCGACCATGCTGGCGCAGTTGCACTGGTGGGCGAGCGCGCTGAAGCAGGCGCGCGCGAGCGTTCCCTACGGGCAATTCGCGGCCTGAAACCACTGCGAATCCTCACGCCAACGTGGGAGGGACTTCACAAATCGGAACTGGAGGCCGGGCGAGAGCGGCGGAACAATGCCGCTTTCCCCGGAGCCTCGCCGACCATGAAGCTGCAGCTCATCCGCAACGCCACGCTTAAGCTGGGCTATGCCGGTAGGACGATCCTGATCGATCCGGATTTCGGTCCGCGACACAGCCGGCGCTCATTCACCGGCCGCTCGGCCAATCCCATGGTCGAGCTACCCTTGCCGATCGAGGACATCCTGGCCGATGTCGACCTCGTCATCATCTCGCATCTCCATGCGGATCATTTCGACGATGTTGCCAAAGAGCGCCTGCCCAAGCACCTGCCGGTGATCTGCCAGCCCGGGAACGAGCAGGCCCTCGCCGCGGCGGGCTTCACATCCGTGACGCCCCTCGCCTGCTTCGTGCGGCTCGGGCAGGCCATTCTCAAGCACCAGCCGGCGCAGCATGGCACCGGCGCCGTGATCGAGAAGATGGGAGCGGTGATGGGGTTCACCCTCGAGGCGCCGGGAGAGCCGACCCTCTACTGGTGCGGCGACAGCGTGCTCTACCCGCCGCTGCGCGAGGCCGTCGCCTCGATCGATCCGGACGTGATCGTGACGCATTCCTGCGGAGCGCTCTGGGACGATACGCTGATCGTCATGGACGCCGAGCAGACGCTCGACCTCTGTCAGGCCATGCCACGCGCGACCGTGATCGCAACGCATATGGAAGCACTCGACCATGCCAGTGTCGACCGCATGGCGCTCCGGCAGGCGGCGAGCGCGCGCCAGATCGACGCCGGCCGTCTCGTCATTCCGAAGGATGGCGAGACGATCCAGATCGGCGCGACGCAGGCGGCCTGACGCAGAGGTCTATTCCCCCGCCTTCATCTGCCGGGCATAGATGTCCTTGTACTGCTCGCGCAGCAGGTTCTTCTGGACCTTGCCCATGGTGTTGCGCGGCAGGTCGGCGACGACGAAGACCTGCTTCGGCTGCTTGAACTTGGCGAGGCGCTGTTCGAGCGCTGCCGCGATGGAGGCTGCGGTGATCGTCGCGCCGGGCTTCACCACCACGACGGCGGTGACGCCCTCGCCGAAATCGGGATGCGGACAGCCGATCACGGCGCTTTCGACGACGCCGGGCATCTCGTCGATCTCGGTCTCGACCTCCTTGGGATAGACGTTGTAGCCGCCGGTGATGATGAGGTCCTTGCCGCGCCCGACGATGTGGACATAGCCGGCGCCGTCGATCTTGCCGAGGTCGCCGGTGATGAAGAAGCCGTCGGGTTTGAACTCGGCCGCAGTCTTCTCCGGGTTGCGCCAGTAGCCCTTGAAGACGTTGGGTCCCTTCACCTCGATCATGCCGATCTCGTCGGCTGCAAGCGGTTTGCCGTTCTCCGGATCGACGACGCGCGCCGTGACGCCCGGCAACGGGAAGCCGACCGTGCCCGCGACACGCTCGCCCTCATAGGGGTTCGAGGTGTTCATGTTGGTCTCGGTCATGCCGTAACGCTCGAGAATGGCGTGGCCGGTGCGCTCGCGCCAATCGCGATGCGTGTCGGCGAGCAGCGGCGCCGAGCCGGAGATGAAGAGGCGCATATGCTTGGTTGCCTCCTTCGTCAGACGGGCATCCTGCAGCAACCGGACATAGAAGGTCGGCACGCCCATCATGCAGGTCGCTTGCGGCAGGTACTTGAAGATCTGCTCCGGATCGAATTTCGGCAGCAGGATCATCGAGGCGCCGGAGAACAGCACGCAATTCGTCGCGACGAAGAGGCCGTGGGTGTGGAAGATCGGCAGGGCGTGCAGCAGCACGTCGTCCTTCGAGAAGCGCCAGTAATCGACCAGCGCCAGCGCATTCGAGGCGAGGTTGTCATGGCTGAGCATCGCGCCCTTGGAGCGCCCGGTCGTGCCGGAGGTGTAGAGGATGGCGGCAAGGTCGTCCGGCCCGCGCGGGACATCCGCGAAGGTCGTCGGCGCGGCCAGGGCCTTGTCGGAAAGCGTGCCGGCCGAGACCTCGGGCGAGCGCCAGACGCCGAGCGTCTCCAGCTTCGCACCGGCCTTATCGGCATAGGGCTTCAGGGCGTCGGCCTTCGCGGGATCGCAGATGAAGACGGCAGGCTCCGCATCGCCGAGGAAATACTCGATCTCGGCCGGGGTATAGGCCGTGTTCAGCGGCAGGAAGATCGCGCCGGCACGCACCGCGCCGAGATAGAGCATCAACGCCTCGATCGATTTCTCGACCTGCACCGCGACACGGTCACCGGGCTTGACCCCGAGCGCCACCAGCGCGTTGGCGAAGCGGGCGGAGACATCGACCATGTCGGCATAGGAATAGTGCCGGCCGTCATCGAGCAGCGCGAAGCGGGCGTCGGGCGCAGGGATACGCGCCCTGATCAGGTCGAACAGGTGGTTGCCCATGATTTCGGGTCCTTTCAGGCGTTTTCGTGCAATCCTTGAGCCCTCATCCTGAGGAGCGCCGCAGGCGCGTCTCGAAGGATGCTCCAGGAGGCTCCGGAACCACCTGGAGCATCCTTCGAGACGCCGCTGCGCGGCTCCTCAGGATGAGGGCTCGATATTCAATTGGCTTCGCGCGCTTCCCGGGTCAACTCGCCGCCGGCCGCAGCAGCTTGCGCACGCCGGAGGAGGCGACCACCGTGTTGCGGGTGGCGAAGGCCTCGTGGTTGGTCTCGATGTCGTCGAGATCGTAGCGATAGTTCACCATCACGCCATGCGACTCGCGCAATCCGCGTGCGGACATGTTGCCGCCGACATTGATGCGTTCGAGCCTGGCGCCATTGCCGAGATGGAAACGGGCGACGGGATCGATCACACGGCCGGAATTGGTGCGGGCGCGCAGCATGTACTGCGCCGTCATCTGGGCGAGGAGCTTGTCGCGGCGCGCCTTGGCCGGCTCGTCGAGCGAGATCGCCTCGACGGCGGGACGGGCGAGTTCGGAACGCTCCTCGTTGCTGAGGGCAAACTCGCCGGGATCGGCGACGATGCCCTCCAGCCAGCGCGCGAAACCCGGCACGGGCGAGAGCGTGACGAAGGTGTCGAGCCCCGGCAGCTCGCGCTTCAGGTCCTCGGCGACCTGCTTGATCAGGAAATTGCCGAACGAGATGCCCCGCAGGCCCTCCTGGCAGTTCGAGATCGAATAGAACACCGCCGTGGTGGCGGATTGCGCCGGCAGCACCTCGCGCTCGCCGCTCAGCACTTCGCCGATGCTGCGCGGGATGTCGCCGGTCAGCGCGACCTCGACGAAGATCAGCGGCTCATCGACGAGTTGCGGATGGAAGAAGGCGAAGCAGCGCCGATCGGCCGGCTCGAGCCGGCGGCGCAGATCGTCCCAGCCCTGGATCTCGTGGACCGCCTCGTAGCGGATGATCTTCTCCAGCACATTGGCCGGGCTGCGCCAGTCGATGCGGCGCAGCACGAGAAAGCCGCGATTGAACCAGGAGCCGAAGAGATGGCGGAAATCGGCATCGACGGCGATCAGGTCGCGATCGCTCTCCATCGCCTCGAACAGCGCCTCGCGCATGCGCACCAGCACATGGGTGCCGCCGGGCGCAAGGTTGAGCCGGCGCAGGAGCTCCTGCCGGCGCGGCTCGGAGGCAAGATGCAGGGCCGAGATGGCGGCGGCGCTCGGCTCCTTGCGATAGGCGTCGATCGCCTTGCTCAAGCGGTCGTGATCCGGCCCGAAGCGCTCCTGCAGCATGGCGAAGAAGGCCTGGCGGCCCGGCCGGTCGAGCCGCTCCCAGGCATCGAGCACGCCCTGCGCCAGCGCCATGCCCGAAGCCTCGCCGCGGCCGGAGAGGAGATCCTCGCAAAGGCGGTCGATCGGCCGGTTGCGCTGCCCGATGAAGCGCTCGAACCCGATCAGGGCCCGGCCGCGGTCAGCCACATTGGTCAACAGATCGCCGAGAAACGCCATGTCCATCCGGCCCTCCAGGAGAGGCATCATGCCCTGCCCGCCATCCTACACAAGTCAGGCCTTGGTCGCACGATGCCTCAGCGAAGCAGCGTCCAGGCCTTGATGAAGAAATCGGGCGCACCGAAATTGCCCGATTTGAGCGCGATCACCATGTCCTGCCCGCCCGCGACGCGCGTCCAGGGCACGCCAGGGTCGATTTCGGGCCCGATTTCGAGCATGCCGATGCCGAGCCCCTGCACGACCGCTCCGGATGTCTCGCCGCCGGCGACCAGAAGCCGCGAAACGCCGCCCTTGGCCAACAAGGCAGCCGTTTCGGCGAAGGCGCGCTCGACGGTCTCGCCCGCCTTCTCGCGGCCGAGCTTGTCCTGAATGGCGGCGACCTCCTTCGGGTCGTCACTGGAATAGAGCAGGAAGGGCTTGTCCGGAGATTGCGCCAACGCCCAGGCGGCGAGCTTGCCGGCGTCCTGCGCGCCGGAGACCAGTTCCATCGGATCGACCTTGAGCGCCGGAAAGCCGGCCTCGATCGCGGCCTTGATCTGCCCGCGCGTCGCGGTGGAGCAACTGCCGGAGATGATTCCGGCCCGGCCCTCGGGCGCGCTCAGGCTCGCGGCGATCTCCCGCTTCGGCAGAAGCCCGGCCTTGCGGAAGTTCTGCGGCAGCCCCATCGCGATGCCCGAACCGCCGGTCAGCAGCACATGGCCGGCAACGGCCTCGCCCAGCACCATCAGGTCGGCATTGGTCAGGGCGTCAGTGACGACGTAGCGGACGCCCTCCTCGGCCAGCCTGGCGAAGCGTGCCCGGACCGCGTCCGTTCCGGCCAGGACGGTGGCGAAGTCGACAAGCCCGACCGCCGCCTGCGTCTGCGCGCCCATCAGTCGCATCAGGCTGGAATCCCGCATCGGCGTCAGCGGGTGGTCCTTCATCGAGCTCTCATGCAGCGGCACCGCGCCGACGAAGAGATAGCCCTGGTAGATCGAGCGGCCATTCGCCGGAAAGGCCGGGCAGACGATGGCAATGTCGGCGTCCAGCCGCTGCGCCAATGCGTCCGCGACAGGGCCGATGTTGCCGGCGGGCGTCGAATCGAAGGTCGAGCAGTATTTGAACAGGATCTGCTTGGCGCCCGCGGCCAGCAGCGCCTCGCAGGCGGCCAGCGAATCCGCCACCGCCTCGGCCACGGGGTTCGTGCGCGATTTCAGCGCGACGACCACGGCATCGGCCTCGGGCAGTGCCTGCCCCGGGCGCGGGGCGCCGATGAGCTGGACCGTGCGCATGCCGCTGCGGTTCAGCATCAGCGCGACATCGGTCGCGCCCGTCATGTCGTCGGCGATTACACCCAGCAGCATCCGCGTCTCCAATCCCGCGCCTCATGCGAGCGCTTGTCCCTCTCGTCTTGTAGCCAGCGCGCGCCGTCAAGGCGACAGGGGCAGGCGCATGGGCCTCCCGCGCGCGCTCTGCGGCTGGCCGCCGACTTGCATGCAGGTCCGCACCGCAAAGGCATGCAGGAAGACGTGGACGCCAGCACGAAGCGCCATCGACGCCGCGCCGATTTTGCAGCAGGCTAGTACCAACCGGGACGATCATGCGCGATCATCACCGCAATCAGAAAAGGGGACATTCGATGAAGCTGCTCACCTTCCTGGCCTCGGCCACCTTCCTGTCGCTGGCCGCGCTGCCCGCCCTCGCGCAGGCGCCCTCGACCCTGCGCATCGGCCTGCAGGAAGACCCGGACATGCTCGACCCGCACAAGGCCCGCACCTTTGTCGGCCGCATCGTCTTCAAGGGGCTCTGCGACAAACTGCTCGACATCACGCCGGACCTGAAGATCGTACCCCGCCTGGCGACGCAATGGTCGTTCTCGGCCGACGGCCTGACGCTGACGATGAAGCTGCGCACGGACGCCAAGTTCCACGATGGTGAGGCTTTCGACGCCGAAGCCGCCAAGGCCAACCTCGAGCGCGCCCGCACCCTGCCCGAATCGCTCCGGAAATCCGAACTCGCCTCGGTCGACAGCATCGCCGTCGTCGATCCGTCGACCATCGCCTTCAAGCTCAAGCGCCCCGATGCGACGCTGCTGGCGCAACTCACCGACCGGGCTGGCATGATGCTGGCGCCGAAGAGCCTCTCGGGCGACGTCGCGGCCAAGCCGGTCTGCTCGGGTCCCTACAAATTCGTCGAGCGGGTGCAGAACGATCGCATCGTGCTGGAGCGCTTCAAGGAGCATTGGGAGGCGCAGAACTACCATTTCGACCGCGTGCTCTACCGCTCGATCCCCGACACCACGGTGCGCCTCGCCAATCTGCGCTCGGGCGAGCTCGACATGCTCGAGCGACTGGCCCCGACCGACGTCAAGTCGGCACAGGGCGACAAGGCGCTCAAGGTCGAAAGCATCGCCAATCTCGGCTATCAGGGCATCACCATCAACACCGCCAATGGCGATGCCGCGAAGCAGCCGATGGGTATGGACAAGCGCGTGCGCCAGGCGCTGTCGCTCTCGATCGATCGCAAGGTGCTGAGCCAGGTCGTGTTCGAGGGGCTCTATGCGCCGATCATCCAGCCGTTCAACCCCGGCAACCCCTATGTCAGCGCCGATTTCCCGGTACCGGCGCGCGATGTCGCCAAGGCGAAGGCGCTACTGAAGGAAGCGGGGCTGAGCAAGGTCTCGGTCGAGCTGTTCGTGACCAACAACCCGGTCGACGCCCAGCTCGGCCAGGTCATCCAGGCGATGGCCGCCGAGGCCGGCATCGACATACAGATCCGCTCGACCGAATTCGCCAGCCAGTTGCGCGACCAGCAGCAGGGCAAGTTCCAGATGAGCCGCATCGGCTGGTCGGGACGCATCGACCCGGACGGCAACCTGCACCAGTTCGTCACCTCCAAGGGCAACCAGAACGACGGCAAGTATTCGAATGCCGAGGTCGACAAGCTGCTGGATGAGGCCCGCACCGTCTATGACGTCGCCGAGCGCAAGAAGCGCTACGACGCCGCGCAGAAGTTCCTCCAGGACGAGCTGCCGATCGTCTATCTCTACAACCAGACGGTGTTCTTCGCGCTGCGCTCCAACATCACCGGCTTCGTGATCAATCCCGATGGCATGATCCGGCTGGCGGGGATGAAGCGTTCTTGAAGATTTCCGTGTCTGTTCGGAGTAACGCGCTTCCCTTCCCCCTTGTGGGGAAGGGAGAGGGATGGGGGTGGCTCCGCTTGGCGACACAATTCCTGTTTTCGCGCATGGCATTGTCCGTATCGCCAAAGCTGACGGTCGCGAGCCCCGGCTTTTCTACCCCCACCCCCAACCCCTCCCCACAAGGGGGAGGGGAACAGCGCGGCGCCACATCATGCTCGCGCTGATCGGCCGGAGGGCCCTCATCGCCCTGCCGACGCTGTTCCTGGTGTCGCTGTTCGTGTTCGCCCTGCAGCGCGCGCTGCCGGGCGATCCGTTCCTCGTCATCGCCGGCGAGGAGCGCGACCCGGAAGTTATCGCACGGCTGCGCGAGATCTACCGGATGGACGACCCCATCGTGGTGCAGTTCTTCGCCTGGCTCGGGCAGGTCGTGCAGGGCGATTTCGGCCGCTCTCTGCGCACCGGTGAGCCGGTGCTCGGCCTGATCCTGCAGAAACTGCCGGTGACGCTGCAACTCGCGATCGCCTCGATCATCGTCGCCATCGGCATCGGCATTCCCGCCGGCGTCATCGCTGCGCGGCGCAAGGATACCGTGGTCGATTACTCCGCGAGCGCGCTGGCTCTTTCGGGCCTCTCGATCCCGAATTTCTGGCTCGGGATCATGCTGATCCTAGTCATTTCGGTCGAGCTGCAATGGCTGCCCGCTTCCGGCTACGAGCCGTTCTTCAGCGATCCGAAGGGGGCGATCGAGCGGCTGATCATGCCGGCCTTCGTGCTGGGCTCGGGGCTTGCCGCCTTCCTGATGCGCCACACGCGCTCGGCCATGCTCGAAGTCCTGCGCTCGGACTATGTCCGCACCGCCCGCGCCAAGGGGCTCGACGAGGATGCGGTCGTCAATCGTCACGCGCTGCGCAACGCGCTGGTGCCGATCATCACGCTGACGACGATCCTCTTCGGCGAATTGCTGGGCGGCGCCGTGCTGACGGAGCAGATCTTCACGATCCCCGGCTTCGGCAAGCTGATCGTCGATGCCGTGTTCAACCGCGACTATGGCGTGGTGCAGGGCGTCGTGCTGTGCACTGCCATCGGCTTCATCCTGATGAACCTTCTGGCTGACGTGCTCTATATCCTCGTCAATCCGCGGCTGAGGGTGCAGTGATGGCCGCAACCGGAACTGAAGCCCTGACCGGGCTGGCCGAGCCGCGCTTGCGCCCGCGTCCCAGCGTGCTGGCGCGCCTGGCCCGCAACCGCTCGGCGCTGATCGGAGGCGCGATCGTGCTCGCCTTCGTGCTGATGGCGGTGTTCGCACCGCTCCTGCCGCTGGCCGATCCGATCAAGTCGAACTTCCTCGCCATCCGCAAGCCGCCCTCCGAACTCTACTGGTTCGGCACGGATGAACTCGGCCGCGACCAGGTCTCGCGGCTGTTCTTCGGCGCGCAGGCCTCGCTGCTGGCGGGCATCATCTCGGTCCTGATCGCGCTCGCCATCGGCGTGCCATTCGGACTGCTCGCCGGCTGGTATGGCGGCTGGGTCGACGCTGCGATCTCGCGGGTCACCGAGGCGATGCTCGCCTGCCCTTTCCTGATCCTGGCGATCGCGTTTGCCGCCGTTCTCGGCCCGTCGCTGACCAATGCGATGATCGCGATCGGGCTCTCGGCGGTGCCGATCTTCGTGCGGCTGGTGCGCGCCCAGGTCATGAGCGTCAAGGCCGAGGATTTCGTCGAGGGAGCCCGGGCCGTGGGGGCGCGCGATCTCAGGATCGTCGTCCGCCACATCCTGCCCAACATCCTGTCGCCGATCGTGGTGCAGTCCACCCTGTTCATGGCGCAGGCGATCATCCTGGAAGCTTCGCTGTCCTTCCTCGGGCTCGGCCAGCAGCCGCCGGCCCCCTCCTGGGGGCAGATGCTGAATGTCGCCAAGAACTTCATGGACCAGGCGCCGTGGATGTCGGTCGCGCCCGGTGTCTGCATCTTCCTTGCCGTGCTGGGCTTCAACCTGCTCGGCGACGGGCTGCGCGACGTCCTCGACCCGAAGGAGGGGTGAGTTGCTTCCATCGCGCGCCGGTCATTCCGGGCGAAGCGCGACGAAGATGAGGGATCCATCGTAAAGTGCGATGGCCTCCGATGGATTCCGGGCCGGCGCCGCTGCGCGGCTTGCCCGGAATGACGACCTGTTATCGTTTCCAGCTATGCCGGCCCAAGGAATACCGCTTCATGTTCACGACCCGCCCGGAAATCCTCGGCACCTTCGGTGTCTGCACCTCGACGCATTGGCTCGCCACGGCGACGGGGATGGCCATGCTGGAGAAGGGCGGCAACGCCTTCGACGCCTGCGCGGCGGCAGCCTTCGTGCTGCAGGTCGTCGAGCCGCATCTCGTCGGCCCCGGCGGCGAGATGCCCGCCGTGTTCTATTCGGCAGAGACGAAGAAGGTCGAGGTCATCTGCGGACAGGGCAACGCGCCGCAGGCGGCGACGATCGACGCGTTCAAGGCGCTCGGCCTCGATCTCGTGCCGGGCTCCGGCCTGCTCGCCGCCGTCGTGCCCGGTGCCTTCGGTGGCTGGATGACGCTGCTGCGCGACCATGGCCGCCTGCCGCTGCGCGAAATCCTCGAACCCGCGATCGGCTATTTCGAGAACGGCCATCCGATGCTGCCGCGCGTCTCGGACACAATCGCCGGGCTGACCGACCTCTTCACGAAGGAATGGCCGACCTCCGGCGCGGTCTACCTGCCGGGCGGGCAGGTTCCGAAGGCCAAGGCGTTGTTCAGGAACCAGGCCGCCGCCGACACCTACAAGCGCATCCTCAGCGAGGCGGAAGCCGCCGGCGGTAGCCGCGAGAAGCAGATCCAGGCCGCCTATGACGCCTGGTACAAGGGCTTCGTCGCCGAGGCGATCGACACATTCTGCCGCACGACCGAGGCGATCGATTCATCGGGGCGCCGCCACAAGGGCCTGCTCACCGCCGACGACATGGCGCGCTGGCAGCCGACCTATGAGACGCCGGCGAGCGTGACCTATCACGGCTGGGAGGTCTTCAAGATCGGCCCCTGGGGCCAGGGTCCCGTCTTCCTGCAGACGCTGAAGATCCTGGAAGGCATCGACATCGCCGGCATGGGGCCCGACAGCGCCGCCTTCGTCCACCATGTCGCTGAAGCGATGAAACTCGCCTTCGCCGATCGCGAGGCCTATTACGGCGACCCGGATTTCGTGAAGGTGCCGCTGGAGACGCTGCTCTCCGAGGATTATGCGCGCGGCCGCCGCAGCCTGATTGGCGACAGGGCCTCGCACGAATTGCGACCGGGCGTGATCCCCGGCTTCGAGGAGCAGGTCGCTCGCGCGATGGCGGGCGTCCGCTATGCCGGCCAGTCCGGCAAGGGCGACGCGACCGTCGGCGAGCCGACCACGGCCTCGATGGTCGCGGCCGGCCGGCGCGGCGACACCGTTCATATCGACGTCATCGACAAATGGGGCAACATGATCGCCGCGACGCCGTCGGGCGGCTGGTTCCAGTCCTCGCCGGTGATCCCTGCGCTCGGCTTCCCGCTGAACGCTAGGGCGCAGGCCTTCTTCCTCGAGGAGGGGCTGCCCTCCTCGCTCGCCCCCTTCAAGCGCCCGCGCACGACGCTGACGCCCTCGCTCGCCTTCGAGAACGGCGAGCCGCGCCTCGTCTTCGGCACGCCCGGCGGCGACCAGCAGGAGCAGTGGCAGCTCGGGCTGTTCCTGCGCCGCGTCCATCACGGATTGAACCTGCAGGAGGCGATCGACCTGCCGCTGTTCCACACCCAGCATTTCCCTTCGACCTTCTATCCGCGCGAGGCCAATCCCGGGCATCTCGCCGTGGAGGAGAGCATCGGGGAAGCCGTGCTGGCCGACCTCGTCGCGCGCGGACACAAGCTCGAGCGCGCCCCGGCCTGGACGATCGGGCGCCTGACGGCGGCCGAGACAGGAGCCGACGGCCTCTTGCGCGCAGCCGCGACGCCGCGTCTGATGCAGGCCTATGCCGCCGGCCGCTGAGGAACGCTCTGCATGGGTTTGATCGCATGACTTGGTCCATCGTCGCGCGCGACGCCGCCACCGGCGCCTATGGTGTCGCCGTCTCGACCTGCGCCTTCGCTGTGGGCTCGCGCGTGCCCTATGGCGGCGGACGCATCGGCGCGATCGCGACACAGGCCTTCGTCAATCCTCTTTACGGGATCGACGGCCTGCGCCTGCTCCAGGAGGGTCGCTCGGCCGTCGAGATCGTGGCGACGCTGATCGCGGCGGATGAGGGCCGCGCGCATCGCCAGCTCCATGTCATCGATCGCGAGGGCCGGATCGCGGCCCATACCGGCGCGGCCTGCATCGACTGGGCCGGGGCGGTCGATGGGCCGCAGGTCTCGGTCGCCGGCAACATGCTCGCCGGCCCGGAGGTGATCCAACGGACGCTGAAGGCCTATATCGCGGCCTCCGCGCTCGATTTCGACGAGCGGCTGCTGGTCGCGCTCGAAGCCGGCGAGAAAGCCGGTGGCGACAAGCGCGGCCGGCAGTCGGCAGCGATCCGGATCTGGTCCGGCGAGCCGGTGCCGAGCTTCGACATCCGCGTCGACGACCATGCCGATCCGCTGGCGGAACTGCGCCGGCTCTGGCGCGTCGCCCATCAGCGCTATGTCCCCTTCCAGCAGGCCTCCCCTTCACGAGGGCGACCTGCGGGCGTGACCGACCGCGAGGAACTCGACCGGCTCTGCAGCGACTATGCGGCGGCCTGGAACGCGCGCCATCCGGAGGTGTGACCAACCAACGCGTCAGCGCGGGAGGAAGCCATGGCCGAAAGCGACAATGAAGGGCTGCTGCGCCGGATCGCGGCGCTCGAAGCCAGGCTTGCCGCTCTGACGCAGATGATCTCCGCCAGCGGCGGCTCGCTCGTGATCAGCGCGCCTGCGGGGCTGAGCATCGCCTGCGGCGGAGCCATGTCGATCCAGACCGGCACGGCGCTGTCGATCGCCGCGGGAACCAATGTCGCGGTTTCCGCCGGCAGCCGGATCAAGCTGGCAGGCGGACAGGAGATCGCGCTCGACAGCCGTCAGTGCAATCTCTCGGCGACGGTTTCCATGAGCCTGGACAGCGACAAGGCGCTCGCGATCGAAGCCGGCAGGGACATGACGGTCAAGGTCGCCAAGACGCTGACCATCGAGGCCACCGATGCCATGAAGCTGGACAGCGGCGACGCCGAGCTGACGCTGAAGAAGGACGGCACGGTCCTGCTGAAGGGGCGCGACGTCACGATCGACGCGTCCGGCCGCCTGACCGCGAAATCAAGCCGCGACCTCGTGCTCAAGGGTTCGAAGATCAGCCAGAACTGAGCTCATTTCGTTCGGAAACGCGCCGTCATCCTTGTCTGTGGCTGACTTCGCTGATTTGGGCGAGGTTGAGTGCGGACGGGAGCCTGTGTCATCCCGGGTTGTGTCGAGACCGCTGTCCAGCAGAGGCCCCGTCCGCACGTTGGTTTGAGCCCGAACA
>DATDBB010000354.1:0-13758 GCA_036525085.1 Allobosea sp.
ATAAGGTCGCGACGAGCCAGGCGGGATCGGTCAGCCGCGCCATCGCGGCCGGGGCGGCAGCGGGCATGGCGCGCCGTTCCCGGCGCTCCTGCTTCTGTTCCGGCTCGCTGACAGCGGTCTCGGTGGTGAACATGACGCTACGCTTCACTCTTCAAGTCTTCGTCCGCCGCTCAGCTCTGGCTTCGCCGGAAGCGGTCGAGCACCGCCATCATCGGTTTCGGCTTGAAATCGGCATCCAGCGGCAACGGACGCGCGCGCGCCTTGTCCTGACGCGGGAAGGTCTCGTGAACCCAGGAATAGCGGTCGCTCAGCCCCCAGGTGACGATGGCCTTGGGCCTGCGCACCGAGACGATCGCATCGAGGAAACTCCCGACCAGACTGGCGGCGGCTCGGTCGCGCGTCGCGGCATCGGCGGGCAGCTTCCAGTCGATGACGTCGAGTTCGGTGATCTCGACATCAAGGTCGAGCTTGCCGAGTTCGACCATGAAACCCTGCAGCCCATCGATGTCGAGCGGCTTATCGGCATAGAGATGCGCCTGCATGCCGATGCCGTGGACCGGGATGCCCTTGTCTTTCAGCCGGCGGCAGATACCGAGCGCGATCTTGCGGCGCGCCGCGGGGCCGGGGCCGGGTTCCTCGAAATTGAAGTCGTTGAGGACGAGGCGGGCCTTGGGATCGACGCGGGCGGCCGCGCGGAAGGCGATCTCGACATGGGCGGGCCCGAGCAGTCGCTGCCAGATCGTGTCTCGCATGGGCTCGCCGGGCAGCGGATCGAACCTGATGACCTCGTTGACGACGTCCCAGGTCGCGATCCGGCCCTTATAGCGGTCGACGACGGTCTCGATATGCGCGGTGAGCTCGCGCTCGGCCTCGGCCCGCGTGTTGATCTCCTTCGCCCAGGGCGGCAATGCCTCGCCCCAGAGCAAGGCATGGCCACGAATGGCCTTACGGCCACGCTCGGCAAAGGCGACCAACTCGTCGGCGCCCGAGAAGTCGAAGCGCGAGCGATCGTGGCGGATCGCCTCCCATTTGAGGTCGTTCATCGGCACGATGACGTCGCAATAGGTGGTGAGCGCCTGGCGATAGCGCGGATCGGCGCGGAAGGTCTCGATCTGGGCCGCCGAGCCGAACGGAATCGGCCGCGCCGCCGCAAGCCCCGACACGGGCGCCATTGCGGCAGCCGCGACGAGACCCGCGGTCGCCGCCAGCGCGTCGCGCCGGCTCCATGCGGCGATGTCTCGATCCGGTTCAGGCTGTCGCATCGGCAGGGACGGTTCCGTTTCGTTTAGGGTCGCTCAACGCCTGTCGGCTAGAAGACGAGGGACGGGCTGCACGGGGCACGCATGCGCCGGGCCAGCCCGCACCGCGAGACCTCTGCCGCTAGACCTTGGCGCCGCAAGAACGGACCCCATGCTGCCAGACCGCGCCGCCATCCTCGCCTATCTCACCATCCTGAGCGGCTCCGCCGGCCGGCTCGTCATCTCCCTTGTCTACTTCCTCATCGTTGCGAATACGTTGACCCTCGGCGAATTCGGCCTGTTCGCCACCGCCTCGGCAACGGGCTTGATCCTGTCGCGCCTGCTCGCCTTCGGTTTCGTCTCGCCGGTCTATCGGGTTGCGACGGTGAAGCCGCGCCTGCTCGGCGCCTATCTCGCCGGTTTTGCCGCACTCGGCCTGTGTTCCCTGCCCGTGATCGCGCTGGCTGCGGCGCTCGTTTACCTCTTGCTGTTCGCAGACAGGCTCGCGGTCCTGCCCTTCGCGCTGATCCTCGTCGCCGAGGTCTTGTGCTGGCGGCTTGTCGAGGTCGTCGCCATCGTCAACAACGGGCTCAGGCGCTTCCGGCAGGCGGCGTTGCTCGTCATCATCGGTTCGTCGCTGCGGACGATCGCGGCCCTGTTGTTCGCCGGTTTCGGGCATCGCAACCTGGAGATTTGGGTCTGGTCCTATCTGGCGGCGACGCTGGCGACGCTGGTCGTGGCGCTGGCCTTCTTCCTGCCACCGCCACCGCTGCGGCTTCGCTTCGACCGGCGGCTCTATCCCCGCCGCATGGCCGATGCCGTCTATGCCAGCGCGGCCGACATCGTGTTCTACGCCCAGGCCGAGCTCGACAAGCTCCTGATGCTGGCGCTGGCCGGCGAACGGACGGCGGGGCTCTACGCCATCGCGATGCGCGTCATCGACCTCACCGCCATGCCGGTGCGCAGCTTCAACCAGATGCTGGTCCAGAAGATCATGAAGGAGCGCGGGCTCAATGGCGGCCCGGCGCGACTGGCCATGGTCGAGTTCGGCATCGCGGCGATCTCGATCAGCGGCCTGGCAGCCGTGATCCTGGCGTTGATGCCGTTTCCCGGCCTGCTCGGCCGCAATGTCTCGGAAGCGGCCTATCTGTTCCTGCCGATGCTGCTGGTGCCGGCCTTCCGCAATCTCGTCGAGTATCATGCCGAGCTGCTCTATGCGCGCGAACGCACGGGATCGCGGATTTCGCTGCTCTGCGCGATCACGCTGCTGAAGGCTGCGCTCCTGTCCTGGGTTATGACGCGATTTGCGGCCGCCGACGCCTGGGCGCCCTGGCTCAATCTGGTGTTCGGGTTGGTCTATGTGCTCTCGGCAGCCGTGACCTATCGGCTGCTGGCACATGCTCCGGCGCCGGGGCGCCTCACTGCGTCTCGAACAGCGCCCTGATTGTCTCGACCGGTTCGCCGATGAAGGACTGGATGCCGACCGCGACCTGCCAGGGCTCGAGCACCTCCTCGAAGGAGCGCAGGCTGTCGATGGCGCCGGCCTCACCGCCCCAATAGACCTTGCAGAGTTCGCGCGCGTCGCTCCAATGTCCGGCCGGGCCGAGGCCAAGCACGCGTTCGACGAAGTA
This sequence comes from Allobosea sp., assembly GCA_036525085.1. GTDB lineage: Bacteria > Pseudomonadota > Alphaproteobacteria > Rhizobiales > Beijerinckiaceae > Allobosea. The sequence continues at coordinate 2,870 of DATDBB010000354.1, forward strand.
GCCGTAGATCATGTATTCCGAGAAGCCTCGGCGAGAGGCGATCGCCTCGACCCAGTCGCGACCGCTGACCTGTTCGATATGCGCCATCAGAGCGCGGACATTGTCGCGCCGCCAGGACACCATGTTGTTGATGTAGTCGGCGCTCGGGAACGTCGGCGCCGGCAGCCCAAGAAGGCCGCCTGCGTTGGCGCACCAGGCCTCGTGCTCGGGCATGCCGGCCGTGATGCCGTCGGGCTTGCGATAGAGCCGCACGCCTTCCGCCGTGGCGAGGCTGGCGAGATCGAACGGCCGCAGGAACAGCATGTCGGAATCGGCGAAGAGGATGACATCCTCCTCGCTCTTGAGCGGCAGCGCCAATTTCCGCAGCTGCTGCGCGTGCCAGCCACGCAGGGGCGGCACACCCTTCAGGAGTGCGCGGGCGCCGGTCCAGACGCGGCGGCGGCCGAGGCTCAGCGGATCGGGACGCGGCTTGAGCCAGGACGGCAGCAGGGCGGATTCCGCGATCACCTGCCGGCGCGGACCTTCGAGATCGGCAAACAGCGGCACATCGCCGTCCTCGACCAGCAGATAGTGCGTGGCGTGGCCGGTGACGAAGCGGTCGATGCTGGCACAGAGCAGGCGGCAGCGCTCGACGTCGCCGGCATAGCTCGGCGTCGCGATGGCGTAGCTCAGGCTCACCGGGTCGGTCTGCCGGCGACGAGGCGCTGGCGCAAAAGCCGCAGCAGAAAGACGGGATTGCCGAGGACATAGCGACGCCAGAGCCGGCGCGGCTCCAGCCAGAGCCGGTAGACCCATTCGAGCCTGGTTTGGCGGACCCATTCCGGCGCGCGCGGCACTTCGCCTGCGAAGAAATCGAACAGCGCGCCGACGCCGGCCGCGACCGAGCAGTGCTGCGGGCCGAGCTTGTCGGCGATCCAGCTTTCCTGCCGTGGATTGCCGAAAGCGACGAGCAGCAGGTCCGGCGGCGCGGCCTGCAGCCGGGCCAGCAGCCCGGCCTCCTCCGACGGGTCGAAATAGCCATGGCTGACCACGCTGAAGGCATGGCGCGGGAACCGCCACTTGAGCCGCTCGGCCGCACGATCGGCGACGCCGGGACGGCCGCCGATCAGGCCGACCCGTAAGGAGCGCTGCTCGGTCGCAAACAGCGCCGGGATGAAGTCCGTCCCGTTCAGATTGGCCGGGAACGGTGCGCCATGCAGCAGCCAGCCGCCGATGTCGACGCCGATGCCGTCCGCGAGCACCAGGAAGCCGGAGAGCCTGCGCAGCAAGGCGGGGTCATCAGCCGCGACATTGACGAGATTGGCGTTGCAGAAGGCGAGCTTGACGTGCCGGCCCGTCGCCATCGCATCCGAGAGTTCGGCCAGGGCTGCCGCCCGCGTCAGCACCGCGATGCCGATGCCGCCGACGTCGCGCATGTCGAAGCCGGCCGGTGGCCGGGCAACCGCTTTGCTCGATAGGGCTAAGGAGAGGCTGGCAGGCACGGCGGCAATCGTTCCGGTCGGGTTCGTGATCAGTGAATTTCGCCATCACGTCATGACCCAACGGCGGGCAGGGTCAAGCTGAACCGAGCCGAACGGTGAACGGGTTCTTCAACGAATCCGCGCGATCGGGTTAATCGCCAAAGGCACTGAAAACACTGATTGTTTCGATACGGGGCGAGCCGGGCGCGCGCCGTCGCGGGAGCGGCTGTCCGATGTCGGAGAACGGGACGCTCCAGAGCCGATCGTGCCGTTTCGGAACAGCTTCCGGCGCGGGCCCGGCGCAGGTGAACGGTCACGATGGTTAACGCCCAATGTCCCAGCTGCGCGAAGTCTTAACGAACGGAAAGGACCCGGATCGGCCAAGGCGTCGCAAGCGTGACGCATCGGCACGTCACGCAGGCCCCGAACCTTGTCCATCCTCCCCCGCAGCCTCTAGGGTGCCGCTCCAACGAGTCAGGGGCCGATAATGAACCAGATCGATCTTCAGGGAAGAACCGCCATCGTCACCGGGGGCGCGCAGGGAATCGGCCGCGCCGTCGCGGAACGCTTCGCCGCCAGCGGCGCCACTGTCGCGATCTGGGACCTCGACGGGGAGCTCGCCGCCAAGACCGCGGCCGAGATCGGCGCGGGCGCGACCGGGCTCGGCATCGACGTCACCGATGCGAAGGCGGTGAAAGCCGCGGCCGACGCGCTGGAAGCGAAACAGGGCAGCGTCGATATCCTCGTGACCAGCGCCGGCATCGCGGGCGCCAACCTCAAGACCTGGGAGTATCCGCTCGACGAATGGGCGCGCGTCATGCGCCTCAATGTCGACGGCACGCTGCATTGCTGCCAGGCGGTGATCCCCGGCATGATCAAGCGCAATTACGGGCGGCTCGTGCTGGTCGCTTCGATCGCCGGCAAGGAGGGCAACCCCAACGCCTCGGCCTATTCGGCCTCGAAGGCGGCCGTGATCGCGCTGACCAAGTCGCTCGGCAAGGAGCTGGCGACGCAGGACATCGCGGTCAACTGCATCACGCCGGCCGCCGCCCGCACCCGCATCTTCGATCAGATGAGCGAGGAGCATATCGGCTACATGCTGGCCAAGATCCCGCGCGGGCGCTTCCTTCTGCCCGACGAGGTCGCCTCGATGGTCGCCTTCCTCGCCTCGGCCGAGAACAGCTTCACCACCGGCGGCGTGTTCGACCTGTCCGGCGGCCGGGCGACCTATTGAGGCGCGATCATTTCAACCGGAAACGCGCCGTCATCCTGGGGGAGCGCAGCTCCGGGATGACGCCGTGTTTCAACGTCAAATCAGCAGGCTCTAGGATTCTAACATGTCCCAGTCCCTTCCGTCCGCTGCCGTGCTCGGCGCGCGTGCCTTCGCCGCGCTCGAAGGCCTCAATCGCTTCACGGACGAGCCGGGCAAGCTGACTCGGCTCTATCTCTCCCCGGCTCACCGGCAGGCGGCGGAATGGACCAAGGGGGCGATGGAGGTCGCAGGCCTCACCGCCTTCATCGACGCAGCCGGCTCGGTGCAGGGCCGCCGCGAAGGGCCCGTGCCGGGCGGGCCTTGCGTGATGATCGCCTCCCATATCGACACGGTGAAAGATGGCGGCCGTTTCGACGGCAATCTCGGCGTCGTCGCCGGCATCCTGGCGGCGCAGGCCCTGCGCGACGCCGGCATCGTGCTGCCCTTCGCGCTTGAGGTCTTAGCCTTCGGCGACGAGGAGAATGTCCGGTTCCCCACCCATCTCTCGACCTCCGGCGCGCTGGCCGGCGATTACGACCCGGCCTGGCTCGACGTTCGCGACGCCGAGGGCACGCGACTTGCCGATGCGCTCGTGGCCTTCGGCGGCGATCCGTCGGGGATAGCCGGGCTCAAGCGCAAGCCGGGCTCGATCAAGGCCTATCTCGAACTGCATATCGAGCAGGGGCCGGTGCTCGAGGTCGAGAACGAGCCGGTCGGCATCGTCACCGCGATCAACGCGCAAAGGCGCGCCCGCATCCGCGTGACCGGCGAGGCCGGCCATGCCGGCACGGTGCCAATGAGCCTGCGCAAGGATGCGCTGACCGCGAGCGCCGAGATGGTGCTGGCGCTGGAGGCGATCGCGGCGAGCCATGAGCAGGCTGTCGGCACCGTCGGCGTCTTCCAGGTCAACCCCGGTGCGACCAATGTCGTGCCCGGCGCCGTCGAGTTCACGATCGATTTCCGCTGCCCCACGAACGAGACGCTCGCGGCCATGGAGGCGGCGGTCCACGCTCGCTTCGCCGAGATCGCGGCACGGCGCGGCGTCGGGCTTTCGATCAATATCTATGCGAAGGCCGCGGCGGTGCCGATGGACCCGGGTCTCCAGGATGCGCTCAGCGCCGGGGTCGCGCGCATGGGCGTCAATCCGAGCCCGCGCCGCCTGCCCTCGGGCGCCGGCCATGATGCGATGGCGATGGCGGCGATCTGTCCCGCGGCGATGCTGTTCGTGCGCAACGAGAAGGGTATCAGCCATTCGCCGCTGGAGAACATGACCGAGGCCGATGCCGGCATCGCCATCCGGGTCCTGCTCGAGGCGATCCTCGAACTGGCGCGGCGCGAGGGCTGATCCGCGTCAAGGCAGCCCGCGACACCGCGTGCCATTTTCCCTGCTTGGCCGTAAGCTTAGAAAGCGCGCGCCGCAGGAGGCTGGCGATGGATTACGAGACTTTCTTCCGCAACGAACTCGACGGCTTGCGCCGCGAGGGCCGCTATCGCGTCTTCGCCGATCTCGAACGCAAGGCCGGCCGGTTTCCGCGCGCGACCCATCATGGCCCGCAGGGCGCGCGCGAGATCACCGTCTGGTGCTCCAACGATTATCTCGGCATGGGCCAGCACCCGGCCGTGCTGGCGGCGATGCACGAAGCCCTCGACGCTTGCGGTGCTGGCGCCGGCGGCACGCGCAATATCGGCGGCACCAATCATTATCACGTCCTGCTGGAGCAGGAGCTCGCCGATCTCCACGGCAAGGAAGCGGCGCTGCTGTTCAACTCCGGCTACATGTCGAACTGGGCCTCGCTCGGAACGTTGGCTTCGCGGATTCCCGGCTGCGTCGTGCTGACGGATGCGCTCAACCACGCCTCGATGATCGAGGGCATCCGGCATTCGCGGGCCGAGCGGCACATCTTCGCCCATAACGACCCCGACGACCTGCGCCGCAAGCTCGCAGGCCTCGATCCGGCAAGGCCGAAGCTCATCGCCTTCGAGTCGGTCTATTCGATGGATGGCGACATTGCGCCGATCGAGACCTTCTGCGACATCGCCGAGGAATTCGGCGCGATGACCTATATCGACGAGGTCCATGCGGTCGGGCTCTACGGCCCGCGCGGCGGCGGCGTCAGCGAGCGCGACGGGTTGACCTCGCGGCTGACCCTGATCGAGGGCACGCTGGCCAAGTCCTTCGGCGTGATGGGCGGCTATATCGCGGGCTCGGCGGCGCTTTGCGACTATGTCCGCAGTTTCGCCTCGGGCTTCATCTTCTCCAGTTCGCTGCCGCCGCCAGTCGCGGCCGGTGCGCTCGCCGCGATCCGCCATCTCAAGGCGAGCACCATCGAACGCGAGCGTCATCAGGACCGGGTCGCGACGCTGCGCCGGAGCCTGGACGCCGCCGGCATCCCCCATCTGCCCAATCCCAGCCATATCGTGCCGGTGATGGTCGGCGATCCCGTGCTGTGCAAGGCGGTCAGCGACGAATTGCTCGAACGCTTCGACATCTATGTCCAGCCGATCAACTACCCGACCGTGCCGCGCGGCACGGAGCGGCTGCGGATCACGCCCTCGCCGCTGCATTCGGACGCCGATATCGAGCATCTGGTCGAAGGACTGACGGCGATCTGGGGGCGAGTGGGGCTGATGCGCGCGGCGTGAGTTCAGCCCGGTGGGGGACCGAAGCGGGCCAGAAAGGCCTCTGCGCGGGGCATGGCGTTGTGAAGGAACTGACCCGGCTCGCGCAGCCACAACCCGTCATAGGTTCTCGACTTTGCCTCCGAAATCAGCACGTCCTGCGGCAGCGGCACCAGGGTCCCGTCCCAACCGGGCCACCAGAGTCGCCCTTTGGCCCAATGATGAGCGACCAGAGCCTGCTCGCAACGATAGCCGTGGAAATCAAAAGCCGTCTTGCCATCGGTCACGAAGACATGGTTTCCCGTGAAGCCGTCGGCGGGCCGGATCCAGACAGCGCGAAAATCGCGATCCGCATAGGCCTCCAGAAACGCATAGGCGAGAATATGGCAGGCGCCGCAGGCGAAGAAGACGCGCTCGGGCAAATTCCAGCGTTTCACCGGGTCGCTCTTGATACCGGGCCTCAGCCTGAACATGTTGGCGGCTCCGCTTGTCTTAAGGCCGAGACCGAATCGCGATGACAGATGCTAGCAACGCCCCCGTTATGCACGCGACCACCATCCTGATGGTGCGCAAGAGCGGGCAGGTCGTGATCGGCGGCGATGGCCAGGTCTCGCTCGGCCAGACCATCATGAAGGGCAACGCCAAGAAGGTGCGCCGCCTCGCCAAGGGCGCGGTGATCGCCGGCTTCGCGGGCGCGACCGCAGACGCCTTCACCCTGTTCGAGCGGCTGGAGAGCAAGCTGGAGCAGTATCCGACCCAGCTGCTGCGCGCCTGCGTCGAACTCGCCAAGGACTGGCGCACCGACCGCTATCTGCGCCGGCTGGAAGCGATGCTGCTCGTCGCCGACAAGGAGGTCTCGCTGCTGATCTCGGGCACCGGCGACGTGCTGGAGCCCGAAGCCAGCGAGCACGGCTCGGTGATGGCGATCGGCTCCGGCGGCAACTACGCGCTCGCAGCGGCGCGCGCACTGGTCGATATCGAGCCCGATGCCGAGACGATCGTGCGCAAGGCGATGAAGATCGCCGGCGACATCTGCGTCTACACCAATCATTCCCTCGTCATCGAGACGCTGGAGACCGCATGATCGCCGAGGAGGATCTCCAGGCCGCCGTCGCCGAGGGCATCATCGACCAGGCCCAGGCGGTGCGGATCGCGCATCTGGCACGGCTGCGGCAGGCGGCGCGACCCGCTGCCGAGTCCACGCGCGTCGACCCCGACGACGAGCGCTTTCGGCTGATCGGCGGCTTCAACGACGTCTTCGTGGCGATCGGCGTCGGGCTTCTGGCGGGGGCACTGCTGGGCTTGTCTCGCGTCATCGGCTTCGGCGATGCATTCTCGCTCATCGGTCTGATCGCGGCCTGGGCGCTGAGCGAAGTCTTCGCGCGGCGTATGCGGCTGGCGCTGCCTTCGATCCTGCTGGCGGCGATGTTCTGCGTAGCCGCCGGGCTGCTGGTGGCGCAGATGACGAACGACAGGGGCCTGCCCGCCTTCCTCTATGGCGGCTGGGTGCTCGCAGCTGCTGCGTTCATGGGCGCCGCACTGCTGCATCATTGGCGCTTTCGCGTGCCCGTCGACATCGCGCTGGCGGCAAGCGGTGGCATCGGCGTGCTGTTTGCCCTGATCTCGGCCGTCGCGCCGGGGCCGGCGCAGGATTATCTGAACCTGATCCTGCTGCTCTGCGGCCTCGCGGTCTTTGCGTTGGCGCTGCGCATCGACATGCGCGACCCGCAACGCCTGACACGGCGCTCCGATGCCGCATTCTGGCTGCATCTGCTGTCGGCCGGACTGATCGTGCACCCGGTCTTCCGACGACTCGTCACGATGGCCGGCAGTTTCGGGACGACCCAATCGCTGCTCGTTCTCGGCCTCTTCGCCGTGCTCGGCGTCGTCGCGCTCGTCATCGACCGGCGTGCGCTGCTGGTCTCGGCGCTGAGCTATGCCGGCATCGCCGTCGCCTATCTGATCTCGCAGAGTGTTTCGACCGATCTGAGCCTGCCGCTCGCCCTGCTCGGTCTGGCCGTGCTGGTGCTCGCGCTGTCTGCCGGCTGGCGGCCTCTTCGTCGTGCCCTGCTGCCGGCGCTGCCGCTCGGCCGTTGGCGCGACAGGCTGCCTCCGATCGACGCGACCCCGGCCTGACCCGTCGGCTCCGGCCGGCGACCCATGTTCCAGGAAATGCTGACGCCATGACCAGTTTCTCTCCCCGCGAGATCGTTTCCGAACTCGACCGCTTCATCGTCGGCCAGAACGACGCCAAGCGCGCCGTCGCCATCGCGCTGCGCAACCGCTGGCGCCGGCAACAGCTCGAAGGACCGCTGCGCGAGGAGGTTTCGCCGAAGAACATCCTGATGATCGGGCCGACGGGCTGCGGCAAGACCGAGATCGCGCGCCGGCTCGCCAAGCTGGCGAATGCGCCCTTCCTCAAGGTCGAGGCGACCAAGTTCACCGAGGTCGGCTATGTCGGCCGCGACGTCGAATCGATCGTTCGCGACCTCGTCGAGATCGCGATCGGGCTGGTTCGCGACACCCGCCGCAAGGACGTGCAGGCCAAGGCCCATGTCGCTGCCGAGGAGCGCGTGCTCGACGCGCTGGTCGGCCCGGCATCGAGCCCTGCGACCCGCGATTCCTTCCGCCGCAAGCTCAGGGCCAACGAGCTCGACGACAAGGAGATCGAGATCGAGATCGCCGCGGGCAGCGGTTCGGCCGCACCGATGTTCGAGGTGCCCGGCATGCCCGGCGCCTCGATCGGCGCGATCAACCTCTCCGACATGCTCGGCAAGGCCTTCGGCCAGAAGGGCAAGCCGCGGCGTATCCTGGTCAAGGACGCCTATGGCCCGCTGCTGACCGAGGAGAGCGACAAGCTGATCGACCAGGAGGCCATCGTGCAGGCCGCCATCCGCGAGGTCGAGAACAACGGCATCGTCTTCCTCGACGAGATCGACAAGATCTGCTCCCGCGAGGGCAAAAGCGGGGCCGATGTCTCGCGCGAAGGCGTGCAGCGCGATTTGCTGCCGCTGATCGAGGGTACGACGGTGGCCACCAAGCATGGCGCGGTGAAGAGCGACCACATTCTGTTCATCGCGTCGGGCGCCTTCCACGTCTCGCGGCCGTCGGATCTGCTGCCGGAGCTGCAGGGCCGCCTGCCGATCCGCGTCGAGCTCTCGCCGCTCGACGTCGAGGACTTCAAGCGCATCCTGACCGAGACCGAAGCCAGCCTGATCAAGCAGACGGTGGCGCTGATGGCGACCGAGGAGGTCACGGTCACCTTCACGCCCGATGCGATCGACGCGATCGCGCGCATCGCGGTGGATGTGAACTCCACCGTCGAGAACATCGGCGCGCGCCGGCTCCAGACCGTGATCGAGCGCATCCTCGACGACATCTCGTTCACGGCACCCGACCGCTCGGGCGAGGTGGTGACGATCGACGGGCCTTACGTGCAGTCGCGTATCGGCGACCTCGCCAAGAACGCGGATCTGAGCCGGTTCATCCTGTGACGCAGGCTCCGGCCGACGCCGCGCCGGAAGCGTCCCGCCTCGCCCGCGATTCCCTCGTCGTCGGCGCAGCCACGATCCTGTCGCGGCTGCTGGGCTTCGTGCGCGACGTGCTGATCGCGCGGCTGCTCGGCGCCGGCCCGGTGGCGGATGCCTTCCTGGCGGCGCTGCGCCTGCCCAATCTGGTGCGGCGCGTGCTCGGCGAGGGTGGGCTGAACGCCCCCTTCGTGCCGCTCTACCTTTCCATCAAGCGGGAGAGCGGCGACGCGGCCGCGAAGCGCTTCACCGGCGAGGCGGTCGGGCATCTTACGCTGCTGCTGCTGGTTCTGGTCGGGCTCGGCGAGCTCTTCGCGCCCTGGGTGGTGCTGGGATTGGCCGGCGGCTTCGCGGACGAACCGGAAACGCTCGCGCTGGCCGCCCACTACACCCGGCTGATGCTGCCCTTCCTGTTGCTGACCACGGTGGCGGCCATGCTTGCGGCACTCCTCAATGCCGAGCGGCACTTCGCCATGGCGGCACTGGCGCCGGCGCTGATGAACGCGATACTCATCGCCATCCTCGTCATGCAACTGCTGCAAGGCACGGAAGCGCCGCTGGCGGCGCAATGGCAGGCGCTGGCGGTCAGTGCCACGGGCGTTGCGCATCTGGCGCTGGTCCTCGTGGCGCTGCGCCGCATCGGCCTGCCACGGCCGAGCCTGCGCTGGTCGCCGGAGATGACGCGCCTCGTGGCGACCGGCGGCGCGACCTTGCTGGCGGCGTCGAGTGCGCAGCTCGTGCTGCTGGTCGCGACGCAGATCGCCTCGACTGAGCCAGGTGCGGTCGCAGCGCTCTACTACGCCGACCGCGTCTTCCAGCTCCCGCTCGGCTTCGTCGGCGTCGCGATGGGGACCGTGGTGCTCTCCGAGATGGCGGCGGCGCAGGCTGCCGATCAGGACGCCATGCTCGGGCGAGCGCTGTCGCTCGGGCTCGCGCTCGCTTTGCCCGCCGCGACGGCGCTTCTGGCGCTGGCGGCGCCGATCATCTCGGTCTTGTTCGAGCATGGCCGCTTCGGCGCGGAGGATCGCGCGCGAACGGCGGCCGCGCTCGCCGCCTTCGCAGCGGGGCTGCCCTTCGCCGTGATCGCTCGGGTGTTCGGACAGGTCTATTTCGCCCGGCAAAGGCCAAGGCTGCCGCTCGTCAGCGGCGGTCTCGCGGTCGCGGTAGCAGGGGCCGTCGGTTTCGTGCTGGCGCGGACCGGCAACGCGGCCCAGATGGCGGCGCTGGCGGCGAGCCTCGCTTTCGCGGTTCAGGCGGTGCTGCTCGGGGCCATGCTGATACGCGAAGGGATCTGGCGCCCGAGCGTTGCCGCCTTGCGCCCGATTGCAGCGGCATTGCTGGCGAGCGGCATCATGCTCGCCACCATCGCCTGGCTCGAACACGGCCTGGCCGGCTGGATCGGGCCCGATCAGCCCACGCTGCACAGAATCATGGCGCTGGCGATCCTCTGCGGCGGCGGGCTTGCGAGCTATGGCGCCGCGGGCTGGCTCCTGGGCGCCTTCGGAGCGCTTCGCCTGCCCCGCCCCTTGCGCAAGCGGCAGGGTTGAGCCAGAAGCGCCGCTTCCCTTCCCCGTTCGTGACGACGGAGCGCCCGATGGCGACCTTTCACCAGCGTGTCTTCTCAGGCATGCAGCCGACCGCGACGCTGCATCTCGGCAATTATCTGGGCGCGCTGACCAACTGGGTCGCGATGCAGAAGACGCATGAGTGCATCTATTGCGTCGTCGACATGCACGCGATCACGGTCTGGCAGGACCCCGCCGACCTGACCCGCGCGATCCGCGAGGTCACGGCAGCCTATGTCGCGGCCGGCATCGACACCAAGAAGAGCATCATCTTCAACCAGAGCCAGGTGCACCAGCACGCGGAACTGGCCTGGGTGTTCAACTGCGTCGCGCGGCTGGGCTGGCTCAACCGCATGACCCAGTTCAAGGAAAAGGCCGGCAAGGACAAGGAAAATGCCTCGATCGGGCTCTACGCCTATCCGGCGCTGATGGCGGCCGACATCCTGCTCTACAAGGCGACGCATGT
>DATDBB010000355.1:0-43560 GCA_036525085.1 Allobosea sp.
CCAGACCTTCGAGATGCAGGATATCCCGGCGATCGTCGCAACCGCGCATCGTCGCGGCGTCCTGGTGATGATGGACAACACCTGGGCGACGCCGCTGTTCTTCGACAGTCACAAGGCCGGCGTCGATATCACCGTGCAAGCCGGCACCAAATACTATGCCGGCCATTCCGACGTGCTGATCGGCACCGTCTCGGCACGGACCCCGGAGCTCTACAAGCAGTTGCGCGCGAGTTGGGAACAGCTCGGCGTCATCATCGCCCCGGAGGATGCTTTCCTGACGCTGCGCGGCATGCGCACCATGGCGATCCGCCTGAAGGAGCAGATGCCGGCCGGCATCGCCATGGCGCAGTGGCTCGCTGCACGTCCCGAAGTCGCCGGCGTGATGCACCCGGCCCTGCCCGAGGATCCCGGCCACGCCATCTGGAAGCGTGATTTCACCGGCGCCTCCTCGCTCTTCGGTTTCGAACTGGCGCCGGTCTCGATGAAGGCGGTCGCGGCGATGCTGGACGGTCTCTCCCTGTTCGGCATGGGCGCGTCCTGGGGCGGCTATGAGAGCCTCGTCCTGCCGTTCGACTGCAAGGTCTACCGCACCGCGACGACGCCGAACTTCAAGGGCCCGACGATCCGCATCCATATCGGGCTGGAGGATCTCGACGACCTTAAGGCCGATCTCGACGCCGGCTTCGCCAGGCTGCGCGCCGCAGCCTGAATCAGCTGCGACCGGGCGCCATTGCGGGCGCTGCCCGCGATAGCGGCACCGGCCGACACCTCAGGCCTGGCGGCCGCGCGCCCGGTTGCGGAAGATCAGCATCAGATTGCGCGTATAGATCACCATCGCCAGCGCCTGGCCCATGATGATGATCGGCTCGCGCCGGACGATGCCGTAGATCAGCGTCATCAGGCCGCCGGCCATCGAGAAATACCAGAAGGACAGCGGCATCACCGACTGGCCCTCGCGCTCGCTGGCGAGCCATTGCACGAGGAAGCGCGCCGTGAAGAGCAGTTGCGCGACGATGCCGAAGGCGAGCCAGAAGTCGAACTTCAGCACGAAGACGTCGTAGATGTAGTCGGAGATCGCATGGCCGATCGAGATGATCATGATTGCGCCTCCGTGACGATCTGCGGCACGCGCTTGCGGCGGCGGATCAGCCACCATACCCCGACGAGATCGAGGATGCCGACCCAGAGCCGGTCGAAGAAGCCGTAGTTCGAGACGCCGCTCAGGCGCGGCCTATCACGCACGTCGACATGCACGACGCCGTAGCCCTCGCGCACCATCAGCGCCGGCATGAAGCGGTGCAGCGCGTCGAAATAGGGCAGCGCCAGATAGGCTTCGCGCCGGAAGCATTTCAGCCCGCAGCCGGTATCGCGCGTGCCGTCCTTCAGCAGTCGGCCGCGCACGCCGTTGGCGATCCGCGACTGCAGCTTCTTGAAGCCGGTATCCTTGCGTCCGATGCGCTGCCCCTGGACCAGCCCGGCCTGCATGCCGGCCTGCTGCAACGCCTCGACCATGGCGGGCAGGAAGGAGGGATCGTTCTGGCCGTCGCCATCGAGCGTCGCGACGATCGGGGCGCGGGCATGGCGCACCCCGCTCCGGACGGCTGCGCTCTGGCCGCAGGATTGCGCGTGGGTGACGATCCGCAGCCAGGGTCGGCTCGATGCCAGGGCCGCAAGCGCCGCGGGCGTGCCGTCGCTCGAGCCGTCATTGACGAAGACGACCTCGAAGGCGCCGAGCGCCGCGCAGGCAGTTTCGATGTCGGCCAGAAGCGGCCCGACATTGCCCACCTCGTTGCGGACGGGCACGACCACGCTGAGGAGCGGGGCAAAGGACGCAGGTTCGGTCAGCGAAGAAGGTTCGGTCAACAGAGCATCATCCGGAAAAACGGCCCGCAACCTGCGTCAGCGCGGCAGGCAGGGCAAGGAACTTTCGGGCACGGCGCCCCTGCATCGGCCTCACGGCCGCGCATAGACGGCCATTTCGAGCCGGCGCCCGCCGTTCAGGTTGAAGCCGCGGATCGTGGTGATCAGCCGCGGCGTCAGCCCGGACTGGGCGATGGCGCTCTGGAACCCGGCATTATGGCGCGCCTCGACGAAGGCGATGCGGCAGCCGGGCTGGTTCAGGAAGGCTGCAGCGGCAGCGCCGTCGATGCCCATGGCGAGATTGGTCCCGGTCAGGAGGACGAGGCTCGGCTCGCGATAGCCGACCGTCATGACGGCAGGGTCGGCGCAGCCGACCGAGCGCGCCGCTTCCGCCAACCGCGGCGACAGCTTGAGCGAGCGCAGGCTCTCGATCGCGAAGCCGTAGACGCCGATCCCGAGCAGCAGGCTGGCCAGCACGCAGCGCCAGAGCGCGCCCTCGAAGTCGCTGCGGCGGAAGGCTGCTACCACGCTGGCCGCAACGAGCAGCGTCAGCAACAGGAACGGCAGCGCCAGGTAAGGCAGCGTGCCGTCGAGCGACCAATTAGCACCGATGATGACGCCGACCAGCGCCAGCGGAACCAGGACGACGAGCAGCGCCGTTGCGACCGCCCCTCTTCGGAAGCGATCGATCCCGCCATTGACGATGGCGAGCAGGAGCAGCGCCGTGATCGCCGGATAGAGCGGCAGCACGTAATGCGGCAGCTTCGTCGGCACCGCCTCGAAGACGATCCAGGACGGCACGATCCAGGCCAGCAGGAACAGCACCTGCGGCTCGCGCCGCCGGACCCAAGCGAAGGGGATCGCCATCGCGGCGAAAGCGGCGGCCGGCCAATAGGTGCCAAAGAAGATCAGGAGATAGAGCCCCGGCGGCCCCCAATGCTTCTCCTGCCCTTCCGCGACCTTGCCGAGCATGTCCTGGCCGACACTGGCGGCAAAAAAGCTGCCGCCGGTCTTCCAGGCGATGGCCGCGAACCAGGGCAGCACGACGATGAGGCAGAGCAGAAGCCCCCGGCCGAAATGCAGCGGCGCGAGCCAGCGGAAGCTGCGCTCCCGAATGCTCAGGACGAAGATCGCGAGTCCCCAGACCATCGGCACGATCGGGCCCTTGAGTAGCAGGCCCAGCGCGGTCGCGCCCCAGAAGACCAGCCAGTTGCGCGAACTCGGCACGAAGGCGAGCGAGCGCGTCCAGTCCAGCCAGGTCCGCGCCAGCGCGCCCATGCTCGCGACCGCGCAGGCCGCCAGCAGCGCGTCGGTCTTGGCGATCCGGGCCTCGACGCCGAGCAGAACCGATGCGGCCATCAAGCCCGCGCCGAGCAGCGCCAGACGCGGGCTGACGAAGGCCAGCAGCGCCCAGTAACTCAGCAGCACGGTGGTGATGGCGCCGATCAGCGAGGGAATGCGGTAGAGCCAGATCTGGGTGCGCGCTTCGGGCACGCCGAGCGCCTCGCCAGCTGCGACCGTCGCGCTCTGGAGCCAGTAGATTCCGACCGGCTTCTTGTGGCGCGCCTCGTCCTGGAAGCGGATATCGACGAAATCGCCCGTCTCGAGCATTTGCTTGCTCGCCTGCGCGAAGCGCGGCTCGTCTCGGTCGAGCGGCTGCAGCGTATGGAAGCCGGGCAGGAAGGCAGCGAGCGACAGCAGCACGAGCAGCGCGCAGGCGCGGGCATGGCTGGCCGAGGCCATGGCCGCGAGACGGTCGAGCGCGGGACTGAGCGACAGCATATGCATCCTCGCGACCGGGCAGGTCGCCTGTCATGAAGGCCGGGAGTGGCGGGACCGGCCATCCCCGAAAAGCCAGCGCCGCGATGACGGGCTTTTCAGGCACGATCAAGGCGAAGCCGCGCAAACGCAGCGGCGGGGGTTTACGCCGCATGCTGCGCCGCGGCAAGCGGGGCGTGGCATTCGCCCCCCGGCATGACAGCCTGCGGCGCGCTTGCTAGCCTTCCGTCCCAGCGGAGAGCGGACATGGCCAGGCTTGTTTGGAAGGCATTACGGGCCGGGCTCTGGGGCCTGCTGATCGGCCCGCTGCTGGCTGTCGTCATCGTGTTCGGTGCGATGATCTTCGATCCGAAATGCGGGGTCGGCGATTCCGGCGGTTGCGCAATGGGCCTCGTCACCGCTCCCGTCACCATCGCCCTGCCGAGCTTCGGACTGTTCTTCGCGATCAGCTTGCTGCGCGGCCTGTGGCGGCTGCGGCCCTCGGACCCTGTCGCCGCGATCCGGCGTCTGCGCAATTGGGGCCGGGAGGACTGAGCCGCCGCCGCTCGCCTTACGCCTTCTTCGGGACTCGGTCTTCAGCACGAGACCCTTGGCCTTGTCGGCATTGCACGCGATCTCGGGCGCCCTGCGTGGCGGGCAAGCGACAGGGCTTGCCCGCGAGCTTCATCCTCTCACCGGAACGGCGGGCTGTATTGCAGGCCGCCATTCGTCCACAGCGCGTTCGGCCCTCGCGAAAGCTTCAGGCGCGACTCCGCGCCGAGATAGCGTTCGAAGGATTCGCCATAGTTGCCGACAGTGGTGATGATCCGCACGACCCAGTCGTTGCTGACACCCATCGCCTCGCCGAACTTGCCGTCGAGCCCGAGGAAGCGCTTGAGCTCCGGATTGGCCGATTTCGTCATCTCGCGGACATTGGCCTGCGTCACGCCGAGTTCCTCGGCATTGACCAGCGCGGCGACCGTCCAGCGCACAAGGTTGAACCAACCCTCGTCGCCGGTGCGGACCCAGGGACCCAGCGGCTCCTTGGAGATGACCTCGGGCAGGATGACGTGGCCGTCCGGGTCCTGGAGCTTGAGCTTCACCGCCGACAGCGCCGAGATGTCGGTGGTGTAGGCGTCGCAGCGGCCTGATTCATAGGCCTTGAGCGCTTCCTCCGAGGTTGCGAAGGCGGCCGGCTCGTATTTCATGCCGAGCTTGCGGAAATAGTCGGCGAGATTGAGTTCGCTCGTCGTGCCCTGGGCGACGCAGACCGACGCGCCGTCGAGCTTCGTCGCGCTGGCGACGCCGAGCTTCTTCGCCACCATGAAGCCCTGCCCGTCATAGTAGTTGACGGCGGTGAAGGTGACGCCCTGCCCGAGATTGCGCGACAGCGTCCAGGTCGTGGTGCGCGGCAGCACGTCGATCTCGCCGCCCTGCAGCGCGATCAGGCGGTCCTTCGAGGTCAGGGGAACGAATTTGGCCTTGTCCTGATCGTTGAAGATCGCGACCGCCAGCGCGCGGCAGATGTCGATGTCGAAGCCGTTCCAGCGCCCGGCCGCGTCCTGGATCGAGAATCCGGCGACACCCGGGCTGGTGCCGCAGATGACATGGCCGCGCTCCTTGATCTTGGCGAGCGTCTGGCTGGTTTGCGCCTGTGCGAGCGCACCAGGCGGCGTCGACAAGGCCAGGGCCGCGGCTGCGATGATCAGTTTTTTCATGTCGTTCCCCATTTTGGTTTGCTTGATGTTCGGCGTTTTGAGGTCGCGTTCCTCCGCCGCGACGCGAAGATCGCGTCGCGCTTCGATGTCTTCTTGAAAGCAGAGCTTCTTCAGGCCGCCTTGCTCGCCGGCGCCTGGGCGAGCACGTCGAGCAGCCCGCCCAGATCGGCCCAGAGTTCGTCGGGGTCTTCCAGACCGATACTGATGCGCAGCAGCGGGCCCGGATCGGACCAGGTTGTCGCGGTGCGATCCTCTGCCACCGCCTGCGGCGCGACGAGGCTGCGCGTGCCGCCCCAGGACGCCCCGATCGCGAAAACCCGCAACGCGCTCAGCGCCGCACTCACCACAGCCTCGTCGACCGGCTTCAGCACCAGGCTGAAGAGGCCCGAGGAGCGGCCCATGTCCCGCTTCCAGATCTCGTGGCCGGGGCAGGACGGCAGTGCCGGGTGAAGGACCCGCTCGACCATCGGGTGCCCGACGAGCCGTCGCGCGAAGTCCTCGGAGACCTTGCCCATATGGGCGACGCGCAGCCCCATGGTCTCGATGCCGCGCAAGGCGAGTTGGCATTCATCGGGAGACACGCCGACACCGAAGGCTCGCAGCGTCTCCTTCATCTTCTGGCGCAGGCCCATGTCCGAAACCGTGACCGAGCCGAGCAGCAGGTCGGAATGGCCGCCGACATATTTCGTCAGGGCCTCGCAGGCGAAATCGGCGCCATGCACCAGCGGCTTGAAGATCAGCGGCGTCGCCCAGGTGTTGTCGCAACCGACCAGCACGCCCTTCGCCTTGGCGGCGGCGGCGATAGCCGGCACGTCCTGAACCTCCATCGTGTTGGAACCGGGCGACTCGACCCAGACCAGCTTAACCGTCTCGTCGATCAGGTCGGCGATGCCCGCGCCGATCATCGGGTCGTAGACGCCGAAGGCGATGCCGCGCGGCTTAAGATAGTCCTCGCAGAAGCTGCGGACCGGGGGGTAGACGTGGTCCGGGATCAGCACCTTGTCGCCGGGCATCAGCACCGAGAGCATGACGATGGTCACGGCAGCCTGACCGGAAGGCACCAGGACCGTTCGCACGCCGCCATGGAGCGCGGTGAGCTGGGCCTCCAGCGTGCGTGTCGTCGGCGTGCCGTGCAGGCCGTATGTGTAGCCGTCGAAGCCGCGATATTTGCGCGCCATGAAGCTCGCGCCATCTGGATAGACGATGGTCGAGGCGCGATGCGTCGGCACGGCGAGCGAGGCATAGCCCTCCTCGTTGACCGCGGGGTGATGAACGCAAAGTGTCAGGTCGTGCATGGCGGGTCCCTTTCGCAACAAGGCGTAAAGCCTTGCCCGGATGAGACAATAAGCCCGCGGGTATCGCTCGATGCCGGCGCGTTATGCTCCGTTGGAAGCGCCGATCTCAGCGCGCCGCCATGAGGCAGTCGATGAAATCGCGCACGAGCTGCGATTTCGGCCTGTCGAGCGGCAGGATCAGCAGGCTCTTGCTCTGGACCGCCGGCTCGAACGGCTTGAGCACCAGCCGCGCCGGATCCACGCCGGCGACCGCATAGGGGCTGACCAGCCCGACGCCGACGCCCTCGGCCACCAGCGCACAGACGGTCGCGGCATAGATCGTCTCGACCACGACGCGCGGCGGCGCGGCGCCCGATTCCGACAGGATCAGGTCCAGCCGCTGGCGCGCCCGGTCCTCCGGCACATAGGCGATGAAATCGACACCGGCGAGATCGTGCGGCGTGATCGTCTCGTGCTCGCTGAGCGGATGGCCGACAGGCATGGCGCAGAGGGCGCGCGGCGAGACGAAGGGCTGGTGCAGGACGCCGCTGACATCGATCTCGTCAGCCGCCAGCCCGAGATCGAAGGCGCCCGAAACGACGCCGTCGCGCACGTCGCGCGAAGGCAGCACCATCAGCGTCACCGCGATGTCGGGCCGCATCTCGCGAAAGCGGCGCACCGCCCTCGGCACCAGCGAGGAGCCCAGCGCCGACAGCGAGCCGATGCGGACCTGCCCAGCGCCATGGTCGCGGATGCGTGCGGCGCTCGCCCGCAGCCGGTCCATGCCGCGAAAGCTTGCCTCGACCTCGGCGTGGAAGAGCTTGCCCTCGGGCGTCGGCACGATGCGATTGCGGACCCGGTCGAACAACCGGAAACCGAGGGTGCGCTCCAGTCCGGCGATCGCCCGGCTGACGCCGGGCTGGGTCACCCCAAGCAGTTCAGCCGCCCGCGAGACGCTGCCGGCCTTCATCACCGCAGCGAACAACTCGATCTGACGGCTGTTCATCGCGCCTCCCGAGGCCCGCACCGGCGGCAGCGCCGGCCAAGGCAGGGAAAATGGCGAGCCCGGCTGGATTCGAACCAGCGACCAGCAGCTTAGAAGGCTGCTGCTCTATCCATCTGAGCTACGGGCCCTGAAGCGGAAGCCTGAGGCCTCCGCGGTCAGGTGCTCAGAGCATGATGCCGAAAAGTGGAATCCGGTTTTCGGGAAACATCATGCTCCAACTGGATGTATTAGTGCGTCCACTGTCCCAGACGCGAGAACTTGAAATTGTCGGAATAGGCGACCGTCCGGCGCGTCGGCTCGTTGGGCTGCTCGACGCGATAGGCGATGCCGTTGCGCGTGGCGTAGGCGACAGCTTCGGCCTCGCTGTCGAACCAGAGCTTGAGCTGGCTTTTCATGTCGCCGGACGAGGTCCAACCCATCAGCGGCTCGATCTGGCGCGGCTGCTCCGGCTCGTATTCCAGGAGCCAGCGCTCGGTCTTGGCGGTGCCGGACTGCATGGCCGTGCGGGCGGGGCGGTAGATGCGTGCGGTCATGGCTCTCGCTCGGCCCTCACCTGAAATCCCGGATCACTCGATCCGCTGTCTGGTCTCAATCCAGGCTGCCCGCTGCGACGCGAACTGCCCCCAAGATGCGGAATGGTCGGGGCACCAGGATTCGAACCTGGGACCCTCTGCTCCCAAAGCAGATGCGCTACCGGGCTGCGCTATACCCCGACGGATCGCAAGTGCATCAAATCGCTTGCGAAACCATCGCGGAAAGTCTTCCGAACCTTGCCGCGATGCGCAACCGCATAGCACCACGCGGCGGTTTTGGGAACCGGAATTCCAGGCACATTCCGGCCTTTGCGGACGCATCGAGCCTGGATCGTGGTCAGGCCGCCACCAGCCGGGACCAGTCTGCCGACACCTCCTCGGGAAGCGAGCCGTCCTCGCCCCTGCCCTCGGCTTCTTCCCCGGCGATCCAATAGGCCACGAGCTTGCGATGCCCTTCGTCGAACGCGCTGTGCTCGCTGGCGAAGCGCCGCAGCGCCCGCACCGCCTTCTGTTCGCAGGCGCCCCAGAGGTAGCCGCAGCCGTCGAGCAGCGGCACCAGGCCGATCAGCTCTGACAATCGGCTCGGCGCGATGCCGTTGCCGGTTCCCTCGAGCCAGGTGACGCGAGCCCTCGGATGCACCGGCAAGGGCTGACAATGGGCCGCGTCGGCAATCTCGATGAAGACCCGGCTGGCGACATGCGCGGGCGTCTGCTCGATGATCCGGGCCACGGCCGGCAGGCCGGTCGCATCGGCCAGCAGGATCTGCCAGCGCAGGTCCTCGGGCGGGCGATACAGGCCGCGCGGATTGTTGATCAGGATGCGATCGCCGGGGTTGGCGTTCTGCGCCCAGTCACTGGCGAGCCCGCCTTCGTGGGCGACGAAATCGACGGCCAGTTCGCGACGCTCGGCGTCGAACTGGCGCACCGTGTAGGTCGCATAGCGCACGGGCGGACCAGAATTCGGGAAGGTCCAGCGCCCCTCGGCATCGATGCTCGGCAGCACCAATTCGCCCGTCTCGGGATCCGGAAAGAACAGGCGGATATACTCATCCGCGATCCCGGTCGAATGGAACCCGGCGAGCCCGTCGCCGGAGAAGGTCAGCCTGACCATGCCCGGCGTCAGCAGTTGGCGTTCGGTTACCGTCGCTTCGTGGAACATCGGCTTCGTCATCTTCGGCAGCCCCGCTCCTGCACTGGCCTGATCTCGACGGGGCGCAGCTTGTCCGCGTTTTCGCGACCGCAAGCAAGCGGTTTGTCTTTGATTTATTTGGAGTATTTCTAAATCATGCTTGTTGATGGCCCTGTTTTCCGCTGCTAAGCACAATCGTCGTCGCGATGCGGGAGCCGCGTTTCATGTCCACGAGTCTCGATGACATCGAAAGCCTCTACGCTTCCGAGCATCGCCGGCTCGAGCGGATCGCCGCGCGCAAGGTTGGGCCGGCCCAGGCCGCCGATGTCGTGCAGGACGTCTTCACCGCGCTGTGGTCGCGAGCCCGCGAGCAGATCGCCTGGACGCCGGCCTATCTGGCGCGCGCGACGCAGTTCACCGCGATCAGCCATTTTCGCGCCGAGCACCGGCGCAGGCGCTTCCTGGCAGGCATCACGGAAGAGCAATACGCCCTGCCGGTGATCATGCCCGACCAGATCGTCGCCGCGCGCCAGGATCTCGGACGGCTCGACGCCGCACTGGCGGCCCTGCCCGAACGCACGCGCCAGGTTTTCCTGCTCAACCGCTGCCATCACTGCTCCTATGACGAGATCGCGGTCGCGCTGGGGTTGTCCTATTCCACCGTCGAGCGCGAAATCGCCAAGGCGCTGCTCGCCTGCCGCACCGGCGTGCGTTGAGCGCGTCGCACACCGACGGATCGCGAGCGATGTCCAACGCCGATACCGATCTGCCGGACGAGGCGCTGATCGAAAGGCAGTCGATCGCCTGGTTCACGCGGATGAACGGCCGCCCCTCTGAGGTCGACCGGCAGGACTTCGCGCGCTGGCTCGCAGCGTCGACGGCGCATGCGCGCAGCTATCAGAGCATCCAGGCGCTCTGGTCCGATCTCGGCACGGCGGCCGGAGCGTTCGATAGCCGCGACGCGGGGGAACTGGCCGGCGCGATCGAGCGCATTCGCGAACTCCGGCGCCGGCGGCGCCTGGGCGGCGCTGCTGCAAGCGTGGTCCTGGGGCTCGCGGCACTGGTCGCAGGTGCCTGGCTCTGGCTGGACCAGCCGCATCTGATCGAGAACTGGCAGGCCGATCATGCCACCGCCCGCGGCGAGCAGCGGCAGGTCTCACTGGCCGACGGCTCGACCCTCGTCCTTGATGCCGACAGCGCTGTCACCATCGATCTCTCGCCGTCGCAACGACGCGTCACGCTTCTGCGCGGCGCCGCCTTCTTCTCGGTCGAGCCCGCACAGGCTCCCTTTGTCGTGACCGCCCGCAACGGCGCTGCGCGCGTGCTCGGCACAGCCTTCGAGGTCGCGGCACGCAATGGCGAGGAGGTCACGGTGACGCTCGAGCGCGGCAGCCTGAAGGTCGGCCTGCTGGACCGCTCGGACGAGGTGGTGCTGAAGCCCGGCGAGAGCGTCGATTACGGCAAGGCCGGACTCGGAACGGCGCATGCGGTCGACCCCGACGAGACGGCCGCCTGGCGCGGCGGGCGCTTCATCTTCACCAATGCCAGGCTGGCCGACGTGCTGCAGCGCATCGGCCGCTACCGCGAAGGCCGCATCGTCCTGCTCGACTCACCGCTCGGCGACCGGCGGGTCAGCGGCAACATCGCGCTGCGCGACACCGATGCGGCTCTTGCCGCCGTGCAATCTTCAGTCGGCTTCAACCTCACGCGGCTCGGCCGGGTGACCGTGGTCTCGCCCTGACCCATCGGCACGGCCGGCACGATCCGAAGATTTTTCGCGGCGATGTGAGGGTGCCGCGCTCCGGCGAGCGAAGAGGAGATTGAGGGGCCGGCGTCGCGACCGCGGCGGGACTCTCGGCTTCCGCTGGCTGGGGACGATTTGAATGACGGACAAGGTGAAGAGCAGGATCGCGGCCCTGCTGGCGAGCACGGTTTCCATCTCGGTGATCGGGACCACAGGTCTGGCCCAGCCGGCCCTCGCCCAGGAGCGGGCCCAGGCGACGCACAGTTTCGACATCCCCGCCAAGCCGGTGCGCGCCGCGATGAACGACATCGCCCGCATCTCCGGCATCGACGTCGTCTTCGCCGAGACGCCGGCCGCCTCGCGGCGCGGCCAGCCGGTTCGCGGTTCGATGACGGCGAACCAGGCCCTGGCGGCGCTGCTGTCCGGCACCGGCCTGTCCTATCGCTTCAGCAATGCCACGACGGTCGAGATCTTCGATCCTGCTTCAGCAGGACGTCGCGGCGCGGCGGCGCCCGAAGGCTCGATCCAGCTCGATCCCGTCATGGTGCAGGGCGCGGGCGGCCTCGCCCCGGCCTATGCCGGCGGACAGGTCGCCACGGGCGGCAGCCTCGGCGTGCTCGGCCAGCGATCGGTCATGGACACGCCGTTCTCCGTGACGAACTACACGGCCAAGCTAATCGAGGATCAGCGGGCGCAATCCGTCGCCGACGTCGTCAAGAACGACTCGTCCATCCGCAATGTCGAGCCGACCAATGTCGGCAACGCCAATTACTTCGTCATCCGCGGCATCCAGGTCGGCAATGCCGCGGTGGCGTTCGGCGGGCTTTTCGGCATTGCGCCCAATTCCCAATCGACGCTCGCCGGCATCGAGCGCGTCGAGATCCTGAAGGGCCCCGGCGCCTTCCTGGGCGGTCTCTCGCCGAGCGGCGTCGGCGGCGTCATCAACCTCGTCCCGAAGCGGGCCGGAGACGAGCCGCTGACCCGGTTCACGACGACCTGGATCAGCAACACCCAGTTCGGCGGGCATCTTGATGTCGGCCGCCGCTTCGGCTCGGAGAACCAGATCGGCGTTCGCGCCAACCTGCTGTTTCGCGATGGCGGCACGCCGATCGACAAGCAGTCGCAGACGCTGGCGAACGGCACGCTCGGCCTCGACTATCGCGGCGACAATCTGCGGGTCTCGCTCGATGCCGGCTACCAGGTCCTCAACACCAACCGCATGAACAACACGGTGACGCCGCTGGCCGGCGAGCCGATCCCCCGGCCGATCAAGCCGGACAAGAGCTATGTCTCGCCCTGGAACTACAGCAACTTCGCCGACAGCTTCGGCATGCTCCAGGCCGAGTACGACATCACCAGGGACCTGACGGTCTACGCCAAGGGCGGCGTCAGCCACACCGACTGGGACCAGCAGGTCGAGGCCGGCAGCAGCCTGCGCCGCAACGGCAACTTCACCAGCACGGGCTCGCGCTATCTCATCGACATCAACCGCTATTCCGGCGAAACCGGCATGCGCGCGCGCTTCAACACCGGCCCACTCGATCATGAGGTCGTGGTCTCGGCCAACACCTTCTACCAGGCGCGCGCCTCGGCGCCGCCGACGACGCTCTCGGTGACCGCGTCCAACATCTACAACCCGACCTTCTCGCCCAATCCGGTCGTGGCGCCCGCGAGCCGCTACCGGCAGAACGACAACAGCTTCACCAGCTATTCGATCTCCGACACGATCTCGGTCTTCGACAAGCGCGTGCAACTCACGCTCGGCGTGCGCAAGCAATTCGTCGACATCAACAACTACACGCTGCTGACGGGCGCCGTGGCCTCGCGCAACGAGAGCGACGCTGTGACGCCGATCTTCGGCCTCGTCGTCAAGCCGTGGCAGAACGTGTCGCTCTATGCGAGCTACATCGAAGGCCTCACCGCCGGCACGGTCGTCGGCAACACCTTCGTCAATGCGGGCCAGGTCCTGCCGCCCTTCGTCACCAAGCAGTTCGAAACCGGCGTCAAGGTCGACTGGGGCAAGCTGATGACCTCGGCGACCTATTTCCATTCGACCCAGGCCTCGGGCATCGCCAACACCGCCACCAACACCTTCACCGATGATGGCCAGACCCGCTATCAGGGCGTCGAGCTGAGCGTGGCGGGCGAGGTGATCGAGGGCGTCCGGGCGCTCGGCGGCATCACCTTCCTCGATTCGGAACAGACCCGCACCGCCAACGGCACCTTCGACGGCAAGGAGGCGCCCGGCGCCTCGCGCGTGCAGGCCAATCTCGGCATGGAATGGGATCCGGGCTTCGTCCCGAATCTGACCTTGTTCGGCCGCGTGATCTACACCGGCTCGAATTATGCCGATGCGGCCAACCTGCAGAAGCTGAAGGCCTGGACCACCGTCGACATCGGCGCGCGCTACAAGATCGAGCGCCCCGGCGTCAAGCCGATCACGCTGCAGGCGAATATCACGAACCTGTTCAACAAGGGCTACTGGACGACCTATCCGGGCTTCAACCTGCTCTACCCGAGCGAGGCGCGCATGGTCTCAGTCTCCTCGACCTTCGAGTTCTGAGCCTTGCCGCACCGGCTGACACGGCGCCGCTTTGCCCTGACGGGCGGCGCGGCGCTGCTGCTGGCTCCGACAGGGCCGGCACGGGCGAACCTTACCCGCGCCGTCGAAACGCCCCTCGGCCGCGTCGCGATCCCCCTCGCGCCGCGGCGCGTGATCGCGATCGATTCCCGCATCAGCCTGGAATCGGGGCTCGCACTCGGATTGCCGCTGATCGGCTACAGCCACAGCCGCGCCCGCCCCTGGGTCCCCGTTCCGGGCGATGTGCCTTTCCTCGCCGCACCGCCCGATCTCGAGCAGGTCCTGATGCTCGCGCCCGACCTGATTCTCTGCCCGGACGCATCCCCGCATTCCGACTGGTGGCCGCTTGCCCGGCTGCAGGCCGTCGGCCCCGTCTTGCCGAGCAATCATCTACTCTCCTGGCAGGCCAATCTGCGCCGCCTCGCCGGCTGGCTCGACAAGGTCGACTCAGCCGAGGCGATCATCGCCGAGCACGCTGCACGGGTCGCGACGATCCGCACGGGCCATGCACGGGCGATCGATCGCAGCCTCGTCGCCGCCGTCCATTTCGACGCGATCAAGCGGCGCATGCTCGTGCGCAGCGCCGGCACCGGCTATGGCCACGTCATGCCGGCGCAGGTTCTCGCCGATCTCGGCGGGCGCGAGGTCGGCGCCGCTGTATTGGGGCCTTATGGCGAAGTCGCGCTAGAAGCCTTCGGCGACGTCCTTGGCGGTGTGCATGGCTTCCTTCTGATCGATTTCGGCGATGGCGGCCCGCAGGCCCTGGCGCGCGAGCCGCTCTGGCAGCGGCTTCCCGCGGTGAGGGCCGGCCGGGTCCAGAGCGTCGCCGGAAACTGCACCTTCGGCGCGAGCTACACCGCACGCTACCTGCTTTCCGCCTGGGAGGCGCTCTATGCGCGTCTGAGCGGATGAGGCGTCGCCCCGCTCTGTTACTGGCAGCCTCGGGGGCTGCGGTCGTCCTGGCGAGCCTTGCCGGGTTGATCGCCGGCGCCAAGGCGATGCCGCTCGGCGTCGCGCTGGCAGGCCTGTTCGGTGCCGCTGGCGATGAGGCGACTCTGATCATGCGCGAGTTGCGTCTGCCCCGCATCGCCTTGGGGGCGCTGGTCGGCGCGGCGCTCGGCCTCTCCGGGGCGATCATCCAGTCCGCAACGCGCAACCCCTTCGGCGACCCGGGCCTGCTCGGCATCAATGCCGGGGCGAGCCTGGCCGTCGTCCTGGGAGCCGGCGTGTTCAGTTTGACGGACATTCCCGCTTTGCTGGCGCTCGCGGCAGCCGGCGCGGCGATAGCAGCATGTGCCGTCGCCTTCGTCGCAGGCACAACCAGAGGCGCGGTCGCCCCTGTCCAGATCGCGCTGGCGGGCGTCGCGGTAGGAGCGCTCTGCTATGGCCTGACGCAGGCGATCGCACTGGCCGACCCCGAGCGCTTCGACCTCGTGCGCAACTGGCGTGTCGGCGCGCTCTCCGGCGAGGCCCGCATCATCCTCCCCGCGGTGCTGCCCGTTTTCCTGAGCGGCTTTGCGCTGGCCGCGCTGCTCGCGCCGCGGCTCGATCTGCTGGCGCTCGGCGAGGAGCGCGCCGCGTCGCTCGGCATTTCCGTCGGCTGGACGCAGGCGCTCTGCCTCTTCGCCGTCGTTCTCCTCGCCGGCGGAGCCACGGCAGCAGCCGGGCCGATCGCCTTCATTGGCCTTGCCGCGCCTCACATCGCAAGGCGGCTGGTCGGCGCCGGCGAAACGCGTGTCCAGCCGCAAGCAGCGCTGCTCGGCGCCGCGCTGACGATCGCCGCCGACGCACTCGGCCGTGTCGTGGCCCTTCCCGGAGAACTGCCCGTCGGCGTGGTCACCGCGCTGCTCGGCTCGCCCATGCTGATCCTCGTCGCGCGCGCCCGGCGGCAGCCGGAACGGCCATGAAGAGCTTGCCCATCGACCGGCAGGCTGCCTTCGCATCTCCCGCCCTGCGTCTGTTCGGGGAGCGCCTGTCGATGCGGCTCGACAGCCGGGCTCTGGCCGTCTGCATCGCGCTGGCCCTGCTGGGCGCGGCGCTCGCGCTGGTATCGCTGCGTTTGGGCACCATGCCGCTCTCCGTCTCCCAGGTGGTCCGCACCCTCGCCGGCCAGGGTGATCTCGCCGAGCGCCTCGTGATCATCGAGTGGCGGCTGCCGCGCATCCTGGGCGCCTTGCTGGCCGGCGCGGGCCTGGGCCTCGCGGGAGCCCTGTTCCAGACGCTGCTGCGCAACCCGCTCGGCAGCCCCGACATCCTCGGCTTCGATGCCGGCGCCTTCCTCGGACTGCTCCTGGCGACGCTGGCCGGCGGCGGCACGCTCGCGCTCGCCTCGGCGACGCTTGGCGGCGGGCTTGTCGCCGGCGCAGCGATCCTGCTTCTGTCGGGCGGGCTCCATGCCGACCGGCTGCGTCTGATCCTGACCGGAATCGCCATCGATGCGCTACTCGCCGCGCTGTCCGACTGGCTGGTGTTCACCGCGCCGCTCGATGCCGCGCTTTCGTTGGGAACCTGGAAACAAGGCTCGCTTGCGGGCCTCGACTGGCGCCGGCTCTGGATCGCCGCTGGGCTTTTGGGCCTCCTCCTGCCGCTCGGGCTCGGCAGTGGACGCATGGTGCGCGCCCTCGAACTCGGCGACGACAAGGCCCTCTCGCTCGGCCAGCCGGCCAGGACAGCCCGTTTCCGGCTCGCGCTGATCGGGCTCGGCCTGACCGCAACCGCGACGCTCCTGGCCGGGCCGATCGGCTTCGTCGCGCTGATTTCTCCGCAGGTCGCACGTCGCATGGCGGGTTCGGCCGGCCTGCCGCTGGTCACCTCGATGCTGTTCGGCGCCGTCTTCCTCCTCGGCGCGGATTTGGCATCGCGCACGCTGTTCGCCCCGCGCTCCTTGCCGGTCGGCGCCGTCACGGCCTGCCTCGGCGGGCTTTACTTTGCCGTCCTGCTGCGCTCGCGCTTCGCCGGGCAGGGAGCATCCCGATGAGCCGGCCCGACGATCCCCTGGTGGCGCAGGGCCTCAAGGCCCACCATAATCGCCGCGAAATCCTGCACGGGCTCGACGTCTCGTTCCCGGCAGCCGGCCTGACCGTCATCGTCGGTCCCAATGCCTGCGGAAAATCCACCTTGCTGCGCTCGCTCGCTCGCCTGCACCCGGCATCGGCCGGCGCGGTCCTGCTCGATGGCGCCGAGATCGCCGGCCTGCGCCCACGCGACCTCGCCCGCCGGCTGGCCGTCCTACCTCAAAGCGCCGAGGCGCCCGACGGCATCACCGTGGCCGACCTCGTCGGCCGTGGTCGCCATCCGCATCAGGGATTGTTCCGGCGCTGGTCGGCCGCCGACGAGACGGCCACGGCCGAGGCCATGGCGGCGACAGGCATCGCCCCCCTCGCCTCCCGTTTCCTGCACGAACTCTCCGGCGGCCAGCGCCAGAAGGTCTGGATCGCGATGGCGCTCGCCCAGGCGACCGACATCCTGCTGCTCGACGAGCCGACGACCTTTCTCGACATCGCCCACCAGATCGAGATCCTCGACCTTTGCCATTCGCTCAGCCAGACCGGCAAGACGCTCGTCGCGGTGTTGCACGACCTGAACCAGGCCTGCCGCTACGCCACCCATCTCGTCGCGATGAAGGACGGCGCGATCGTCGCGCAGGGCGCGCCGGCCGCGATCGTCACGGCCGAACTCGTCGAGCACATCTTCGGCATCGCCTGTGTCGTCATCGCCGACCCCGTCACGGCAACGCCGATGATCGTGCCCGGCCGACGCCCGGGCACGGACTGATCTCGCCGCCGCTCAGCGCTTGAACAGCGTGTGCTCGACCCGGTCGCCCGGCTTGATGCCGAGCGTCCTGCTGACGCCGCCATTGATCTCGAGCACCGAAAGCACCGGCTCGCCCGAGGGAATCGTGCGTTGCGACAAGGGCTCGGTGTTCTCGGCGATGCGCGCGATCGTGCCGTCGGCCCGGATGAACAGCATGTCGAGCGGGATGTAGGTGTTCTCCATCCACATCGCGACCGGCTCGACACGCTGGAAATCGAACAGCATGCCGCGGTCGGCCGGAAGGTAGCGGCGGTGCATCAGGCCTCGCGCCCGCTGCTCGCCCGTCCGCATCACCTCGACCTGGAAGCCATGGCGCTTGTCGCCGCTGACGATCGACAGCGTTTCCAGCGCCGAGGCCGCCTGCCCCGCCGGTGCGGCCTGCGCCGAGCGCAACGGCTGTGCGACCGTTGCAACCGGCGATGCGAGCCCGATGCAGGCGGCCGCGACGCAGGCAGCGAGAGAACGGATCCTGGCCTGCATCGGTTTCAACTCCATGGCACTTGCATCCTGCGAACCCAGTATCCTGCAAACCTATGACGGCGCAGATGGCGAATCTGCGACAGATACCGGACAAGCGGCCCTGCCGGTCAAGCTTTTCGTCAGCATCTCCAGCGTTGTCGTCTTTCCTTCGCGGCCGGCTTGCGGCAGGGTCGCCGCCACAGAACAGGAGATCTCAATGACCGCTCCGCGCTTTCGCCGGCAGCACCGCTTCGCCGGCGCCGCACTCGCCCTTGGCCTCGTGGTCCTGGCGCGACCGGCGGCCGCCGCCGATTTCCAGCTCGACAATGTCCGGCTCGATTTCGGGGCGATGGTGATCACGGCGCCCAAGCTCCTGGTCAAGGGCTCGACGCTGGAGCGGGAAGCCTTCGCCGCGCTGCTCAACAGCAAGACGGGCGAAAGCGCGGTTGCGCGCGTCGACCGCCTGAACGCGACGGAAATCACCGCTCCCGAACTCGTCTTCGAGCACAGCCAGGGCAAGCAGAAGCAGGTAACGACCTATCGCGATGTCCGATTCTCGGAGATCCGCGACGGCAAGATCGCGCGCGGCGAATCGAGCGGTGGCACGCTGAGCGGCGAGAGCCCGGCGGCCGGCAAGATGACCGGCACGCTGAAGCGCCTGGGCTTCGAGAGCTTCGACGTCAGGCAGACGGCCCGCGTCATGACCGAGCGCGCCCAGCCCGGCGCTAACGAGCCGGCCCGACCGCTGTTCCGGCGCTTCGAGCAGGATGGCTACACGCTCGACATGGGTCCTGCCGGCAAGATCAGACTCGGCAAGATGGTCGGTCGCGATTTCGCGGCCAGCGTCGGCGAGGAGCCGCTGGGCGAAGTCCTCGATCGCGTCATGGCGATGTCGGAAGAGGTCAGCGCGCCCGGCGACAAGCCGGACCCGGCGAAGCGCGAAGCCGAGAAGCGCATGGGCCGGTCCCTGCTCGCGCTCTACGACCGCATCGACTATGGCAGCGGTGAAATCCGCGACATGATTATGAACGTCGTCGACCCGAAGCCCGCCGGCAAGCCGGACCCGGTCGAGGTCAGGATCGCCCGCATCGCCTACGGGCAGGACACGCCGGCAAAATCCGGTTTCGCCCTCGAAGGGCTGCAGTTTTCCGGCGGCGGCGCCAAGGGGTTGATCGATTCGATCAGCTATTCCGGCTTCTCCTTCGGCCCGGTCATCAAGGAGTTGCAGGCCGCGCTCGCCAAGCCCGAGACAGACGCCGACACGATCGACTGGCGCCGCTATGTCCCGACGATCGGCACGATCCGGCTGGCGGGTCTCTCGGTCGATGCCCCGCCGATGCTGCCCGGCGGCCAGCCGATCAAGATCGGGCTCGGTACCTTCGAGCTGAAGGCGGGCGAACAGCTCAACGGCATCCCGACCAGCCTCCTCCTGACCATCGACAAGCTCGTCGCCCCGATCACGGAGGGCGCCGGAAACCCGGCCGCCCGCGACATGATCGCGATGGGCATCCGCTCGCTCGATCTCTCGGCGAAGCTCGACCTCGCCTGGGAGGCGGCGCGCAACGAACTCGCAATCCGCCAGGTTTCCTTCGGCGGCGCCGGTCTCGCCCGGCTGGAAGCCTCGGCCACAATCGGCAACGTCACCAAGGACCTGTTCTCGAGCGACATCGCCCTCGCCCAGGTCGCCGCGCTCGGCGCGACCGCGCGCGGGCTCAACGCCAAGCTTGAGAATTTCGGCCTTGTCGAGAAGCTGATCGCGAACGAGGCTCGCAAGGCCGGCCGCAAGCCCGAGGAGATGCGCCAGCAATTCGCGATGATCGCGAGCCTCGGCCTCGCCTCGATCCTCGGTCCCTCGGACGCCGCCAAGGCGTTGACGGCCGCAGTGTCGCGCTTTGCCGCCAAACCGGGCACGTTGACCGTCGAGGCCAGCGCGAAATCGGCCAGCGGGCTCGGCCTCGCCGACGTCATCGCCATCACCGACCCGACGGAGATCCTCGACAAGATCGATCTCAAGGCCAATGCCCAGTGAGCTCGAAGCCTGATCCGGCGGCAGCGTTGCCGCCGGAAGACGCGAACTGGCGGCCGGGGCCGCTCGTCACCTGGTGGGCGGGGCTGGCACCGGCTGCGAATGGCCTATTGCGGAAACGCTTCAATCCGCACAACCAGACGCGCTTGCATCTGGCGAAGCTGATCGCGCGGCGCCCCGGACAGATCATGGTCGGCGGCTGGACCTACGGACGCCCTAAGGTGCGCTTCCCAGAGAGCGGCGCGCAGCTGTCGATCGGCCGCTATGGCTCGATCGCCGACGGGGTCGAGATCCTTCTCGGCGGCAACCACCGCACCGATTGGGGGACGACCTACCCCTTTCCCGAATGGCCCGACCTCTGGCCCGGTGCGGCAGCTATCGATGGCAGCCATGCGACACGCGGCGATGTCGCGATCGGCCATGACGTCTGGCTCGGCTCGCAATGCATGGTGCTGTCCGGCGTCCGCATCGGCACTGGGGCAGTCGTTGCCGCCCGCGCCGTGGTCACCCGCGACGTGCCGCCTTACGCCATCGTCGGCGGCAATCCTGCCAGGGTCATCAAGCTGCGCTTCGATGAGGAAACAGTCGCCGCCCTCTTGGAGAGCCGCTGGTGGGAGCTTCCGCGCGAGATCGTCGTGGAGCTGCTGCCGCTCCTGATGTCGGATCGAACAGAGGCACTGCTCGCCGCGCTCAGGAGCCGCGCAGCAGCCGGCGCTTGAGCCCCAGGGCCGGCTTCTCGACGAGATGCCAGGACAGCCAGGCCACCACGAGCGTCACCAGCAGCGCCGGCCAGAACAGCGCGAAGGCGCCTGCCAGCGGAAAGAGCGCATGGCTCGCCTGCTGCACCGGCCAGCCATAGAGATAGACGCCATAGGACAGGTCGGATGGCGGTTCGCTGGGCCAGCGCGTCAGGGCCGGAGCGAGTGCCAGCACGAGACTTCCCCAGGCCGTGACCAGATAGAGCGCGGCTTTATAGAGCGGCGTCGGCGCCAGCAGCGCGAGTACGACCAGCGCGGCGGCAAGCCCGGGCAGCGATACCGACACCCGATCGCGAAACAGATAGATCAGCCCCCCGGCCAGGAAGATCAGCGGCAGGCGCAACGCGGTCTCGATGCCCTTGGGACCATCCGGCATTGCGACCTCGCGAAGAACGGTCGCCGCCAGCAGTGCGCCGCCGATGCATAGCGCCAGCCGCGCGCGCCCGAGCAGCCCGGCAAGGCCGGCCACCAGCACGCCGAGATAGCAGATCGTCTCGTATTTCAGCGTCCAGACCGTGCCCATCGGCGAACGCAGCGGATTCTCTTCGAACACCCCCGGCAGGAAGGTCGCGCTCTTGAAGCTCGTCAGCGTGCCCGTGATGAAGCGCCAGAGCTGCGCATCGGCGAGATAGGCGCGCAGGTCGAGCCGTGTCATCGCCGCGCCGAGCAGCAGCGCCACGACCAGGGTCGCGGCGATCAGCCCCGGTGCAATCCGCAGGGTCCGCGCCACGACATAGTCGCGCCAGCCACGCCGGTCATAGCTCATCGTGACGAGGAAGCCGGAGATCGCAAAGAAGCCATTGACTGCATGCTCGCCCAGCGTGAAACCTGTCGCCTGCGCCCAGGGCTCGTCATCGACGCGCCCCGTCGCGACGCTGAAGGCGTGCGAGACGACGACGGTCAGGGCCAGAACCAGCCGCAGCAAGCCGAAATTGTTGTGGCGACCTGCCATCCCCTCCGCAACGCTGATACCGCGGAGCCAGTTCATGGAGACGGCTCCAATCCCTCGCGGTCGAGCGCCGTGCGGCCACGGCGCCAGGCCAAGGCACCGGCCGCGGAGCCGGCATGGGCATAGGCCTTATCGAGGTTGAGTAGCAGGGCGTAACCGGCTGCTTTCGCGAGGTTTTCCAAAATCTTGAGGAGGCTTGGCCGCGGCAGGCCGTACTTGGCCGCGACATAACCTTCCGACCAGGCGAGATGCCAGCGCGCCTTGAACCGGCGCGCCGGGGACGGCGCGCTGGAGCGGCCGCGGCCGTGCCCGGCTTCCGCCTCATGGACATGGATCAGCGCATGGCCGCCATCGCGCATCCGCCGGCAGAGGTCGTCGTCCTCGTAGAACAGGAAGATCGCGGGATCGAAGCCACCGAGCGCAAGGAAGACATCACGCCGGATCAGCAGGCACGCGCCTGACAGGAAGGGCAGGCAGGCGTCGCCATCGGGGACTGCCATGGCGCGCGGGCGGTTGAGATGGGCCGGCGAGAGCAGCGAGCGTGGCTGCAGGAAGATGCGGCCGGAAGGCTCGACGATACGGGGAGCCAGCATCCCTGCGTCAGGATAGCGTTCGGCGGCGGCCAGCAGCGCCGCGATTGCGCCCGGCCTCACTTCGATGTCCGGATTGACGATCAACACATAGGGCGTGGCGCTGGCGGCAACGCCCTGGTTGTTGGCGCGGCCATAGCCTTCGTTGCGCATATTCGCGATGACAGTGGCGCCGTGCGCGCGGGCGATGTCCGCACTGGCATCGCCGCTGGCATTGTCGACGACAACAGCGGCAACGCCCTCGCCCGCCAGCGCCGACAGGCAGGCCGGCAGCACCTCGGCACTGTCATAGGCGACGACGATGGCGGTGATCGGGCTGGCGAAGGGCATCGGCGCCTTGTGGCCGCGATGGTTCACCCGATGCAAGCGAAATTCAGCGCCGGGCGAGCGCTGCGACGTCACGCTGGATGCTGGCGCGCTCATAGCCGTCGCAGGAGCGTGGCGCCTTGTAGGACTTTACCGCATAGCTAGCATTGGCCGCGACGAAGCGCTGGCGTTCCTCGCGCGGGAGCCCGACCATCACCCGGCCGCGATCGACCCGCACCCCGCAATCATAGGCGCGCGAGACGCGGGATGCGGCGAACTCCGGCGTGCCGGGCATGGGCCCGGCGGTCGTGCAGGCCACCAGGCCCAGCAGCGGTACCAGGGCGAGAAGCGGTTTCAGGGTAGGCATGGAATGCGACCGAGCGACGATCAGAGCGCGCTGAAATCGCCTGCGCGCACCCGGACCATCTTCTCCTTGACGGCCGCGCGCTCCTCAGCCGTGCAGGCCTGCGGCCTGACCCCTTGATTGATGGTCTCGGCCTCGGAGACCGTGACATAGGTCGAGCGCGCGCTCGCAAGCTGCTCGGGCGTCGCGCCGCGCGCCTTCTCGGAGGCGATGAAGCGCTCCAGCGTGTTGGCGCGCGGAGCTCCCGCCCGACAGGCGACCGAGCGCGAGACCATGTTGGCGAGCTCCGAGGCGCGCCCCGCGCTGGGATTGGCCGGGCTGGCAACGCAGGCGCCGAGCGGCAGCGCGACAAGGCAAGCGAGCGCGAACGGCCGCACGACGGATGGAGACGACATCGTGTGGATCAGCCGTTCTTCACGGGGGCGTTGATGCGCAGATGCGCCTCGCGGAGCTGCTTCGGCGAGGCTTCCGCCGGCGCGCCCATCAAAAGGTCGACAGCCTGCTGGTTCATCGGGAAGAGCGCGACCTCGCGCAGGTTCGTCGCGCCCGCCAGCAGCATGATGATGCGGTCGACGCCCGCCGCCATGCCGCCATGGGGCGGTGCGCCGTACTGGAAGGCGCGGTACATGCCGCCGAAGCGCTCGATCACCGTCTCCTCGCCATAGCCGGCGATCTCGAAGGCCTTCACCATCGCTTCCGGCTTGTGGTTGCGGATGCCGCCCGACGCGAGCTCGAAGCCGTTGCAGGCGATGTCGTACTGGAACGCCTTCAGCGACAGCGGATCTTCCTCGGTCAACGACTTCAAGCCGCCCTGCGGCATCGAGAACGGGTTGTGCGAGAAATCGACCTTCTTCTCGTCCTCATTGTACTCGAACATCGGGAAATCGACGATCCAGGCGAAGGCGAACGCGTTCTCGTCGATCAGCCCGAGTTCCTGGCCGACCTTGTTGCGTGCGCTGCCCGCGAATTTGTAGAACTTGTCCGGATCGCCCGCGGCAAAGAAGCAGGCGTCTCCGCCCTTCAGGCCCATCTGCTTGACGATGGCCGCGACGCGCTCGGGGCCGATGTTGTTGGCGATCGGTCCCTGCCCTTCGCCGTCTTCCTTGATCATCAGATAGCCGAGCCCAGGCTGTCCCTCGCCCTGCGCCCAGGAGTTCATCCGGTCACAGAAAGCGCGGCTGCCGCCCTTCGGACCGGGAATGGCCCAGACGCGGTTCTTTTCGCCCTCAAGGATGCGCGAGAACACCTTGAAGCCCGAGCCCCGGAAATGCTCGGAGACGTCCTGCATGACGAGCGGGTTGCGCAAATCGGGCTTGTCGGAGCCGTATTTGGCGATCGCCTCGGCGTAAGGAATGCGCGGCCAGTTCTTGGTCACGGACTTGCCGTTGCCGAACTCCTCGAAGATGCCTGATATGACCGGCTCCATCGTCGCGAAGACGTCCTCCTGCTCGACGAAGCTCATCTCGACGTCGAGCTGGTAGAATTCGCCGGGCAGACGGTCGGCGCGCGGGTCCTCGTCGCGGAAGCAGGGCGCGATCTGGAAGTAGCGGTCGAAGCCCGCCATCATCAGGAGCTGCTTGTACTGCTGCGGCGCCTGCGGCAGCGCGTAAAACTTGCCCGGATGCAGCCGGCTCGGCACCAGGAAGTCACGCGCGCCCTCCG
This sequence comes from Allobosea sp., assembly GCA_036525085.1. Taxonomy (GTDB): domain Bacteria; phylum Pseudomonadota; class Alphaproteobacteria; order Rhizobiales; family Beijerinckiaceae; genus Allobosea. The sequence continues at coordinate 24,531 of DATDBB010000355.1, forward strand.
GCGAGGACGCCGTCAGGATCGGCGTCTGGAACTCGGAAAAACCCGACGCCTTCATGCGCTGGCGCATCGAGTCGATGACCTTGGTGCGCAGCATGATGTTGTTGTGCAGCTTCTCGCGGCGCAGATCGAGGAAGCGATATTTCAGCCGTGTATCTTCCGGATACTCGAGATCGCCGAAGACGGGCAGCGGCAATTCGCCGGCAGCACCCAGCACCTCGATCGTGGTCGCGAAGACCTCGACCGCTCCGGTCGGCAGATTGGCGTTCTCGGTGCCGGCGAGGCGCGCCTTGACCTTGCCGTCGATGCGCACGACCCACTCCGAGCGCAGCGTCTCGGCCGTGGCGAAGGCCGGCGAATCCGGATCGATCACGACCTGCGTCATGCCGTAATGGTCGCGCAGATCGATGAACAGCACGCCGCCATGGTCGCGGATGCGATGGCACCAGCCGGAGAGGCGAACCTGGGCGTCGATGTCGCCCTCGCGAAGGGCGCCGCAGGTGTGGGAACGATAGCGATGCAGGGTCACGGAACGGCTCTCTTCGGAATTCTGGCGGGCGCAACGGCGCGCATGCAGGCATGGTCACGCGGGCGGCTTTCCGCGTAAGCACACGCAGGGAAGCAGAATGTCAAGAACGCCCGCGACATGGCGATGCTCCGTCTGCTATGAGCCAGCCTCATGAACTTGATCACCACCACCGCCGACCTCGCCGACGCCTGTGCGCGGCTGGCCGAGCACCCCTTCGTCACCGTGGACACCGAGTTCCTGCGGGAGACGACCTATTACCCCAAGCTCTGCCTGATCCAGCTCGCCTCGCCCGACGAGGCCGTGCTGGTCGACCCACTGGCGCCCGAACTGGATCTCGCCCCGTTTTTCGGCCTCATGGTCAACGAGCAGGTCGTGAAGGTCTTCCATGCCGCGCGGCAGGATCTGGAGATCGTGTGGATGCTCGGGCGCGTGCTGCCGACGCCGCTCTTCGACACGCAGGTCGCGGCCATGGTCTGCGGCTATGGCGACTCGGTCGGCTACGAGCAGCTCGCCAACGACCTCGCCAAGGCGCGCATCGACAAATCCTCGCGCTTCACCGACTGGTCGCGCCGCCCGCTCAACGAGGCCCAGCTCGTCTATGCCGAGGCCGACGTTACCCATCTGCGCGACATCTACCTCGCATTGAAGGCCGATCTCGAATCGACCGGCCGCGAGAGCTGGGTCGCCGAGGAGATGGCGGTGCTGAACTCGCCGGGAACCTATGAGGTCAAGCCGGAGAACGCCTGGCTGCGCCTCAAGGGCCGCATCCGCAAGCCGAAGGAACTGGCCGCCCTGATGGAACTGGCAGCCTGGCGCGAGCGCGAGGCGCAGCACCGGGACGTACCGCGCCAGCGCGTGCTCAAGGACGATGCGCTGATGGACATCGTCCAGCGCGCGCCGCGCTCGGTCGAGGCGCTGGCGGAACTGCGCTCCGTGCCCAACGGTTTCGAGCGCTCGCGCTCCGGCGGCGAGGTGCTGTCTGCCATCGAACGCGGGCTGGCGCTGGACCCCAAGACCCTGCCGCGGCTGGAACGGGAGCGCGGTCGCGGCGGCAACGGCGCCGTGCTCGACCTGCTCAAGGTCCTGCTCAAGGCAGTGGCCGAGGCCGAGCGTGTCGCGCCCAAGATCATCGCATCCTCCGACGATCTCGAGGCGATCGCCTCCGACGACGCCGCCGATGTGCCGGCCCTTCAGGGCTGGCGACGCGAGGTCTTCGGCGAGAAGGCGCTGGCGCTCAAGAGCGGCACGCTCGGCCTGCGCGTCCTACGCGGTCGGGTCGTCGTCGGCTGAGAAAAATCGAACGCCGGCGCGTTTCATTGCAGGTCGGGCGGCGAGAACGCTCCCCGCCTCAGATCCGTGCGATCTCGTAGTCGCGGCCGAGCAGCTTCGCGAGTTGCTTCAGCCGGCCGATGACACGTTCGCTCGCAAGCGGGCTGAGATCCTCGGGAAGGCGCAGGACCAGCCGGCCATCGACGCAGGTCGCCGGCATGCGCGGCAAAAGCCCGGCCATCCCCGCCGATAGCAGATAGGCGACGCGGAAGATCGCGGCCAGCAGCAGCGCGCGTTCCAGGGTCGCCGGCGGCAGCAGCGCGCGCAGCGCCATCGCGGCCGGCGAAGAGGATTTCAGCCCGGCATAGCGATGGAAGATCGCCAGCGCCAGGAAGGCGCGCCCGACATGGTCGACCCCGGTGAAATAGGCATGGGCGATGACATTCATGCTCTGCTCGCCGCGGTAATCCGGATGGGCACGCCAGCCGATGTCGGAGAGCAGGCAGACCGCCTCGATCATCCGCGGCGACAGACCATGGCCAGGCAGGCCGGCCGTCTCCAGGATGGCGCGGGTCCATGCGATCAGTTCGCCGGCATGGCGCGGATCGCGCGCCCGCAGATGGTTGTAGTCCCGGGCTGAACCGAGCAGCGGGTCGGCCGCGCGCTCCTCGGGCGAAAGCCGTTCGTGCAGCAGCCCTTCGCGCACGCCCTGCGCCGAGATGATCACGGAGCGTGGCTTGCCGCGCTTGATCAACTCGTCGAGGACGAGCGCGCCATAGGCCAGCAGCGGACGCCGTGCCGAGGAGACGGTATCGATCGAGTCGAGTTCCGTCAGATCGGCCTTCTCCACCAGCTTGACGAAATCAGCGACGTCCTTGGCCTGCAGCGTGTAGCCATGCATGACGTTGAGCGGATAGTTCACCTGATGCTGGTGCAGTGTGGCGAGCGCGCGCCAGGTGCCGCCGACGGCATAGAAGTCGCGGCCCTTCATGGCCGCGATCTGCGGCAGGCGATCGAGTTCGTCCTTGACGATCTTCTCGGCCAGCTTGAGCGAGTTCTTGGATCGGTCGAGCAGGGCGAGGCCGCCGAGCGGGACGCTGGTCCCCTGCCCGACCTCGCCGCCCGAAATCGAAATCAGTTCGAGACTGCCGCCGCCGAGATCGCCGACCACGCCATCGGGATTGTCGAAGCCCGAGATCACGCCGAGCCCCGACAGCACCGCTTCGCGGTCGCCCGAGATCAGCTCGATCGGCTGGCCGATCGCCTCCTCGGCCCGCGCGATGAACTCCGGCCCGTTGCTGGCATAGCGCGCGGCCGCCGTCGCGATGACGCGGATCTCGCCGACATGCATCGCCTCGCACAGGATGCGGAAGCGCACGAGCGCGGCGATCGCCTTCCCCATCGCGTCGCTGGCCAGCCGGCCGGTGGTGGCGACCTGGCGGCCAAGGCCCGCCATCTCCTTCTCGTTGAAGACCTGGGCCGGCGCGCGCGCCACCATCTCGTAGACGACGAGACGGACAGAATTGGAGCCGATATCGACGATCGCCAGCGTCCCGGCGCCCAGCCCGAGGCGGCCGGGTGCGTTCAGGACCTCAGCCCTTGCGCGCCCCTCGCCGCGAAAGGGATCGGGGGCTGGAATTGGAGAGTGATTTTCCACGTCCTGACAGACTCGGGTTCGTCATGAAGTATTTATGGGCGTTGAACGACTCTTCGTTCGGCGCCGGGACAATGCGTCGGGAGCCACCATCCGGCAAGATCGTCCAGCTCTGCTCGTTGTCGAGGAAGTTGGCCAGCATGATCTGTTCGAGCAGTTGCTGGTGGACGGTCGCGTTCAGGATCGGCGTCAGCGCCTCGACGCGACGGTCGAGATTTCGCGGCATCAGGTCCGCCGAGGAGATATAGAGCTTCGCCTTGGGCGATGGCATGCCATAGCCGGCGCCGAAGGCATAGACGCGGGTATGCTCGAGGAAGCGCCCGATGATCGACTTGACCCGGATGTTCTCCGACAGACCGGGAATGCCCGGGCGCAGGCAGCAGATGCCGCGCACGACGAAATCGATCTCGACGCCGGCCTGGCTCGCATCATAGAGCGCGTCGATGATCTCGGGATCGACTAGCGAGTTGCATTTGCCCCAGATCGCACCCTTGCGGCCGGCTTTCACATGGTCGATCTCTTCGGCGATGTCGTCGAGCAGGCGCTGCTTCAGCCCGACCGGCGAGACCGACATCTTCTCCAGCTCGGCCGGCTCGGCATAGCCGGTGATGAAGTTGAAGACGCGGGCGACATCCTGCGACATCACCGGGTCGGCGGTGAAGAAGGACACGTCCGTATAGATGCGCGCCGTGATCGGGTGGTAGTTGCCGGTCGCGATATGGCAGTAGCTGACCAGCTGCCCGGACTCGCGGCGCACGACCAGCGAGAGCTTGGCGTGCGTCTTGAGCTCGATGAAGCCGTAGACGACCTGGACGCCGGCGCGCTCCATCTCCTTGGCCCAGCGGATGTTCGCCTCTTCGTCGAAACGGGCCTTGAGTTCGACCAGCGCCGTCACCGATTTGCCGGCCTCGGCCGCCTCGGTCAGCGCCTTGACGATCGGCGAGTTCGCGGAGGTGCGGTAGAGCGTCTGCTTGATCGCGACGACATTGGGGTCGCGCGCCGCCTGCTGCAGGAACTGCACGACGACGTCGAAGCTCTCATAGGGGTGATGGACGAGCAGGTCCTTCTGCCGGATCGCGGCGAAGCAGTCACCGCCATGTTCGCGGATGCGCTCCGGGAAACGGGCGTTATAGGGCTTGAACTTCAGGTCGGGTCGATCGACACCGACCAGCTGCGAGAGCTCGGTGAGGCCGATCATGCCCTCGATCGCGACGACCTCGTCGTCGTCGACCTTCAGCTCCCGCACGATCATCTTGCGCAGATGCTCCGGCATGCCGCTGCTGATCTCGAGACGGATGACGACGCCGAGCCGGCGCAGCTTGAGCATCGTCTCGAAGACGCGCACCAGATCCTCGGCCTCCTCCTCGATGTCGAGATCGGTATCACGGATCACACGGAAGGAACCGGTGCCTTTGACGTCGTAGCCCGGGAACAGCTTGTTGATGAACAGAGAGACCGCATCCTCCAGCGTGATGAAGCGGCGCAGGCCTTCGCGGGCGAGATCGGGCAGCTCGATGAAGCGATCCATCTTGATCGGCACGCGGATCAACGCGTCGAGCTGGCGGCCGTCGCTGATCCGCTCCAGCGCCAGCGCCACGGTGAAGCCGAGATTGGGGATAAACGGAAACGGATGGGCCGGGTCGATCGCCAGCGGCGTCAGCACCGGAAAGACGTAGTTGAGGAAATAATCCTCGAGCCAGACGCGCTCCGGCCCGGCGATGTCGCCGGGTGCGAGCAGATGAATCCGGTTCTCGTGCAGGTCGTGCTTGAGTTCGACCCAGCGCGCCTGCTGGTCGTCCGTCAGCGCCGAAACCGCCTTGCCGAGTTCGCCGAGCTGCTCGGCCGGTGTCAGCCCGTCCTGGCTCGGCGTCACGACGCCGGACTTGAGCTGCTCGCGCAGGCCGGAGACGCGAACCATGAAGAACTCGTCGAGATTCGCCGCCGAGATCGAGAGGAAGCGCAGCTGCTCCAGCAGCGGATGATTGCGGTTGGACGCTTCCTCCATGACACGGCGGTTGAACTGCAGCCAAGACAGCTCACGGTTCATGAAGCGTGACGGCGACTGCCGCAGCGACACGGCCTCCGCGCTGGGAACGGCTTCCGCGGCTTCGATGACGCTGGGTTGCGTGTTCATGCCTGTCGCCCTCGTTCCCTTGGCTCTCGTTCCGGTCACTGCTCTGGCCACATTGTTCTCCTTACGCGTCTTGAGCCACCCTAGCGTGACGCTTCGATGACAGACGACATCATTTGCGTCTCATCGCACGCGCCGCCGCCCCGTCCTGCAAAGGCCAAGCGCCTGCGTCGAGCGGTCCCCTTGCATGGGGAGCGCTGGTCCTGTTTCGTGCGGTCAGCGGGAGAGCCCTCCCGAGCGGCTGCCATCGGCGCCGCGTCATCTTGCAGAGGCCAACTTGAGCAGCACTTCCCATCACGACGAAGGCGATATCGTCTATCCGTCCGCGATTCCCTTCGTCCTGGCCCACCTGGCCTGCTTCGGCGCCATCTGGAGCGGCGTGACCGCGACCTCGGTCTGGCTCGCCATCGGCCTGTATTGGCTGCGGATGTTCGCGGTGACCGGCGGCTATCACCGCTATTTCTCGCATCGGACCTACAAGACCAGCCGGATCGGCCAGTTCCTGCTCGCCGTCCTCGCACAGTCGACGGCGCAGAAGAGCGTCTTCTGGTGGGCCTCCAAGCACCGTCATCACCATCGCTACGCCGACACCGAGCATGACGTCCATTCGCCGGTGCTGACCTCCTTCGCCTATTCGCATGTCGGCTGGATCTTCAGCCGCGACCACCATGCCTTCGACGATTCGAGCATCCAGGACCTGACGAAGTTCCCGGAGCTGCGCTGGCTGCACCGCTTCGAGATCGCGCCTGCGATCCTGCTCGCCGTGCTCTGCTTCGCGATCGACGGCTGGGCCGGCCTCTTCGTCGGCTTCTTCTGGTCGACGGTGGCGGTCTACCACGCCACATTTTGCATCAACTCGCTCGCCCATGTGCATGGCGACAAGGACTATGTGACCGGCGACGAGAGCCGCAACAACTGGTGGCTGGCGATCATCACCATGGGCGAAGGCTGGCACAACAACCACCACGCCTATCAATACAGCGTCCGCCAGGGCTTCCACTGGTGGCAGATCGATCCGACCTACTACATCATCCTCGGGCTTTCGAAGCTGCGCCTGGTCTGGGACCTGAAGCAGCCGCCGCAGGCGGTGATCGAGCGCTCGCAGGCACTGCCGCCGCGCGTCATCGAGCGCTCGGCCGAGCGGCTTGCCGCCTCCGTCCCGCTCGATCGCGTCGTCATGGCCTTCCGGGAGGCCTATGCCGCGACGCCGAGCCTCGCCGATCTGCACCTGCCGACCCTGACGCTGGCCGAGCTGAAGACCGCGCTGGGCGAGCTTCAGGATCGCGCCGGCGATCGCCTGGCTGAGATCCAGCAGCAGGCCCATGACGCGCTGACGAACTACGCGCTGGCAAACTGGGATGCCTCGAACTGGCACCTGCCGGTCCTGCCGACGCGCGAGCAGCTCAGCGAGAAGGCGGCCGCCATGTTCGTGAAGACGCCTTCGCTCGATGCGATCGCGGCCCGCGCCCATGATCTCCTCGTCGAGGCGATGCATGCACGGCTCGTCGCGCTGCCGGCGGAGGCCTCCAGCGGCCCGCGCTGAGCGGGCCTTACTCCTCGGCGGACAGCCCAGCCAGAGCCTCGCTCGCGAGCGCCCGCGTCACGCGGCGCCCGCGTTCGAGCGAGAGCCGGTCGAGCGCATCGACGAGCGCCCGCGCGGCGGCGAAGGAGCGCTCCATTCGCAGCGCTAGCGTCTCGATGATGCCGGTATCGACCACGAGCTGGCGGTCGATGAAAAGCTTGACCAGAACCGCCCGCAGCAGCGTGTCGTCGGGCGGCTCGATCGTCGCATGCGGCGCGAGCCGCAGCCGCGAAAGAAGGTCCGGCACGCGCAAGCCCCAATGGTCGGGCGCCTCGCGCGCCGTCAGCAGCAGATGGCCGCCGCGCGCCTTGATCGCGTTCATCAGGTGGAACAGCGCCGCCTCGTCGCGCAGGCCCCGGTCGCAATCCTCGACGACCAGCGCACCGCCCGAGACCAGATGCGGCACATTGGCTTCGACCACATCCGCAGCAGGCACGCTCCAGGCATGGGCGGCCTTGGCCCAGATCGCCGCGAGATGGGTCTTGCCGGCGCCTTCCGGGCCGACGAGGCGCAGCCAGGCATCCGGCCAGGCCGGCCAGGCCTCGACGAGGCCGTAGGCCGCCTCGTTCGAAGGGCCGATCAGGAAATCCTCGACGCCGTAGCGACTGTCGACCGGCAGGTCGAAGGCGAGCTGGCGCGGCCGGCCAGGAATCTCAGACATGAGGAATCTCAGGCATCAGGAATCTCAGGCATCAGGCGCCTCAGGCATCGGAGTCGATGCGTGCCCGCGCCGCCGCGGCCCGCGTGGCATCGCCGCCATGATAGATGTTGCTGGCGAGATACTGCCTGAGCGCGAAGCGGCAGAGCACGCCGATGACCGCCGCCAGCGGCACCGCCAGCAAAAGCCCGACGAAGCCGAACAGCGAACCGAAGGCGAGCAGCGCAAACATCAGCCAGACCGGATGCACGCCGATCGAATCGCCGACGAATTTCGGCTGGAAGATGTTGCCCTCGAGGAACTGCCCGACGGCGAAGACGGCGAGCGTCGCCAGCGGCCAGGTCCAGTCCGGCCAGAACTGCACGATCGCGACGCCGACCGAGAGCACGAGACCGGTCAGCGAGCCGACATAGGGGATGAACGACAGGAAGCCCGAGATGATGCCGATCAGCGCGCCGAAATTGACGCCGAGCAAGCTCAATCCCACGGCATAGAAGATGCCGAGCAGCAGGCAGACCAGCGCCTGGCCGCGCAGGAATCCGGCGATCGCGACATCCATCTCATGCAGCAGCCCGCGGATCGTCTCACGATGCTCCAGCGGCAGCCAGCCATCGACCGTCGCGCACATCCGATCCCAGTCCACCAGCAGATAGAAGGCGATGACGGGCGTCAGGACTAGCAGCGAGAACACGCCGATGATCGCAGTGCCGCCGGTCCAGAGCGATTGCAGCACGCTGCCGACCCAGCTTGTCGCCTGACCGACGAGATTGCCCAGCGAGTTCTTGGCCTCCTCGGTCAGCTGGGTGCCGCCGAAGCGCTCCAGCCAAGGAGCGCCCCGCTCCATGACGAGGGCCTGCAGCTTGGCGGCATCCGCCGGCAAGCGGGCGACCAGACCGGCGAGTTGCTGACCGAGCAGCGGCGCCAGCAGCACGAGACCCAGCACGAAGATCAGCAGGAAGACGACAAGGATCAGGATCGTCGCCGCCAGCCGGCTCATCCCCATCCTTTCCAGGCGATCCGCTAGCGGATCGAGCAGATAGGCCAGCGCCAGCGCCGCGGTGAAGGGCAGCAGCACGTCGCGGAACACCACGAGGAAGAGAACGAAGACGACGAGCGAGAGCAGCCAGAAGCCGATTTGGCGTTGCAGGGTCATTCTCTGGCCTTTCGCGGGTCCGGCGGCGCGCGGTCATCAGATAGGGGCTCGCGGCGAATTGTCCAACCGGCGATCGCCGGCCCCGGCGCGGGCGGCGGCCTGCGCACCGGCTCACGCCGTCATGTGGCGCAACCAGAAGGCCAGATAGGCGATCATCGAACCGACGGTCAACAGCGCCACGAAGAGCTGGCCGACCTCCACGGCCTGGCCGAGATCGACGCCGAAAGCGCGCGAACCCAGCAGCAGCGCGGCGAAGATCACCTGCGCGCCCGTGTTGAGCTTGCTGACGATGAAAGGCGAGATCGTCAGCGGCTTGCCCATCACCCAGGACAGGATCACGGCCGAGACGATCATGATGTCGCGCGCCACGACCAGGACGACGAGCCAGGACGGCACCGCCCCCACCATCGCCAGCGTGATGTAGATCGAGACGATCAGCGCCTTGTCGGCGATCGGGTCGAGATAGGCGCCGAGTTCGCTCGCCATGCCGCAGCGCTTGGCCAGGAACCCGTCGACGGCGTCGGAAACGCCTGCCACGACGAAGACGACGAACGCCCCCAGCCAGCGCCCGTTCAGGATCATGACGATCACGAGCGGCACCAGAAACAGCCGGCCGATGGTGATCAGGTTGGGCAGCGTCATGTCGCAAGGCTTCGCGGCGATCCAGGAGCGACGCTAGACCATCGCGCCTGAAAGCGGAAACCCGGATGTCTCCGGACGTCATTCTCGGGCGAAGCGAAGCGCAGACCCGAGAATCTCTTCGGCGAGATGCTCGGGGCAAGCCCGAGCATGACGAGCGGCAGCCTAGTCGATGTCCTCGACCTCGACTTCCGTGCCGTAGACCCGCTGCGCCAGCGAGGCCTCCATGAATGCGTCGAGATCGCCATCCAGCACCTCGGAGGGCGCCGTCGAGCTGACGCCGGTGCGCAGGTCCTTCACCAGCTGATAGGGCTGCAGCACGTAAGAGCGGATCTGGTGGCCCCAGCCGATATCGGTCTTGGAGGCCTGCTCGGCATTGGCCTTGTCCTCACGCTTCTTCAGCTCGACCTCGTAGAGGCGGGCGCGCAGCATGTCCCAGGCCTTGGCCTTATTCTTGTGCTGCGAGCGCTCCTGCTGGCAGGACACCGCAATTCCCGACGGGATATGGGTGATGCGCACCGCCGAATCGGTCGTGTTGATGTGCTGTCCGCCCGCGCCCTGGGCGCGGTAGGTGTCGATCCGGCAATCCGACTCGTTGATCTCGATGACGATGCGGTCATCGACCACCGGATAGACCCAGACCGACGCAAACGAGGTCTGGCGGCGTGCGTTGGAATCAAACGGCGAGATGCGCACCAACCGGTGAACGCCGCTCTCCGTCTTCAGCCAGCCATAGGCGTTGTGGCCCTTGAACTGCAGCGTCGCCGACTTGATGCCGGCGGTGTCGCCATCCTGATATTCCAGCGTCTCGACCTTGAACTTCCGCCGCTCGCCCCAGCGCCGATACATGCGCAGCAGCATCTCGGCCCAATCCTGGCTTTCGGTGCCGCCGGCGCCCGGATGGATCTCGACATAGGTGTCGAGCATGTCGGCCTCGCCCGAGAGCAGCGTCTCGACCTGCAGCCGCGCGGCTTCCGCCTCGACCGCCTTGATGCCCGCCTCGCCCTCGGCGATCGAGGCGGCGTCATCCTCCATCTCGCCGAGCTCGATGAAGGTCAGCGCGTCCTCGAGATCGCGCTCGAGCTTGATGATTCCCTCGATCTGGCTTTCCAGCGAGGTGCGCTCGCGCATCAGCTTCTGCGCGGCGTCGGCATCGTTCCAGAAGTCGGGCCCCTCGGAGAGGGCGTTCAGTTCCGCGAGGCGGCGTTGAGCGACATCCCAGTCAAAGATGCCTCCTCAGCAGTCCAATCGACTGCTTGGCGTTGTCGAGTTGCGTCTGGATTTCTGGGCGCATGCGGAAAGAGGCCTTCTTGGAAACTGGCGTCGGGATAGGCGGGAATGCGTCCGGTGTAAACGCCTACCGCGTCATGGCCGGCCTTAAGCCGACCATCTCTGGCAGGAGATTCTCGGGTCTGCGCTTCGCTTCGCCCGAGAATGACCGCGCGCTCAGTACAGCCCGCCCGTCCCCGAACCCACGGCGCGTCCGCCGCCCGGCGCCACGCTGAAGGGTGTCATGCCATCGCCGGCCGCGCCGATGACGGAGTAGCTGTCGGGCGGCGCCGTGCCGGGCTTGAAGGCTTCGAGAATGCCGCCCTCGCCGCCCGAACGCATGCCGGTCTTGGGATCGACGCGGATCAGCTTGATTCCGGCCGGCACGCGGAACGGCGTCGCCGGCTTGTCCTTGAGCGCCGCCATCATGAAGTCGCGGAAGATCGGCGCGGCATATTGGCCGGCGGTGGCCGAGGTGCCGAGCGACTTGGGCTTGTCGAAGCCCATATAGACGCCGACGGCGAGGTCCGGCGAGAAGCCGACGAACCAGACGTCCTTGGCGTCGTTGGTCGTGCCGGTCTTGCCGGCGAGCGGCTTGCCGACCGACTTGACGACGGTCGCGGTGCCGGCGTTGACGACGCCTTCCATGATCGAGACCATCTGGTAGGCGGTCAGCGGGTCGAGCACCTGGTCGCGGTTGTCGATCAGGCGCGGCTCGCGCTGATCGGCCCATTTGGTCGCGTCACAGCCTTCGCAGATGCGCTGGTCGTGCCGGAAGATGGTCGAGCCGAAGCGGTCCTGGATGCGGTCGATCAGCGTCGGGCGGATCTTCTTGCCGCCATTGACGAGCATGGCATAGCCGGCCGTCATGCGCATGACCGTGGTCTCACCGGCGCCCAGCGACATCGAGAGCACCGGCAGCATGTCGTCATAAACGCCGAAGCGGCGCGCATATTCCGCGATCAGCGGCATGCCGACATCCTTGGCGAGACGCACCGTCATCAGGTTCTTCGAGAACTGGATGCCGTAGCGCAGCGTCCGCGGCCCGGTGAACTTGCCGTCATAGTTGCTCGGCGTCCACATCCCGAGCCCGCCGCCCTGGTCGATCTCGATCGGCGCGTCGAGCACGATCGAGGACGGCGTGTAGCCGTTGTCGAGCGCCGTCGCGTAGACGAAGGGCTTGAAGGACGAGCCGGGCTGGCGCAGCGCCTGCGTCGCGCGGTTGAACTCGGACTGGTCGTGGCTGAAGCCGCCGACCATGGCGAGCACGCGGCCGGAGAACGGATCCATCACGGTGATGGCGCCGTTGACCTCGGGCAGCTGCCGCAGGCGGACTTGGCCCGGACGGTTCTCCATCGGCTCGACATAGACGACGTCGCCGACCGAGACGGCCTGCGAGACGCGCGCGCGGCGCGTCCATTTGATGCCTTCGGCGCCGAGCGTGACGGTCTCGCGGTCGTTCTTGAGATGGCCGGAATTCTCTCGCAGCGGATGCAGGCCGAGGCGGGCGCTGTCGCCGGCGACGTCCAGCACCACGGCCAGACGCCAGGGCGCCACGTCGCCGAGCACCGGCAGATCGCCGATAGCCAGACCCCAGTCGCGGGCCGAGAGTTCGAGCTTCTGGATCGCGCCGCGCCAGCCGCGCGCCTCGTCGAAGCGCACGAGACCGTCGACCAGCGCCTTTCGGGCCATCAACTGCATCTTGGGATCGACCGTGGCGCGCACCGACAGCCCGCCCTCGAGCAGCTTCTTCTCGCCATAGCGGTCCTGCAACTCGCGCCGGATCTCCTCGGCGAAGTAGCCCGCGGCGATGTTGTTCGGCGAAACCGTGCGCGGATTGACACCGAGCGGCTGCTTCTTGGCCGCCTCGCCCACCTCGCGCTTGACGAAGCCGTTCTCGACCATGCGGTCGACGACATAGTTGCGGCGTTCGATCGCGCGTTCGCGGTTGCGGAACGGGTGCAGGTCGGTCGGCGCCTTCGGCAGCGCGGCCAGATAGGCGGCCTCTTGCAGGTTCAGCTCGTGCACCGACTTGCCGAAATAGTTCAGCGCGGCGGCGGCGATGCCATAGCTGCCCTGCCCCGGCGCCGGCGCGCCGAGATAAATCTCGTTCAGATAGAGCTCGAGGATCTTGTCCTTGGAATAGGCCCCCTCCAACCGCAGCGCCACCAGCGCCTCGCGGATCTTGCGCTCATAGCTCTGCTCGGAGCCGACGAGGAAGTTCTTGGCGACCTGCTGGGTGATGGTCGAAGCGCCCTGCGGCCGGCGGCCTGCGCCACGGCTGCGGAAATTCGAGATTGCCGCGCGCACCAGCCCTTCCGGGTCGACGCCGACATGCTTGTAGAAATTCTTGTCCTCGGCCGAGAGATAGGCATCGATGACAAGCTTCGGCACGGCCTGGATCGGCAGATAGAGCCGGCGCTCCCTGGCGAACTCCGCGATCAGCGAGCCGTCGCCGGCATGGACGCGCGTCATCACCGGCGGCTCGTAGTTCCGCAGCTGCGCCGAATCGGGCAGGTCCTTGGAATAGTGCCAGAGGAATCCGCCCGCGACCACGGCGCCGATCACGAACGCGATCGCGCCGGCGGCGAACAACCATCCGAATAGTCGCAGGATAAAGCGCATCTCAGGCCCTGGCCCTTTGCCGTTACCGTTCGCCTTCCCTCGAAGGCGACGTGTCGCAAATCACGTCTATAGCATGACGTAAATGGCGGAACCGTGGCCTTGCGACCACATTCCGTATCGTCCGCTATCCCTTATATGGCCGCTCTCAGCGCCGGTTCTCCGCCGCCTTGCCGATGGGTGCCCGCGCGCCGGTGAAGTAGCCCTCCACCGCGGTCGCGACCGCCGCGACCGCCTTGCCGCGCCACTCCGCCGAGTTGAGCAGTTCGGCGTCCTTCGGGCTCGACATGTAGCCGAGTTCGATCAGCACCGAGGGCACGTCCGGCGCGCTCAGCACGCGAAATCCGGCCGAGCGCAGCGGCACCTTGTGCATCTTCACCGAGCCGCCGAGTTTCTCGACGAGGTTGCGCGCGAAGACGGACGAGAAGGTGCGCGTCTCGCGCTTGGCGAGGTCCATCAGGATCCCCGCGACATCCTGCGTGTCCTCGCTGGCGTCGAGCCCGGCCACCGAATCGGCCTGGTTTTCCTTCGCGGCGAGCCGTGCGGCTTCGGCGTCGGTCGCCCGCTCCGACCCCGTATAAACGGTGGCGCCGCGCACCTCCTGCGCCTGCGTCAGCGAATCGGCATGGATCGAGATGAACAGGTCCGCGCCTGCCGCCCGGGCGATGCCGACGCGCTCGGCCAACGGCACGAAACGATCGTCGTCGCGCGTCATCAGCACGCGGTAGCGCCCGCTCGCCTCGAGCTGTTCCTTCAGCTTCGCCCCGAAGGCGAGCACGACCGATTTCTCGGCGATCGAGGCCACGACGGCGCCCGGATCGATGCCGCCATGGCCGGGATCGATGACGATGGTCTGGCGCGTCTCGCCGGCCGGTTTAACAGGCGGCGGGATGGCCGCCATCGCCTCCGGATCGCGTGGCGGCATCGCCGCGACGGCGGCCTGGAACTCGGCCCGCGTCGCGCGGCGCAGTTCGATCACCAGCTCGCCGAAGCCGCCGCGCACCGGCCGCGATTCGGCCCGGACCACGACGGCCGGCTGGGCGAGATCGATGATGATGCGGGCCTTCTCTGCCGTGAACAGGCCGAAACGGAAGGCGCTGACGAAGCCCGCGCTCTTGCGCGCGGCCGCGGACTGCACCTGGAAATTGGTCGAAGGCATGTCGACGATCACGCGGTCCGGCCCCGCGATCACCGAGGCGCTGACATCGACCGGACGCGACAGCGCCATCGTCAGCCGGACCGTCTCGCCGGACTGCTCCAGCCTGGCGTCGGTCGCGACCGGAAATTCGTTCTGCGGACGGCCATTGCCCTGCGCGGCGACCGCGCCCGCGAGGCCGAGCCAAGCGCAGAGCGCCAGGCGCGCCAAGGGCACCGCCAGGGCGATGCGAATGCCGATAGCAGCAAGGCGTAAGGGGGGCGTCAGGTCAATGATCCCGAACTGTCGTCACCAAAGCTTAACCATAGCGACGCGACATCCTAACAGTCGGTTACCACGACCTGCCCGGCCGGTGAACCGGCCCGCTCCGGGCGGCTGGCGTTCCCGACGCGATGTGACTTGCAAATCACGGTCACCTGTCTGTAATGGGGATGGTTGGTTTGCAAGACCGCCCATGGTGCGCATCCGGATCCGAGGATCCGTCGGCGTCCGGGGTCCGGCTGCAAGAGGCCAACCACAACGGATCGTCCGCGGACGGCCGGTGCCAGGTGCCCGTGTTTTTCAGCATCAGGCCGACGTCTCGCGAGCGTGCAAACGCGGTGTGCTTCGTCCTTTTTGGGCAAACGCGCCGCAGGTCAGGACAGATGTCGGGGCATACGACGCCGCATAGATCATCGGTGAATCGTCAATACCTGCGGGACTGTGCCGGGCGTTTCGCCCGACCGGATTTCCCGAGCCGCCTTTCTGTCTCGATCGAACACCCCTCCCTGCCAGACGCCGGCTCCCACCGGCTTTTGCTCCTGCAACATGCCGGCGCTCGCCGGCCTATGCGCGGCGCCCCTGCCCGCGGCAGCGGATCGTTGTCCGCAGCCCGGCGGGTATCGCTGGCGGCCGCGCCCATGGAAGACTCATATGGCCAACAAGATGCTTATCGACGCCACGCACCCGGAAGAAACCCGGGTCGTGGTGGTGCGCGGATCGCGTATCGAGGAATTTGATTTCGAGGCCGCAAGCCGCAAGCCGCTGCGGGGCAATATCTACCTCGCCAAGGTGACCCGCGTGGAGCCCTCGCTCCAGGCGGCCTTCGTCGAGTATGGCGGCAACCGCCACGGCTTCCTCGCCTTCTCCGAGATCCATCCGGACTACTACCAGATCCCGGTCGCCGACCGTCAGGCCCTGCTCGCCGACGAGGCCCGTGCCGACCGCGAGGACGAGCGCGACGAGGAGAAGCGCGAGAAGCGCGGCCGCCGCGACCGTGGTCGCCGTGGCGACCGTGACGGCCGCGCCAAGAAGGCCGCCGCCGACGAGACGGTCAGCGCCGAGGTTGCCGATGGCGTCGAGACCGACGGCAAGGAAGCCGCGATGGTCAACGAGGGCGCGCCCGCCTTCGGCGAAGAATTCGCGCCGACCGTGACCGAATCGACGGGCGAGGAGGTCGCCGAGAACGCTGCGCCCCTGACCTTCGAGACCCGCGGCGAAGACGACAGCGCTTCCGATGAGGCGCAGGCCCGCAAGCCTTCCGAGGAAGACGAGCCGGGTCAGGAGAACGGCGAAGAAGACGGCGAGCAGGACGAACCGGAGCAACTCGGCGGCGGCGACGCCCTCGACGAGATGTCCGAGCGTCCGCAGCGCAGCTCGCGGCGCCAGTACAAGATCCAGGAGGTGATCAAGCGCCGCCAGATCATCCTGGTCCAGGTCGTCAAGGAGGAGCGCGGCAACAAGGGCGCGGCGCTGACCACTTATCTCTCGCTCGCCGGCCGCTATTCGGTGCTGATGCCCAACACCGGCAAGGGCGGCGGCATCTCGCGCAAGATCACCAACACCGAAGACCGCAAGCGCCTCAAGGAGATCGCCCAGGAACTGGAGGTCCCGGAGGGGATGGGCCTGATCCTGCGCACGGCCGGCGCCTCGCGCACCATGGTCGAGATCAAGCGCGACTCCGAATATCTGATGCGGATGTGGGAGAGCGTGCGCGAGCTGACGCTAGCCTCCGTCGCCCCGGCGCTGGTCTATGAGGAGGGCAACCTCGTCAAGCGCTCGATCCGCGATCTCTACAACAAGGACATCGACGAGGTTCACGTCGCCGGCGACGAGGCCTATCGCGAGGCCAAGGACTTCATGCGCATGCTCATGCCGAGCCATGCCAAGAGCGTGAAGGCCTATCGCGAGCAGACGCCGCTCTTCGCCTCCTTCGGCGTCGAGAGCCAGCTCGACGCGATGTTCTCCAACACGGTGACGCTCAAGTCCGGCGGCTACATCGTCATCAACCAGACCGAGGCGCTGGTCGCGATCGACATCAACTCCGGGCGCTCGACCCGCGAGCACAATATCGAGGACACCGCCCTCAAGACCAATCTCGAAGCGGCGGAGGAGATCTCCCGCCAGCTGCGCCTGCGCGACCTCGCCGGCCTCATCGTGATCGATTTCATCGACATGGAGGAGAACCGGAACAACCGCGCCGTCGAGAAGAAGCTGAAGGATTGTCTCAAGGACGACCGCGCCCGCATCCAGGTCGGCCGCATCTCGGCCTTCGGCCTGCTCGAGATGTCGCGCCAGCGCATCCGTACCGGCGTGCTGGAAAGCTCCTCCGTGCCGTGCCCGCATTGCGCCGGCGCCGGCATGATGCGCTCGACCTCCTCGGTCGCGCTGCAGATCCTGCGTGCGCTGGAGGAGACGCTGATCAAGAGCGCCTCCCACAACCTCAATGTCCGGACCCGTCCGGAGGTCGCGCTCTATGTTCTCAACCAGAAGCGCGCCCATCTCGCCGATCTCGAGATGCGCTTCAACGTCGTGATAACGGTCTCGACCGACGCTGCGCTGCTCGGCACCCGCTATTTCGAGGTCGAGCGCGGCGAATTCGTCGGCAATGAGGGCCGCATCGTCCCGAGCAGCATCAAGGCCGAGGCCGTGGTTTCCGACGTCGATGACGATGCGCTCGACGCCGCCGCCGAGGCCGAGGCGCTCGATGCCGAGAACGTCCCGGTCGAGATCGAGGCCACCGAGGGCGGCTCGCTGGAGGCCAAGGCCGAAGGCGAGGCCCGTGGCGAAGGCGGACGCAAGCGTCGCCGTCGTCGCCGGCGGCGGCGTGGCGGCGAGCGTGACGCCAATGGCGTGCGCCTCGACGGCGGCAGCGACGAGGCCGATGGCGAAGGTGACGAGGACGGCGATGAGGACGGTGACGAGCAGGCGAGCGAGACCTCGACCGGCGACACCGTGACCGGAGACGTACCGGAGCCGTCCGCGCCGATCGCCGCCGAGGCCCCGGCTGAGGCTCCCGAGCCCGTCGCGGAGGAAAAGCCGAAGCGCGCCCGTCGTGGCGGCCGCAAGCCCAAGGTCGACGCTGAGCAAGCCGCCGAGCCGGCCGAAGCCGCCGCCGAGTTGGTTTCGGCTGACGTCCCTGCGCCGGAGGCTGAAGCCGCTGCCGCCCCGGCCGAGAAGCCCAAGCGTAGCCGCTCGCGCAAGAAGGTCGTGCCGATCACGGAAGGCGGCGAGGCTGCCGAGCCTGTCGCCGCCGCTCCGGAACCGGAGGCGCCGGCTCCCGCGCCGGTCGAGGCCGCGGCGCCGGAAGCCGCTCCCGAACCCGCACCGGCCCCGGAGCCGCGCGTGATCGAGGAGCCGGTCGCCGTCGTGCTGACCCCGCCCGATCCGGACCGCCCCAAGCGTGGCGGCTGGTGGAACAAGCTGGCCGGCCGAGGCTGACGAAACAAGGGCCGCTGCGGGACACCGCAGCGGCTTTTTTCATATGCGGCCTGGGTCACGTGAGGGACGGATCGCATGCAGCAACCCCGCCGTCGCGAGCGCTCGATCCTGACGGGGCTGTGCCTGCTCGCGCTCCTCGGTCTCGCCTTCGGCATCGTCGGCTGGCTCGGCGTCGGCACGCTCGGGCTGTTCGTCCTGTTCGTCGCCATACGCGTCGATCTGGCGAGCGCCCCGCCCGTCGGCCCCGCAAATGACGCCCGGCCTCTATGCCAGCCAGTATCGCGACGAGGCACTCGCCCATGAACGCGAGCGGGCCGCGCGGCGCTTCGACATCGCGGCGATGCTGTCGGCGACGCGCCTTGCCATGCTCGCCGGCGCCGGGCTGATCGCGATAGGCTTCGGCATGCTCTTCCTGGCCTGACCAGGCCTCAACCGGCGGCCGGCGCCAGCGGGTTCGGCGGCGGCAGAGCCATCGTCGCAGCAGCTCCCGACGGCGCACCGCCTTCCCCGCCACGCACGGTGACGGCGTTCGAGGCGAAGGGGATGTGGGCCTCGTTCAGCGCCCGATAGACCCGCTTCAGCGCCTCGCGCTGGACCATCGAGGAATAGGCCGGCTTCGACGTGAATTTCAGGCGGATCACGACGGCCGTGTCGGTGATGTCGGCGACGCCC
>DATDBB010000356.1:0-8696 GCA_036525085.1 Allobosea sp.
ACCGCGATCGAGACCAACGAAGGCGTCGACCTCGCCGCGCCCGTGGTCGTCGCGGCGACCTCCGTTCCGGCCAAGCAGGACCCGGCGCCGCCGGAGGTCGTCAAGGGCAGCTTCGATGCCTTCAAGGAGCGCAAGCAGGGCAGGACCGTGATCCGGCTGCCGGAAATGGTCATCAAGGCGGGCGGCAAGGCCGCGCCCCGTGCCGAGTGGCTGACGGGCGTGCAGTTCCGCCTCAATGCGCTGGGATTCGGCGCAGGTCCCGTCGACGGCATCAAGGGACCCAAGACGACGAAGGCCGTCAGATCCTTCCAGAAAACCTATCCGCCCCTCAAGATCGACGGCATTCCCGGGCCCAGGACGCAGGAAAAGCTGGTGGAGATCTGCGGCTTCTAGCGCAGGCCCGGGCACGGCGCCTTCCGATAGGGTATCGTGCAGGCGTCCTTCGTTTGACGGACCCCGGCCGAGCCGTTGCTGTGCGTTATCGCCGCAACGGGTCGAACGGGCTCGATCGGGGAGCAGCGGATGTTGCAGCCAGCACGACTGAAAAGCCGGTCCGCGATGCCGCAGGGACCGTCCGGCCCGCGCGAGCCGACACGTCCGCCCGAACCGCGCCGGAGGCGGCCGTCGCGCGTCGGCAAGGTCGGCCGCGCGATGGTGCTTCTCACGGCCTTCGTCGGCGTCGTCTGGGGCGCTGCAGCGACCTGGATGCTGTTTCAGGAGAAGGCGATCGTGGCGGCGCTGCAGCAGGAGCAGCAGGTCCTGCAGGCGAGCTATGACGAGAAGATGCGAGCCCTGACGCGCCGGCTCGTCAGCTCGATCGCGACCCAGCGCGCGCCGGGCGCGGCGATGGGCGGCGCCGGGGACGACCAACTCGCCGACCTGATTTCGCGCCAGATCGAGCTGGAAGCGCGGCAGAACCTGCTGGGCACCCTGACCGGCCAGGCGGTGGCGCCGGTACTGCCGCCGAGCGGGGCGCAGGCTCCGGGCGGAACGGGCGGGTTCGCTGCCAGCGATCCGTTCCAGAGCAATATCCTCGAACGCATCAACCCGGCCGTGGTGGCACCGCGGAAGCGCCAGATCGCGGCGGCGTTGCGAGCCGAGGAGCCGCTGCCGCTGGCCGAGCGCGTGGGGGTGTTGCAGCAGTCGCTCGAACGGATCGACCTGGCGCAGGGCCAGCAGCTCTCGGCGCTGGGGCTGCGGCTCGTCGGGCGCGTGCAGGAGATCAGAGCATCGCTGGCCGATCTCGGGCTCGACGTCGCCAAGGTCAGGCTGCCGCCGGCGCGTCAGGCCATGGGCGGCCCGCTGGTCCCGCTTTCGGTGACGATGCGGCCGGGCAGCTTCGAGCACAGGGTGGTGCAACTGGGCGAGGGCCAGTCGCTCTTCGGCCGCTGGCGCGAGCTTGCCAATATCGTACCGCTGCGCCGCCCGCTCGACGGCGACGACAGCACAACGAGCAATTACGGCATGCGGACGGACCCGTTCACCGGGGCTGCGGCGATGCATGCCGGCATGGATTTCCGCGGCGAGACCGGCACGCCGATCCGCGCCACCGGAGCCGGCAAGGTGCTGAGGGCCGAGGTCGCGGGCGGCTATGGCAACATGGTCGAGCTCGACCATGGCAACGGGCTGACCACGCGCTACGCTCATCTCAGCGCCTTCGACGTCAAGGCCGACCAGATCGTGCCGCCCGGCGCGATCATCGGCCGGCTGGGCTCGACCGGGCGCTCGACCGGCCCGCATCTGCACTACGAGACGCGGCTCGCAGGCGAGGCGAGCAATCCGCTGAAATTCATCGAGATCGGCAACAGGCTGTCGCAGCCAGCACTGCCTCCGGGGATACGCTGAGGATTTCCCAGTTCACGCACGGAAACACGCCGTCATCCTGGGCGACCGGAGGTCGTCCCGGGATCCATCATAGAGCGCCGTCGAGTCCTGTGATGGATCCCGGAGCTGCGCGGCTGCGCCGCTTGTCCAGGATGACGCGTGGTTCCGAGCGAATGGATCTCAGCCGCCCGCGACCTGCTCCGCCATGAAGCGCTCCAGCGCCGCCTGGTCGTCCGCGGTCAGCCGCAAGCCGAGCTTGCTGCGCCGCCAGAGCACGTCGGCGGCCTGCTTCGCCCATTCCGCCCGCATCAGATAGCGCACCTCGCGCTCATAGAGATCGGCGCCGAAATGGCGCCCGAGGTCGGCGACGCTGGCCGCGCCCTCGAGGATGTCGCGCGCCCTGGTGCCATAGGCGCGCACCAGCCGCGTCGCGGTCTTGCGGGCGAGCCAGGGGTGGGAGGCGGCGAGGGCATCGACCTGCGCCTCGAATCCCTCGACCGGAAAGTCGCCGCCGGGCAGGGTGCCGGTGACGGTCCAGGTCGAGCGGGCGGCCCAGGCCGCATGGGGGGCGAGCTTTTCCAGCGCCGATTCCGCAAGGCGGCGATAGGTCGTGATCTTGCCGCCGAAGACGGAGAGCAATGGCGCCTGGCCCTCGGGGGCGTCGAGCGTCAGGACGTAGTCGCGGGTCGCTTCCTGCGCCTTGCTGGCGCCGTCGTCATAGAGCGGGCGCACGCCGGAATAGGTCCAGACCACGGTTTCAGGCGTTACCGGCTCGCGGAAATACTCGCTCGCGGCGGCGCAGAGATAGTCGATCTCCTCCGGCGTCGCCTTCGCCCCGGAGGGATCGCCCTTGAAGTCGCGGTCGGTGGTGCCGATCAGGGTGAAGTCGCGCTCATAGGGGATCGCGAAGACGATCCGCCCGTCGCTGTTCTGGAAGATGTAGCAGCGGTCGTGCTCGTAGAGCCGGGGCACGACGATGTGGCTGCCCTGGACCATGCGGACCGCCGCCCTGGTGTTCGAGCGCACGACGCCGCCCAGCACGTCGCCGACCCAGGGGCCGGCGGCGTTGACGAGCGCCTTCGCCAGAACGGTCTTCCGGTCGCCATTGCTTTCGGTGGTGATCCGCCAGGAGCCGTTGTCGCGGTCCGCCGCGACGACACGGCTGCGGGTGTGGATCGCGGCGCCCCTCGAGGCCGCATCCATCGCGTTCAATACGACGAGGCGCGAATCCTCGACCCAGCAATCGGAGTATTCGAAGGCCTTTGCGGCATCGTCCTTCAAGGGGCGTCCGGCGGCGTCATGGGCGAGGTCGAGCGTGCGGGTCGCCGGCAGCTTCTTGCGGCCGCCGATATGGTCGTAGAGGAACAGGCCGAGCCGCAGCAGCCAGGCCGGGCGCAGGCCCTTGTGATGCGGGAGGACGAAGCGCAGCGGCCAGATGATGTGCGGCGCGATCGCCCAGAGCCGCTCGCGCTCCATCAGCGCCTCGCGCACGAGCCGGAACTCGTAATGCTCGAGATAGCGCAACCCGCCATGGATCAGCTTGGTCGAGGCGGAAGAGGTCGCGCTGGCGAGATCGTCCTTCTCGAACAGGATGACGGAGGCGCCGCGCCCCGCCGCGTCGCGCGCGATGCCGCAGCCATTGATGCCGCCGCCGATGACGGCGAGGTCGTAAGTCGGTTCCGAGTCGGTCATGGAGAGCATCAGGCCTTGAAGATGGTTTCGGCGGCAAGGCCGTGGCGGGCGCAGGCATTGCGGGTGTCCACCACGAGCTTCGCATTGGCTGCGATCAGCGCGTAGTCGACGTCGTCATGGTCGGTCGCGATCAGCACGGCGTCGAATCCGGCGAGGCTTTCCGCGGTCAGCGCCGTGCTGGCGCGGGCGGCGAGCGCGCCATGCTTGCGGCTCTTGCGGATCGCGGGGATATGCGGGTCGTGATAGGCGGCGAGCGCGCCGCGGGCCTCGATCAGCTCGATCAGCTTGAGGGCAGGGCTCTCGCGCATGTCCTCGACATTCTTCTTGTAGGCGAGGCCGACGACGAGGATGCGGGCTCCGCTGAAGCTGCGGCCGAGAACGCGGTCGACAAGTTCGGCGAGCCGCTCGACGACGCGATAGGGCATTTCGCTGTTGATCTGGCCGGCGAGCTCGATGAAACGCGTGGCGATGTCGAATTCGCGCGCCTTCCAGGTCAGGTAGAACGGGTCGATCGGGATGCAGTGGCCGCCGAGGCCCGGTCCGGGATAGAAAGGCATGTAGCCGAAGGGCTTGGTCTTGGCGGCGTCGATCACCTCCCAGATGTCGATGCCCATCGCGGCGTAGACCTGCTTCAGCTCGTTGACGAGCGCGATGTTGACGGCCCGGAAGATGTTCTCCGTGAGCTTCACGGCCTCGGCTGTCGCGGTGGAGGAAACAGGCACCGTCTTGACCACGAGGGCGGCGTAGAGCGCATCCGCCATGGCGAGCGCGTCCTTGCCGTCGCCGCCGACGACCTTGGGGATGTCGGAGGTGCCGAACTGGGCGTTGCCCGGGTCCTCGCGCTCGGGCGAATAGGCGAGGAAGAAATCCTTGCCGCTGGCGAGCCCCGTCGCCTGTTCGAGGATCGGGCGCATCAGCTCGTCGGTGGTGCCGGGATAGGTCGTCGATTCCAGCACGATGAGCTGGTCCTCGCGCAGCCGCTTGCCGATCTCCTGCGTGGTCTTCACGACATAGGAGAGGTCGGGCTCGCGATGGCGCGAGAGCGGCGTCGGCACGCAGATCAGCAGGGCGTCCGGCTCCGACAGGCGGTCGAAATCCGCCGTGGCCTCGAAGCGCTGCTGCGCCAGCCCCTCGACGATGAGGTCCATCGGGATGTGCTTGATCGTCTCGCGCCCGGCATTGATCTGGTCGACGCGGGCCTGGTCGATGTCGAAGCCGACGACCCTGATGCCCTGGCGCAGCGCCGCGAGGGCAAGGGGAATGCCGACATAGCCGAGCCCGATCACGCCGATCACGGCCGAACGGTCGCGCACCTTCTCCACGAACCGATGCGCTGCCTGCGCCGTCATCATCAACCTCGACTCCAGGCCGACAGCGCAAGCCAGGAGGCGTCGGCAAGGCTTGGTCCTTGCCGAGATTGCCGGGAGTGTCAACGCGGTGAGGATCGGCATCACGGCAGGCAGGACGGGCGCAACCCCTCCCCCTTGTGGGGAGGGGAAGGGGTGGGGGGCGGAAAGCAGGGTTTTCCCGTTGAAGCCAGATCGCGAGGCTGATGCCGATGGTGGCCCGCCGGGCAAACGCTCACCAAGCGGGACGCCCCCCATCCCCAACCCTTCCCCACGAGGGGGAAGGGAGGCGCCTTTGCCTGCGCTGTCATCAGATGGCGACCTATCTCTGGAGTCAGGCGATATAGGATCAGGCGCAGGGCGGGATTCGGTTTGGCGGACGGCACGGGCATGACGGGGCGAAATCCGGACGGGCAGGGTACCCGCCGATTGGCGCGCGCGCTTGCCCAGCTGGAAACCGCCCTGCAGTGGCTGGGCGCGGCGATCCTCGCCATGCTTTTCCTCGTGGTGATGGCAGCTGTGATCCGGCGTTACCTGTTCGGTGGCGGCTTCGTCTGGTCGGACGAGCTGGCGATCTGGCTTCATGTCGCGCTGATCGCGGTCGGTGCGCCGCTCGCGGTGACGGGGCTGCTCTCGATGCGGCTGGACGTGTTGGTGCGGCTGCTGCCGCCCGGCTGGCGCCGGCTCGCGGATGCGCTCAGCGGCGGCATCGCCGTGCAGGGAGCGCTCGTGCTGGCTTTCGGAGGCGCGGGCGTCGCCATGCTGGTCGGCGGGACGTCGACCGTGCTCGGCCTGCCGGAATGGCTGCGCTTCGCCGCCTTCGCCGCAGGTGGCGGGCTGGTCGTGCTCGTCCTGACGCTGCATGCGGCGCTCGACCGGGGATGGCCCGATGCGCTGGCCGCTCTCCTGCTCGGCGCGGGCTTCTACGGGCTGTCGCACATCTCGACCGGTCTGTTGCTGGCGACACCGAGCCTCGCAGCGGCGGCGCTGGCCGGAGCGGGACTCTTGCTCGGTGCGCCGCTGCCGCTCGCGCTGCTGGCGGGAGCCTCGATCGCCGGCGCCTTCGGCGGCCTGCTGCCGGAGCCGGCCATTGTCCAGAACACCGTCGCGGGCGTCTCGAAATTCCTGCTGCTGGCGATTCCGTTCTTCCTGCTCGCCGGCGAGCTTTTGACTTCCGGCGGTCTTGCCGAGCGGCTGGTGCGCTTCGCCGCGGCACTGGTCGGGCATCGCCGTGCCGGGCTCGCCCAGACGGCGCTGGTGTCCAGCGTGCTGTTCTCGGGGGCGTCGGGCTCGTCGGTCGCCAATGCCGCCTTCGGGGCCAAGGTGATGGCGCCGACGCTGGTGGCGCGTGGCTATCCGCCGGCCCATGCGGCGGGAATCGTCGCGGGCGTCTCGATGCTCGACAACATCATCCCGCCCTCGATCGCCTTCCTGCTGCTGGCGAGCGCGACCAACCTCTCGGTCGGGTCGCTGCTGGTCGGCGGCTTCGTCGCGGGCGGGGTGCTCGCAGTCGCGCTGGCCATCGGCATTCACCTGACAGTGCGCCACGTCGTCGATGCCGCTCCGAAAGCGAGTGCGGGCGAGCGCGCCTCGAGCCTCATCGGCGCGCTGCCGGCGATCGGGCTCGGCGTCTTCGTGGTCGTCGGGATCCGCTTCGGCCTCGTCACGGTGACGGAGGCCTCGGCGCTTGCCGTCGCCTATGCGCTCGTGACCTGCCTCGCGCTGCGCAGCCTCAACGGCCTGGGCATCCTGGCCGCGCTGCGCAGCACGGCGACCGAGACCGCCGCGATCGGCCTGCTGATCGGCGCGTCCGCGCCCTTCGCCTTCCTGCTCGCGCTCGACCGCGTCTCCGACGGGATGGCGGGGCTGGCGACGGCGCTCGGCGGCGGGCCCTATGCGGTGATGCTGCTCGCCAATCTGGTGCTGCTGGTCGCGGGCCTCTTCCTCGACATCGGCGCCGCGATCCTGCTGCTGGCGCCGCTGCTCTTGCCGGTGGCGATCGCGGCCGGGCTCGATCCGATCCAGTTCGGCGTGATCCTCGTCGTCAACCTGATGATCCACGGGCTGACGCCGCCGCTCGGCATCCTCGTCTACGTCGTCAGCGGCATCACCCGCGTCCCGGCCGGCGCCGTGTTCCGGGCGGTGCTGCCGCTGCTCGGCGTGCTGCTGGTCGCGCTCGCGGTGCTGTCGCTGGGGGCTGCCGCGTGGCCGTCGCTGGCGCCTTCCTCGCTTGCCCTCTGGCTCAAGGCGCTGTTCTGATGCGCGGCCTCGAGACAGAACCGGCCGACAGGACGCCAGCATGACCGTCACAGACATCGCGACGCGGACCTACAATCATGGCTGGCGGCTCGACCCGATCATCCGCAGCCTGCTCGACACCGATTTCTACAAGCTCTTGATGCTGCAGATGATCCGGGCCTTCCATCCGGAGGTTCAGGTCACCTTCTCGCTGATCAACCGGTCCAAGCATATCCGCCTGGCCGACATCGTCGACGAGGCGGAGCTGCGCGCGCAACTCGACCATGCCCGCAGCGTGCGCTTCTCGAAGAAGGAGCTGATCTGGCTCGCCGGCAACTCGTTCTACGGCAGGACGCAGATGTTCTCGCCGGAGTTCATCACCTGGCTCGCCGACTTCCAGCTCCCCGAATACGACCTGCGCAAGGTCGACGGGCAATACGAGCTGCATTTCGAGGGGCCCTGGACCCACACGACGATGTGGGAGGTGCCGGCGCTCGCCATCATCAACGAGCTTCGGGCCCGGCGCGTCATGGTCGGCCAGAAGCGCTTCTCGCTCGACGTGCTCTATGCCCGCGCCAAGGCGAAGATGTGGGACAAGGTCGAGCGGCTGCAGAAGCTGCCGAATCTCAGGCTGTCGGATTTCGGGACGCGCCGGCGCCACGGCCATCTCTGGCAGCGCTGGTGCGTCGAGGCGCTTAAGGAGGGGCTGGGTTCCGCCTTCAGCGGCACCTCCAACGTGCTGCTGGCCATGGACAACGATCTCGAGGCGATCGGCACCAATGCGCATGAACTGCCGATGGTGCTGGCGGCGCTCGCCGAGAGCGACGAGGAACTGCTGGCCGCGCCCTACCGCGTGCTCGACGAGTGGCGCCAGGTCTATGGCGGCAACCTGCTGATCGCGCTGCCGGACGCCTTCGGCACCACGGGATTCCTGCGCCATGCGCCGGACTGGGTCGCGGACTGGACCGGATTCCGGCCCGATTCGGCGCCGCCGATCCAGGCCGGTGAGGAGATCATCGGCTGGTGGCGCGAGCGCGGGCGCGATCCGAAAGACAAGCTCCTGGTCTTCTCCGACGGGCTCGACGTTGATGCGATCGAGCGCGTCCATCATCATTTCGACGGCAAGGTCCGCATGGCCTTCGGCTGGGGCACCGACCTGACCAACGACCTCGCGGGCTGCTCGCCCGACGGGTCGCGCGCGCTCGACCCGATGTCGCTGGTCTGCAAGGTCTCGAAGGCGAACGGGCGCCCGGCGGTCAAGCTCTCGGACAATCCCGAAAAGGTTTCGGGCGAGGGCGAGGCGGTGGCGCGCTACCGGCGGGTATTCGGGGTCGGCTGACGTTCCAGCCACGCCAGTCGACGTTCTGGCTGCGCCCGCCTTGCATCCGCGCCCAAAACCCCCTAATGCGACCGCGCTTTCCGGCCGCGTAGGGCCGTTGTCAGGAACAGGGTGTCATGGCCAAAGAGAAATTTGCTCGGACGAAGCCGCATTGCAACATTGGTACGATTGGTCACGTCGACCATGGCAAGACGTCTCTGACGGCTGCGATCACGAAGGTTCTGGCCGAGTCGGGCGGCGCGTCGTTCACGGCGTAT
>DATDBB010000357.1:0-3135 GCA_036525085.1 Allobosea sp.
AAAGCGTGCTTGATTACATCCTGAAACCTGCGCGGCTGCTGCGAGACGAGGCTTTGCGCGAGCGCTGAGTCTCGAGCGCTGAGGCTATGCCGTGTGGACGGACTTAATCAAGATTAGGCCGAGGGCGAGAGCCCCGAACGAACCGTAATTTGTTGCGGTTTTCTCGCAACGAAGGGCGATCCGCTTGAAGCGCTTGAGCTTGCCGACCGCCTGCTCAGTTCGCGCGCGTGCCTTATAGAGTGCGGAATCCGAGGCAAAGCGGCCAGTGATTCCGACGGAAGACGGCCACCCAATCCGATCCAAAGCGGCCACCGATTCCGATCGAAGGCGGCCACCCTGTTGATGGGGTGAGTCGGGGTCCGTTGTCGGCAGTCTGAGCGAGGCAAGGTCACTCCCTTTGCGATTCCAGCAGGGGAGGCCCGATGCCCGCCGAGAGATTGCCGATGCGCAAGGTTCGTGAAGTTCTACGCCAGAGGTACGCCTGCGGGGCGAGCGAGCGGGTGATCGCTCAATCGCTGGGGATCGGCCGCACGGCGGTCGGGGAGTACATCCGGCGCGCGGCGGTGATCGGTATCACCTGGCCGGTCCCGGGCGAGCTCGACGATCCGGCGCTAGAGCGCAAGCTGTTCGCGCCAGCGGGCTATAACCCGCCGCAGTCGAAGCCGCTGCCGGATTGGGCCCATGTCCATGGCGAGCTGCGCCGCCGCAGCGTGACGCTGGCGCTGCTGTGGCAGGACTATCGCGTCCAGCATCCCGACGGATACGGCTACAGCCGGTTTTGCGACCTCTACGGCGAATGGCGCCGCGGCGTGACGGCGACCATGCGCCAGACCCATGTCGCGGGCGAGAAGCTGTTCGTGGACTTTGCCGGCGACACCATGCCGGTGTTCGATGCGATCACCGGGGAGGTGCGCGACACCAAGATCTTCGTCGCGGTTCTGGGGGCCTCCAATTACACCTATGCCGAAGCCCGCTTCAGTGAGGGGCTACCGGACTGGATCGGGGCTCATGTCAACGCCCTGGCGTTCCTCGGCGGAGTGCCGAAGGCGATCGTCTGCGACAACCTCAAGGCCGGGGTCACGACCGCCAGCCGATACGAGCCGGGCGTAAACCGGACCTATCAGGATCTCGCCACTCATTACGGCACGACCATCATGCCGACGCGGCCACGCAAGCCGCGCGACAAGGCCAAGGTCGAGGGCGCGGTGCTGATCGTGGAACGGTGGATTCTTGCGCGGCTGCGCGACCGGCGCTTCTTCTCGCTCGCGGAGTTGAACGTCGCTATCCGGGCGCTGGTCGATGAACTCAATGACCGCCTGATGCGCAAGCTCGGCGCCAGTCGCCGGGAGTTCTTCGCGACCATCGATCGGCCCGCCCTGATGCCGCTGCCCAGCGAGCCCTATCAGTATGCCGAATGGCGGCGCGCTCGCGTCGCCCCGGATTATCACGTCGAGGCCCATGGACACTTCTACTCGGTGCCGTCCCGGCTGATCCGCCAGGTGGTCGAGGTGCGGGCCACGCAAGCCACCGTCGAGGTGTTCCATCGCGGCGTACGGGTGGCCAGCCACGCGCGCTCGCCCGTCAGGCGCCGGCATACGACCATCTCCGAGCACATGCCGAGTGCGCACCGTCGATATGCCTACTGGACGCCGGCGCGCCTGCTCGCCGCCGCCAACAAGATCGGCCCCTCCACGATGGCGCTGTGCGAGGCCATCATGCGGGCGAAGCCGCATCCGGAACAGGGCTTCCGCTCCTGCCTCGGCATCCTCTCGCTCGCCCGCTCCTATGGTCCGGTCCGCCTCGAAGCGGCCTGCCGCCGTGGCGTCATCATCGGCGCGGCGAGCTATCGCTCGATTGCCTCCATCCTCAAGACCGGCCTCGACAAGGCCTTCCTGCCCAGTCCCGAACCGGACGCCGGTCCCATCCATCACGGCAACATCCGTGGCCGCGATTACTACCACTGACCAGCCAGAAGGAGACCTCATGCTCGTCAACCACACCCGTGAACGCCTTGCCGCCCTCGGGCTTCCCGGCATGGCCAAGGCCTTCGACGATCAGCTGGGTCAGCCCGATGCCGCCACGCTCACCTTCGAGGTGCGGCTCGGCCTCATGATTGACCGCGAGGTCACAGAACGCGACAACAAGCGGCTCGTCGCACGTCTGAGGTTCGCGGCCTTGCGCCAAACGGCCGTCATCGAGGACATCGATCTGCGCACGCCGCGCGGCATCGAGCGCGCCTTCTTCGCCAAGCTGGTCGATGGTGACTGGATCGCGCGCAAGCAGAACCTGCTGATCACCGGTCCAACCGGAGTCGGCAAGAGTTGGATTGCATGCGCGCTGGGCCACAAGGCATGCCGCGACAACCGTTCCGTCCTCTACCATCGCATGCCGCGGCTGTTCGAGGCCCTCGCGCTGGCACGCGGTGACGGGCGACATGCGCGGTTGCTCAAGGCGCTATCGCGCGTCGAACTCCTCATCCTCGACGACTGGGGAATAGCTCCGCTCACCGGCGACCAGCGCCGCGATCTCCTCGAGATCGTCGACGACCGGCATCAGCGTGGCTCCACCATCATCACCAGCCAGGTTCCCGTGGATCACTGGCACGAGGTCATCGCCGATCCCACCATCGCCGACGCGGTTCTCGACCGTCTCGTCCACAACGCACACCGCCTCGTCCTCCGGGGAGACAGCATGCGAAAGATCACCGCCCAAACCTCCGCCCTTGACGCCGTCAAGAAACCCTGACCCAGATCACCATGCCGGCAATGGAGCCCGGTCGCCTTCATCGGAAAAGGTGGCCGCCTTCGATCGGAACGCGTGGCCGCGTTCAATTGGATTGCATGGCCGCAATCGTCGGAATCCGCAGCTTGTCGACCTGCCGGGCCGGATTCCCGCCCTGCGGGATTGCCTGCGCATGCCCGACTTGCCCTACGCCGAGCCGGGGCCGCAGTGCGGGACGCCCTATGGATGCGAGTTCTGGGACCGATGTACAGCGGACAAACCCGCTGATTGGATTAGCTATCTGCCCTATTTATCGCAGGCCCGCGCGGAGGAACTCAAGACGCTCGGCATCGAGACAATCTCCGCTATACCGATGAGTTTTTCGCTCACGCCGAAGCAAGCCATCATTCGGGA
>DATDBB010000358.1:0-2217 GCA_036525085.1 Allobosea sp.
CATCGATGCCGGCAAGACGACGACGACCGAGCGCATCCTGTTCTACACGGGCAAGTCGCATAAGATCGGCGAAGTCCATGATGGCGCTGCGACCATGGACTGGATGACGCAGGAGCAGGAGCGTGGCATCACGATCACCTCTGCTGCGACGACCTGCCTGTGGCGCGACCACCGCCTGAACATCATCGACACCCCCGGCCACGTCGACTTCACCATCGAAGTCGAGCGTTCGCTGCGCGTCCTCGACGGCGCCGTCTGCGTGCTCGACGGCAACCAGGGCGTCGAGCCCCAGACCGAGACCGTCTGGCGCCAGGCCGACAAGTACGACGTGCCGCGCGTCGTGTTCGTCAACAAGATGGACAAGATCGGCGCCGATTTCTATCGCTGCGTCCAGGACATCATCGACCGCGTCGCCGGCAAGCCGGTCTGCCTGCAGATCCCGATCGGTGCCGAGTCGGACTTCGCCGGCGTCATCGACCTGATCAAGATGAAGGCGATCGTCTGGAACGGCGAGGCGCTCGGCGCCTCCTTCGAAGAGAAGGAGATTCCCGCCGATCTCGTCGACAAGGCCGTCGAATATCGGGGCAAGCTGATCGAAGCCGCCGTCGAGATGGACGATGTGGCGATGGAAGCGTATCTCGACGGCACCGAGCCGGATGCCGAGACGCTGCGCCGTCTCGTCCGCACGGCCGTGCAGCGTCGTGCCTTCCACCCCGTGCTCTGCGGCTCGGCCTTCAAGAACAAGGGCGTCCAGCCTCTGCTCGACGCCGTCGTCGACTTCCTGCCGTCGCCGGTCGACCGTGGCGACATCAAGGGCATCGACTTCAAGACCGAGGAAGAGACCGTTCGTCATCCGACGGATGAGGATCCCTTCTCCATGCTCGCCTTCAAGATCATGGACGACCCTTTCGTCGGCACCATCACCTTCTGCCGCGTCTATTCGGGCAAGGTCGAGGCCGGCCAGGGCGTGATCAACTCGACCCGCGACAAGAAAGAGCGCGTCGGCCGCATGCTGCTGATGCACGCGAACAACCGCGAGGACATCAAGGAGGCTTTTGCCGGCGACATCGTCGCCCTGGCCGGCCTCAAGGACGTCCGTACCGGCGACACGCTTTGCGATCCGGCCCAGGCCGTGATCCTCGAGCGCATGGAATTCCCCGAGCCGGTCATCACGATCGCGATCGAGCCGAAGTCCAAGGCCGACCAAGAGAAGCTGGGCCTCGCCCTGTCGAAGCTCGCCAACGAGGATCCCTCGTTCCGCGTCTCGACCGACCAGGAGAGCGGCCAGACCATCCTGAAGGGCATGGGCGAACTGCATCTCGACATCAAGGTCGACATCCTGCGCCGGACCTACAAGGTGGACGCGAACATCGGCGCTCCGCAGGTGGCCTATCGTGAGACGATCACCAAGAAGGTCGACATCGACTACACCCACAAGAAGCAGACCGGTGGTACCGGCCAGTTCGCCCGGGTGAAGTTCACGGTCGAGCCGAACGAGACCGGCAAGGGCTTCGAGTTCGAATCGAAGATCATCGGCGGCGCGGTGCCCAAGGAATACATCCCGGGCGTCGAGAAGGGCCTGAATTCGGTCATCGGTTCCGGTGTGCTCGCTGGCTTCCCGGTCGTCGATGTCAAGGTCTCGCTGACGGACGGCGCCTTCCACGAAGTCGACTCGTCGGCCCTGGCCTTCGAAATCGCCTCGCGTGCCGGTCTTCGCGAAGGTCTGCAGAAGGCGGGCTCCGTCCTGCTCGAGCCGATCATGAAGGTCGAGGTCGTGACCCCGGAAGACTATACCGGCTCGGTCATCGGCGACCTGAACTCGCGTCGCGGCCAGATCCAGGGCCAGGACATGCGCGGCAACGCGGTCGTCATCAATGCGATGGTGCCGCTGGCGAACATGTTCGGCTACGTGAACCAGCTCCGCTCGTTCTCGCAGGGCCGCGCCAACTACACGATGCAGTTCGACCACTACGAGCAGGTTCCGTCGGCGGTGGCCGCCGAGGTCCAGGCCAAGTACGCCTGATCACCAGCCCGACCTGCTTTAACGAAACAACGATTTGACTGACGGAGGCTACGATGGCCAAAGAGAAATTTGCTCGGACGAAGCCGCATTGCAACATTGGTACGATTGGTCACGTCGACCATGGCAAGACGTCTCTGACGGCTGCGATCACGAAGGTTCTGGCCGAGTCGGGCGGCGCGTCGTTCACGGCGTAT
>DATDBB010000359.1:0-3753 GCA_036525085.1 Allobosea sp.
CAGCACCATCACCATCGATGGCAATGCGGGCGACGACACGGTCGACATCTCTGCCCTGACCTCTGCCCACCGCATTGTCTTTAAGTCGAACGGTGGCAATGACACCATCATCGGAGATTTGCGTCCCCAGGATGTGATTGACTTGCCCGACGGCGCTACTGCTGCGGACTACACCACGACAACCGACGCAAATGGTGTGAGCACCATGACCAACGGGACTCACTCCGTCACCTTCACTGCTCCCGACGGTATGCCGCAGGTTGGCGGGGATGATGACCATGACGACGACGACGACGACGAAGATGATGACGATCATCACAACGGCAGTGACGACGGTGATGATGATGATGACGATGATGACGGCTGTGGCTGCGACGATGACGACGACGAGATGGGTACGCCTGCTCCGTCGCCTTCGGGCAACGGCAGCACCAAGGTCGGCACGGCCAATGGCGACACGCTGCTCGGCACTGCTGCGGCGGACAACCTCATCGGGTTTGCCGGCGACGATGTCCTGATTGGCGAAGGTGGCGATGATGCGATCTCGGCGGGTGAGGGCGCAGACTTCATTAACGCCGGTGATGGTGAGGATGCGATCCAGGCCGGGGCCGGTGACGACACCGTCTTTGCCGGAGCGGATGCCGACCTGATCCATGGCGAGGCCGGAGCCGACCGGATCTTCGGCCAGGGCGGCGACGACGTCATCTTCGCCGGTGCGGGCAACGACACCGTGGTCGGTGGCGCCGGGAATGACCTCCTCGTCGGTGAATTGTACGACGACCACGACGTCTACTTCGGTGACGATGTGGACGGCGGCAACGGCAACGACACGCTCGATCTCTCGGCGATCACAGCCAATCTGACGGTGGATCTCGGCAATGGCGTGCTCGGGCGCGGCAGCGCCGTCAGCAACCAAAGCGGCGCCGACACGCTGTGGAGCATCGAGAATGTCGTGACCGGCTTCGGCGACGACACGATCACGGCCAGCGCGGCGGTGAACGTGATGGAGGGCGGCACCGGCAACGACACCTTCCGCTTCCTCGACGCGGCAGGCGCCGACGGCGACACGATCCTCGATTTCGAGCCCGGCGACCGGCTCGATGTCTCGGGCATCGATGCGGATGCAGGTGCGGGAGGCAACCAGGCCTTCACGCTGATCCCGGGCCAGGCCTTCACCGCCTCGGGGCAGCTGATGGTGACCTACGAAACCCGCGAAGGCGTCGACTACACCATCGTCAGCGGCAATGTCGGTGGCAGCCTCGAGGAGGACTTCCAGGTCGAGCTGAAGGGCAGCCACAACCTGACCGGCGCCAACTTCACGCTCTGAGGCTCATTAGAGCCAGGCGGGCGGACCTGACGGTCCGCCCGCCTTCGCCGCCTTCCATATTTCATTCATATTGAAGGGCCTGCCGCCATGGCCTCCTCCGCCCTCCTGACCCAGGCCCGCAAGCGCGACGGCGCCGTGCTGACCCAGGATTTCCGCCGGGTCGCTCTGTTTTTGTTCGCGATCTCCGGCCTCATCAACATTCTCGCCCTGACAGGCTCCTTCTACATGCTCCAGGTCTATGACCGGGCGCTGACCAGCGGCAGCGTGCAGACGCTCGTTGCCCTCTCCGTGCTGGCGATCGGCCTTTACCTGTTCCAGGGCGGCTTCGACGTCATCCGCTCGCAGGTTCTCGTGCGGGTCGGCGCGAGGCTCGACAAGGACATCGCGCCTCTGGCCCATCGCGTCGCGATCGACATGCCGCGCTTCGGCTTCTCCAGCACCGAGGCGCTCGAACGCGGCCGCGACGTCGATACGGTGCGCGGCTTCCTCGGCAGCCAGGGGCCGGCGGCGCTGTTCGACCTGCCCTGGATCCCGCTCTATCTCGCCTTCGTCTACTTCCTGCACCCCTGGCTCGGGGCCCTGACCCTGGCCGGTGCCGTCGTCCTGACCTTGCTGACCATCGCCAGCGAGGTCCTGGCGCGGGGCCTGAGCACCAGCTCGCGCCAGGCGGCGATCGCGCGCAACGCGATTGCCGAGACCCATGCCCGCAACGCCGAGGTGGTGCGGGCGATGGGCTTCTCCGGCCGCGCGGTCGCGCGCTTCAATGAATCGAACCGCGAGCATCTCGCGCTGCAGACCCGCGCCAGCGATCTCGGGGGCACCTTCGGCGCGATCGCGCGCGTCCTGCGCATGATCCTGCAATCGGCGATCCTGGGGCTCGGCGCCTTCCTGACGATCAAGGGCGAGCTCTCGGCCGGCGCGATCATCGCCGCCTCGGTCGCCTCGGCGCGGGCGCTGGCGCCGGTCGACCAGGCGATCGGCAACTGGAAGTCCTTCGTCGCCGCGCGCCTCGCCTTCGGGCGCCTGCGCGAGACGGTGGTGGCGCTGAGCAAGGCCGTCGAGCCGATGGAACTGCCGGCGCCGCATCGCCATCTCAAGGTCGAGCGCATGACCGTCGCGGCGCCGGGTTCCGGCCAGGTCCTGCTGAGCGAGGTTGGATTCGAGGTGGGGGCGGGCAAGGCGCTGGGCATCATCGGCCCGAGCGGCGGCGGCAAGACCACGCTGGTCAGGGCGATCACCGGCATCTGGCCCTGCCTACGCGGCTCGGTACGGCTCGATGGCGCGCATCTTGAACAATGGCCGGAGGAGGCCATCGGCCGCCATCTCGGCTATCTGCCGCAGGAGGTCAGCCTGCTCGATGCCAGCATCGGCGAGAACATCTCGCGGCTTGCGGCCGATCCCGACCCCGCCGCGATCGTCGCGGCGGCGACGGCTGCCGGCATCCACGAGATGATCGTCAGGCTGCCCGAGGGCTACCAGACGCAGCTCGGCCCGCAGGGCACGGCCCTTTCGGCCGGCCAGCGCCAGCGCATCGGCCTGGCGCGGGCGCTCTTTGGCAATCCGTTCCTCGTGGTCATGGACGAGCCGAACTCCAATCTCGACAGTGAGGGCGAGGCCGCCCTCACCAGGGCGATCGAAGACGTCAAGGCGCGCGGCGGCATCGTGATCATTGTCGCGCACCGGCCAAGCGCCCTCGTCGCCGTCGATCTCGTCGGCGTCATCCAGAACGGCAAGCTCGCCGGCTTCGGCCCGAAGGAGACGATCCTCAACCCTGTCCACAAGCAGCCTGCCTCGGGCGGCCAGCCCGTTCCTGCAGTGGACGTACCTGCCGAACGGCGTCTGCCCGCAGCGGACGGACTCGAGCTCGGCGCCGGCTTGTTCAGGAGGGCGACGGCATGATCGAGGTCAAGGCTCTCAAGCCCAATCAGGATCGCTCGGTCTCCCCCGAAGAGATCTACCGCAAGGCCGATAACGAGCCCGCCCCATCCCGCTGGCCCGCAGCCCTGGCCGTGATCGTCCTGGCGGTCGCCGGCTATCTGCGTTCGCTGGCAGGGGCGGAGGCCAATCCGCAACCCGAACAGCCCGAACCGGAGGAGGTCGCCAGTGCGGCGCCGGATGCAGGCGAGATCGAGCCCGAAGCCGAGGACGAGACCGGCTCGCTGGCCGGCAAGAAGACCGGGCCCGAGTCCGAACAGGACGGCAATCTCGGCTCCGGCGCGGCCGGCCAGCCAACCCCGGGACTGGCGGATTTCCTGGGCATCGACTCGCCGCCGATCGATTATGAACAGCTTCCCCTGCCGGTCTTCCCGCGCGCGACCTTCGAGTTCGGGCTGGGCCGGGTCAGCAATGACAACCGCTTCGTCATGGGCACGCAGATCGGCGGCTCTTCGTTGATGCTGGGGCAGTCGAACGTCTTCCGGTTGCCG
>DATDBB010000360.1:0-4178 GCA_036525085.1 Allobosea sp.
GATCTGCCTCGGCTATGCCGACGGCTACCCACGCAATGCGAGTTGGACCGATGCCAGCACCGGCGGCTCGGCCATCATCGGCGGCATCGTCTGCCCGTTCGCGGGCTCGGTCTCGATGGACCTGATCATCGTCGATGTGACGGAGGTCCCCTCGCCCGGAGCAAAGCGCGGCGATCCGGTCACGCTGATCGGCGGAGCGCTCGATCTGGAGACCGTCGGCGCCGGGGCGAAGACGATCGGCTATGAGATACTGACCAGCCTCGGCCGGCGTTACGCCCGCCGCTATGTCGGATTGTGAGATGCTGACAGGCGCCCCGACTGTCATTCCGGGGCTTCGCGACAGCGAAGAACCCGGAACCCACGACCGGCCGAGCCCTCGCGACCGTGCCCTGGGCCGGTTGCGTCCCGTCGTGGGTTCCGGGTTCGCGGCTGCGCCGCGCCCCGGAATGACATCGTAGCGGTATGGCCAAGCGCGGACCGACCTACACCTGCCAAGCCTGCGGCGCGGTCTATCACCGCTGGCAGGGCAAGTGCGATGCCTGCGGAACCTGGTCGTCGCTGTCTGAAGAGGCGCAGGCCGCCCCCGTTCCCGGCGCGCGCGGCTCGTCGGGCAAGGTGCGCGGGCGCGTCTTCGCGCTGGAGAGCCTGAAGGGCGACACCCAGGATGCGCCGCGCATCGTCTCCGGCATCGGCGAACTGGACCGCGTCACCGGCGGAGGCTTCGTGCCGGGCTCGGTGCTGCTGATCGGCGGCGATCCCGGCATCGGAAAATCGACCCTGCTGATGCAGGCCTGCGCGGCGCTGGCGCTGTCGGGACGGCGCGTCGTCTATGTCTCGGGCGAGGAATCGACCGGACAGGTGCGCCTGCGGGCCGAGCGCATGGGCCTGGCCGAGGCGCCGGTCGACCTCGCCGCCGAAACCAATGTCGAGGACATCATCGCGACGCTGGGCCAGGGCAACCGCCCGGCGCTGGTCGTGATCGATTCGATCCAGACAATGTGGTCGGGCGAGGTCGAGAGCGCGCCGGGCACCGTCACGCAGGTGCGCGGCTCTGCCCAGGCGCTGATCCGCTACGCCAAGACCAGCGGCGCCTGCCTGATCCTGGTCGGCCATGTCACCAAGGACGGCCAGATCGCCGGCCCGCGCGTGGTCGAGCACATGGTCGATGCCGTGCTGTCGTTCGAGGGCGAAGGGGCGCATGCCTTCCGCATCCTGCGCGGGCAGAAGAACCGCTTCGGCGCGACCGACGAGATCGGCGTCTTCGAAATGACCGGCAAGGGTCTCTCCGAAGTCGGCAATCCCTCCGCCCTCTTCCTGGCCGGCCGGGACCAGGCGGCGCCGGGGGCCGCCGTCTTCGCCGGTGTCGAGGGCACGCGGCCAGTCCTGGTCGAGATCCAGGCGCTGGTCGCCCCGACCTCGCTCGGCACGCCGCGCCGCGCCGTCGTCGGCTGGGAGAACAGCCGCCTCGCCATGGTGCTGGCCGTGCTGGAAACGCATGGCGGCCTTCGCCTCGGGCAGCACGACGTCTATCTCAACGTCGCCGGGGGCTTGCGCGTGAACGAGCCCGCCGCCGACCTCGCCGTGGCCGCCGCGCTGGTGTCATCGCTGACCGGCGCGATCCTGCCATCCGAATCGGTCTATTTCGGCGAGATCGCGCTCTCAGGCGCGATCCGGCCGGTTTCGGT
This sequence comes from Allobosea sp., assembly GCA_036525085.1. GTDB lineage: Bacteria > Pseudomonadota > Alphaproteobacteria > Rhizobiales > Beijerinckiaceae > Allobosea. The sequence goes on from DATDBB010000360.1 coordinate 1,686, forward strand.
TGCTGCCGCGAGACTGCGCGAGGCCTCCAAGCTCGGCTTCGAGGCGGCGCTGATGCCGTCGGGCGGCGCCGATGCCGGCAACGGCGACGGGCTGAACCTGAGGCGTTTCGGCCATGTCACGGAACTCGTTGCCGATATCGCGGCCCGTGCACCTCGCAGAGATGTGAAATGACCGCGTCGCAATAGTGACGCAGACCGCCTGAGCGCGTATAGCAAAACCGATGCGGCCAGCCCATCTAGCGCAGGCCATTCCGGGACCACAAAGAAGCGGCTCATCCATGCCTGTGACCATCCTCGATCTCGTCGTCATCGGCGTGGTTCTGATCTCGGCATTGCTGGCCGCCGTGCGCGGGCTGACGCGCGAGGTGCTGGCGATCGCGTCCTGGGCGGCGGCAGCGGCGGTGGCATGGATATTCCACCCGCAGATGCTGCCGATCCTGAAGCAGTACATTCCCAACGATACGATCGCGCTGATCGCCTCGATCGCCTCGCTCTTCCTGGTGACGCTGATCGTCGTCTCGCTGGTGACGGCGCGGATCTCGGATTTCGTGCTCGATTCGCGCATCGGCGCGCTCGATCGGACCCTCGGCTTCGTCTTCGGCGCCGGCCGCGGCGTGCTGCTCGCGGTGATCGGCTATCTCTTCTTCGCCGCGCTGATGGGCGACAAGAACATGCCGAGCTGGGCCAAGGACGCCAAGGCCAAGCCGATGCTGGAGGAAACCGGGCGTTCGCTGCTGGCGATGCTGCCCCAGGACGTCAACGCCGATTTCGTCAAGAATCTGCTGAAGCCCAAGACGGGGTCCGAGCCGACAGACGCGCCGGCCGAGGAGCCGCGCCAACCCGCGACGCCCGGCACCGACCCGCAGCGCCGGACCGAAGTGCCCAACGCCGCCGATCGACAGGCGCTGCAGCGCGCCATCGACGCCACCCGCCCGACCACGCCTGCCCCATCACGTCCCTAATTCGCGCGTAAGGACAGCCTGTCCCCGCGCATGGAGCCTTGAGATGATCTCGCAGACCGCGACCAGGACCGCCGAGACTGAGGCCGCTTTCGATCCCTATGCCGACCGCTTGCGCGAAGAGTGCGGCGTGTTCGGAATCTTCGGCCATGCCGATGCCGCCGCGCTGACCGCGCTCGGCCTGCATGCGCTGCAGCATCGCGGCCAGGAGGCGGCGGGCATCGTCTCCTTCGACGGCACACGCTTCCAGTCCGAGCGGCGCCTCGGCCTCGTCGGCGACGCTTTCTCCGAAGCTTCGGTCATCGAGAAGCTCAAGGGCACGCAGGCGATCGGCCATGTGCGCTATTCGACGACCGGCGAAACCATCCTGCGCAACGTCCAGCCGCTCTTCGCCGAACTGCACGGCAGCGGTTTCGCAGTGGCGCATAACGGCAACCTGACCAACGGGCTGACGCTGCGCCGCAATCTCGTGCGCGACGGCGCGATCTACCAGTCGACCTCCGACACCGAGGTGCTGCTGCACCTCGTCGCCCGCAGCCGCAAGCCCCGCTTCATCGAGCGCTTCGTCGAGGCGATCCGCCAGATCGAAGGCGCCTATGCCTTCGTCGGCATCACCAACAAGAAGCTGATCGGCGCGCGCGATCCGCTCGGCATCCGCCCGCTCGTGCTGGGCGAGCTCGACGGTGCGCCGATCCTGACCTCGGAAACCTGCGCGCTCGACATCATCGGCGCCAAGTTCGTTCGCGAGATCGAGAATGGCGAAGTCGTGGTGATCTCCGAGGACGGCATCGAGAGCCACAAGCCCTTCCCGGCAACGCCGGAGCGGCCCTGCATCTTCGAGTACATCTACTTCGCCCGGCCGGATTCGATCGTGAAGGGCCGCAGCATCTATGAGCGCCGCAAGGCGATGGGCGCACAGCTCGCGCTCGAAGCCCCGGCGAATGCGGACGTGATCGTGCCGGTGCCGGATTCGGGCGTGCCGGCCGCGCTCGGCTTCGCACAGGCGAGCGGTATCCCCTTCGAACTCGGGATCATCCGCAACCACTATGTCGGACGCACCTTCATCGAGCCGACGCAGAAGGTCCGCGAGCTCGGCGTCAAGCTGAAGCATTCGGCCAACCGCTCGGTGGTCGAGGGCAAGAGCATCGTGCTGGTCGATGATTCGATCGTGCGCGGCACGACCTCGTTCAAGATCGTGAAGATGATGCGCGAGGCCGGCGCCCGCGAAGTGCATTTCCGCATCTCCTCGCCGCCGATCACGCATCCCGATTATTACGGCATCGACACGCCGGACCGCGAGAAGCTGCTCGCCGCGACGCATTCGCTTGAGGAGATGCGGCAGTTCGTCGGCGCGGATTCGCTCGCCTTCATCTCGGTCGATGGCCTTTACCGGGCGATGGGCCATGAGCGGCGCGATCCGGTCCGCCCGCAGTTCACCGACCACTGCTTCACCGGCGACTACCCGACCTCGCTGACCGACGTGATCGGCGAGAGCGCCAAGCAGCAGATCTCGCTGCTGGCCGAGGCCGGCTGA